>CALJSV010000146.1 GCA_937976095.1 uncultured Clostridia bacterium | reverse complement strand
ACCAATAAGCAGTGGAAGCAGGTATACGATCATTGGTCCTACCAGCTTTGATAAGCTTTCATTTGGCATCCATCCTGTTGGTATAAAAAATGCTGTTATGATACCCCATGCTATAAATGCTCCTATATTGGGCATTACCATCCCGCTTAAAAATCTGCCAAATCTTTGTACAGCTTCTGTATTGACCTTCACATTGCTTTTTGTTTCTATATTTGCATTCAACATTATAAACCTCCAAATTAGTTGCTGCTTTTTACTTTATAAAAATGATTCAATCTTGCATTTATTTCTTCGTATATGCTTTGCTTTGCACCTTCCTTGACTAATCTTAGGAAGCTTGATTTTTCAATAAGCAGTCGACTTATTTCTCCTATAACCTCTAGAGACTCCTTTTGAGCCTGAAGCGGAGCTATCATAATAACCGCAAAGTATATATCCTCAAGCTCACTTCGTTTATTCAGGAAGCTGATGGGCTTTTGCAGTCTTATAACCCCAAGCTGTATCCTGTCCATTGCATTGGAGCGGCAGTGTATCAATACAAAGCCCTTGCCGGATATCCTCGTGTTGCCCATGCTTTCTCTGTTTGTTAAATCCTGCTCTATTATTTCCTGCTTTTCCTTTGTTTCTCCCAGCTGCTCACTTGCTATTGTGATAAGCTCCTTTATGCTTGAAGCCTCGGATTCATCTATTACAAACAGATGGTCCAAAAGCTCTATTATCGCTTCGCTGTATTTACTCATTTGTATAAGCTTACTCTTCAGATCCACCGCAGTTCGTTTTTCACTACCTTCAGGCTTATCCTCACTTATACGCTCCTTTAGTGCTTTGTCAATTTTTATCTTGTCCTGCTGTGAAAGCAGTGGAGTTACTACGACCACCGGAATTGTAATATCCTTTATGGGAACAGTTGATATAATCAAGTCAATTTCCCCTGCCTTCAGCATATAATCCTCTAGCTTGATTGTTGAAATTACATCACTTACCGTGATATTCTCGTATTCACTTTCAATTCTTGCTGCCAGCATCCTTGAAGCCCCTATCCCGCTGGGGCACGCTACGGCTGCCTTGTAGATGCTTTTTTTGTCGTTATCCTTTTTTTCTATCGCTGCACCCAAGTGCATGGCTATATAGCCTATCTCTGATTCGGGTATGCTTATACTAAAGCGTTCTTCTATTACCTCCGCACATTTTTTGCTTATTTCCATGATATCCGGATAAAAAGCCTTTATTTCATCCAGTAAAGGATTGCGGATATCCATATTCATTTTTAGTCTGCTGATAGCTGGTCCCAGATGGTTTACAAGACCTATCAAAAGCTTCTGGTTTTGCTCCAGATAGCGGTCAGACTCGTGCTCAGCTATTTTTATCATATCTCTCGCAAGCTTTACAAGCTCAAAGCTTCCTGCAGCCCCTTCCGGGGAATCATAGAAGATATCTCTGTTTTTTGAGCCTATGATATGCATAGTGATGTATGCAATTTCATCCTCAGGTATATCAAGATCAAGGACTCGTTCTACACTTCTGACCAAGTGCTCTGCCGCCTTAAACTCCTGCTTTGCCCTCAGCTCCTCAAGATGATTTTTGTCTATGGTTATTTTTTCGTTGTTTCTTATTCTTTGAACTGCAAGAGCCAAATGTACTACCAGTCCTACATAGGCGCTGTCAGCAAAGCTGTAGCCCATTATGCTCTCAACCTCATGGACCAGTATTTCAAGCTTTGTTACAGTGTCTCTGTCAATAAGGTTTAAGAGTCGGTTTCTCATCTTTATCTCAAGGCGGGGCTGCTTGTCAGAGCTTACCATGAAGCTTTCTCTCATAAAGCTATGAAGGTGGTCCTGATCTATGTTTTCATATATAAGGTTTATTATTGCTCTTCTTATAGAGCCTTCATTACCCTCTACATATACCCCCAAGCCTGGCTTTCTGATAAGCTTTAACTTATATCTTTTCAGCCATTCCTCAACGTTGTCCAGATCTCTGCTTATGGTGCCTTCAGATACGTCAAATATCCTTGTAAAGTAATATAGCTTTGTAGGCTCTTGATTTTGAAGCAGTTCGCTTAGTATTACGGTTTGTCTTTCTTGAGGTGCATAACTTTTGTTTTCTCGCAAGCCTTCTAAAAGCAGTAAAGTATTAGCCTTCTCCTCTATACTTCCTTTAATATAGAGTCCCTTGTTAGGTTTTTTATCAAGCCTAACATCGCTTACTTTCAGGAGCCTTTCAACTTCATCCAGTTCTCTTAGAACTGTACGTGAGCTTACATTCAATTTTTCAGCTATAGCAGCTATGGTAACATATTCAGTGCTTTTGCAAAGTATCTGAATAATCTCCTTAGTTCTTGCACTTGCTTTATTGATGTCCATATGCAACCTCCAAACCTATTTTTATTAGCAAACAATTTCCGGTTATCTTATACTTATGATTGCAAGAACAGCAGATTGTATACTCTGCTGTTCTTGCTCATTATTTATATCCCTTATGATAGCCTATTTACCAGACTATCATATTCAGGGCTATTTAAGAAATCCTTTATAGAAATATGCTCTGCATTAGGTCTTGATGTTTTAGCTCTTGCTGTCAGGTTTTCATGGGTTATTACTACGTCTGCGTCTGCAGGTATATCTTCTATTGCTGCATTTACTACTGTTATGTCAAGTCCTGCCTTTTTCAGCTTGTTCTTCAGCATGCTTGCTCCCATTGCACTGGAGCCCATGCCTGCATCACATGCAAACACTATCTTCTTAATATTCTTCTTTGCTACTGTCCCCTTTAGCTCCTGTACCTTTTCCTTT
>CALJSV010000145.1 GCA_937976095.1 uncultured Clostridia bacterium | reverse complement strand
CTGTACGGCAAAGACCAATACCTTCTGCACCAAACTTAACAGCTTGCTCAGCATCCTTTGGTGTATCAGCATTTGTTCTAACCTTAAGCTTTCTTACATCATCAGCCCAGCCCATAAGGATTCCAAAATGACCTGAAAGCTCAGGAGCTTGTGTAGCTAAAACTCCTTCGTATACGTTTCCTGTGCTTCCATCAAGTGATATGAAGTCACCTTCGCCATATACCTTGTCGCCTATGTAGAATTTCTTTTCTTCTTCCTTAACCTTTAAAGCTTCACAACCAGCTACGCAGCACTTACCCATACCTCTAGCAACAACTGCTGCGTGGGAAGTTCTTCCGCCTCTAGCTGTAAGTATACCTTGAGCTTCTACCATACCCTCTAAGTCTTCTGGTGAAGTTTCAAGTCTTACAAGTATAACCTTTTGGCCGTTTCTTGCAGCATGAACTGCATCTTCAGCTGAGAAGTATACCTTACCTGAAGCTGCGCCTGGTGATGCTGGTAATCCACTAGCTATAGCCTTAGCATTCTGTAGAGCTGTAGTCTCAAAGGTTGGGTGTAGAAGCTGGTCTAGTTGAGCTGGCTCAACTCTCATTATAGCTTCTTCCTTAGATATCTTTCCTTCTTCAACAAGCTCAACTGCTACTCTTAAAGCTGCAGCTGCAGTTCTCTTACCGTTTCTTGTTTGAAGCATGAAAAGCTTACCCTTTTCGATTGTGAACTCTATGTCCTGCATATCTCTGTAGTGGTTTTCAAGTAAAGTTGATACTTCCATGAACTGGTCGTAAACTTCCTTGTTGATTTCCATAAGCTTATCTATTGTAAGTGGTGTTCTGATACCTGCAACAACGTCTTCACCTTGTGCATTCATCAGGAATTCACCAAGCATCTTAGCTTCGCCTGTTCCTGGATCTCTTGTAAACGCAACGCCTGTACCGCAATCATCGCCCATGTTACCAAATACCATGGATTGAATGTTAACTGCTGTACCTATACTGCTTGGGATGTTGTTAAGCTGTCTGTATATAATAGCTCTCTCGTTGTTCCAGGATCTGAAAACTGCTGTTACAGCATGTAAAAGCTGTGCCTTTGAATCCTGTGGGAAATCTTCTCCCTTAACTTCCTTATAAAGAGCCTTGAACTTTGCAACAACTTCTTCTAAATCATCAGCTGTTAAGTCTGTATCAAACTTAGCACCCTTATGCTCTTTTACTTCATCAAGAACTCTTTCGAATCTTGACTTTGGTATTTCCATAACAACATCAGAAAACATTTGGATGAATCTTCTATAGCTGTCCATCGCAAATCTCTTGTTGTTTGCTACTCTTTCTACCGTCTTAACTGTTTCATCGTTAAGACCAAGGTTAAGAACTGTATCCATCATACCAGGCATTGAGAACTTTGCACCTGATCTAACTGATACCAGCAGTGGGTTATCTCCCCCGCCAAAGGTCTTACCTGTCATAGCTTCTAATTCTGCTAATTGAGCATGAATCTGGTCTATTAGCTCTGACCAGAGCTGCTTGCCCTTTTCATAGTACTCTACGCAGGATTCAGTTGTGATTATGAACCCTGGAGGTACTGGCAAACCTATGTTAGTCATTTCTGCAAGGTTAGCACCCTTACCGCCTAGAAGGTCCTTCATGTTAGCTTTACCTTCTTTAAAATTGTAAACGTATTTCTTCACTATTTGTTTACCTCCTTTAGTGATTGAAGTATTATGCTTGCAGTTTCTTCAATAGCTTTATCGGTTACGTCTATCACCTTACAACCGATACGAGACATGATTTCTTCTGCATATTTTAACTCATAGACTATGCGATCGATGCTTGCATAGTTTGCACCACTGCTTAATCCATGAGCTTTTAACCTTTCCAGTCTTATGGCATTGAGCTTCTCGGGATTGTTTATAAGACCTACTATCTTATTTGCCGGTATTTCAAAAAGCTCCTTAGGAGGAGCTACCTCGGGAAGCAAAGGAATGTTTGTAACCTTGACATTCTTGCTTGCAAGATACATGCTTAATGGTGTCTTAGATGTCCTTGATACACCAACAAGTACAAGGTCAGCCTTTTTTATCCCTCTTGGGTCTTTACAGTCATCATATTGAACTGCAAATTCTATTGCTTCCACCATATTGAAGTATTCTTCATCCAGCTTTCTATGTACACCTACAGTGTATGTAGGCTCCTGCTTAATAACTTCTGAAATTGCCTCTATTGATGCACCCATTATATCTACACATTTTATATCATGCTTCTTTGCTTCAGCCAGAAGATAATCCTTAAGACCGGGGAGCACCAATGTAAACATAATTACGCAGTTTAAGTCCTTTGCCTCATTAATGATTTCTTGAAGTGTTTCAGTTTCTGTAGCATAGGGTATCCTTTTTATTTCAATATCACATTGAGAAAACTGACCGCATGCTGCCTTAGCAACCTGTTCGGCTGTCTCACCAATAGAATCTGAAACGACATATACTATTGCTCTTTCCATGCTTTCCTCCTCCCATTGTACGCACCGGAACTGCAAAAACAGTCAGGCTGCACAGGCTTATTACTTGCAAAGATCATAAAGCAGCTTTGTTATATTTGTCTTTGATATCTTGCCTGTAATACGCATTAAGTCTTTGCCTTCTTCGTTCTTAAAGGCTTCAACGACAGGTATACTGTCGATTTCTCTAAGAATTATTTTACCAGCAGCTTCAAAAGCACTTTCACCATCAGTGGTATAAATGATATTTGGCATTCTGGTCATAATCATAGCAATAGGCACCTTATGTACGTCAGTATTGCCTAAGGCCATCTTTATGAAGTCCTTCCTAGATACAACGCCGGTAAGTGCTCCTTTATTTTCAACATAGATAGTCCCTACGTTTTCTAAAAACAGCGTAACGATTGCATCATAAACCGTAGTATCTTCTGATACTACGACTGGGTTAGACTTTATATCCTTTACTTTAATACTTCTGATAAAGTCGGATGCCACATTATTAATAATCTTACCTGAGTAAAAGTATCCTACCTTAGGCCTCGCCTCTAAAATATCTGACATTGTCAGGATTGTAAGGTCAGGTCTAAGTGCAGCTCTTGTCATGCTAAGCATCTCGGCTAATTGCTCACTGGTAATTGGTTGATGCTTCTTTACAAGTTCAATTATATGTTTTTGCCTGCTTGTAAACTCTATAGCTATCACCCTCTTTACCAATACTTCAAATTAAATTATACCACTTATATGCCACAAATACCAATATCTTTATTTGTTTGAATTAAGTGCTATAATACTTCTAAACTATTATAACCAGTTTAAGAGCTTTTAAACTATGCAGCACTTGGGCGACGGATGATAAATCTATCTGCATCTAATAAATACTATCATATAAATTTCCCTATCTGCAATAATTTAATAAAAATTTAACAATTGTCCTCGTAATATGTAATTTTACCATGTCCTTCTTCTGTGTTCAATTATAAGTTTCTACAAAATTCGAAAAAATAAATCCTCCAAGTATATAATCTTCCTTGGAGGATTTAGCTTTATTATTGTCTATAGTTATCTCCGTTTTCAATGGTTGTATCAAAGTTATCCGGGTCAATTTTGAAGGTCAGCTTCTCTACTTCGATGTCTGGGGTATCATTTTGCTTGTTGGTATTCTTGTTGCCAAATCTATTTGTCATATTTCTCATTTCATCGGCAGCAACCTTTATTTTGTTTGTAACCTCTTCTGCTGCATTTGTTATTACGTTGCTTACGTTAATAAGCTCCTTGTTAGGTCTTTCTACCTCTATTACGCACCTTGAAAGCAATGCTACTGCTGTGCCTATTGCCGTGATTTGAGGAATGACCACTGCACCAATTGCTCCTGCAGTTACAGGTATATCAAGTATTACATAGTCATCCTTCTTCACTCTTATTCTGCTAACATTGCCTGAGCTTAGCAAGCTTTTAAGCTTATCTAAAGCTTCGCTGCCTTTTACAGTAATAGACTCAGACCACTTTTTGTTCCCGATGTCCTCAATATTTATTAGGGCATCTACTACATTACCATTTGCATTTTCTAAGGCTATTTTGGCTTCTCTGTAGGTTACACCAGTCCTGTCCCTTATAATGTCTATCTTTTCTAATGAAATATCCATAACACATTCTCCTTTCTAGATCTTTAAAAAGCGTGAGGCATGCAGCTACAAGCTGCTATCCTTAATTTCATTAAGAAATTCAAGAGACTTGAAGTCCTTTTCAAGGTGACTTCTAACGAATTCCTTAATAATCCTATCCAGCTCATTAAAAATAGTATTATCAATTTTTACGCTATTTAATCTAGAAATTTGAGTGTTTAATAAATTTTTTACATACTCTAATGTACCGGGGCTAATTTTTTGCGCCTCACTGTCTACACCAAGGCAGCTGCTGCACAGTACTCCTCCAAGCTTTGGACTAAACCTTTCATAAGCATCGTTATGCTTTCTGCAGCTTACACAGGCCGAAATATTAGGCCTGAAGCCGCTTATATCCATTAGCTTTAACTGATAGGCTATACTTAAAATTCCTACTGGCACTTCTCCTGTAGATAAGTAAAACAATGTGTTTGCAAGCAGCAAAAAAAGTCTTTCACTAGGTATCTCTTCATCCGAAACAAAATCCGCAAGCTCTATGAAAAATGCCCCGTAGGAAAGCTTTAGAAGATCCTTTCGGATGTTATAATAGGCTTCTTTCGTTTCAGCCTGTGTAACGTGGTAAAAGTTCGTACCCTTATAGAGCACGAACTCGCTAAATACAAATATTTCACTAGAGGCTAGTAAGCTGCTTCTTGGTTTTCTGCAGCCCTTTGCTATAGCTTTTATCTTTCCTTTGCCTCTTGTCAAAAGAGTCAGAATTTTATCTGACTCTCCAATATTGGTATGCTTAAGCACAATACCCTGTGTATGTATTATTGCCATGTATTCACACCTACTTATTTATATCCAAGATTCTTAAGTGTAAGCCTATTATCACGCCAGTTTTTCCTTACCTTTATCCATAGCTGCAGATTAACACGGCAATCCAGAAGGGTTTCTATATCAAGCCTTGCCTTGCTTCCAATTTCCTTTAGCATTTTACCCTGACTTCCTATGATTATTCCCTTGTGAGAGTCCTTTTCACAGTATATGGTTGCCTGGATATCCACTAGATCACTGTCTTCACGATCCTTCATAGAGGTAATCTCTACCGCAGTCCCATGAGGCACCTCATCAGAGGTCAGCTCCAGTATTTTTTCTCTTACGATCTCTGATACTATGAACTTTTCAGGAACATCTGTATAAATATCCTCTGGGAAGTACAAAGGCCCTTCCGGAAGATTCTTTACTATTTCCTTCATAAGCTCTTCAAGGTTTTCACCCTCTTGTGCCGATATAGGTATAATACTATCAAAATAATCCTCATGTATAACCAGGGATGCTGCAATTTTTTCAAGTCGAGACTTTTCTATTTTATCAATTTTGTTAAGTGCGAGTATAACAGGAGCTTTTATTTCTCTTGCAATATCAATTATCTGCATATCGCTGCTGCCTATTTCCTCAGCACAATCAAGCACTACAACTACAACATCTACACCCTTCAGGGAATCTCTTGCTGAGCTTACCATATACTCTCCAAGCTTGTGCTTCGGCTTATGGATACCGGGTGTATCTATAAATATTACCTGAGCTTCTTCTGTCGTATATATGCAGCGTATAGAATTTCTCGTAGTTTGAGGCTTGCTAGATATGATGGTTACTCTTTCTCCGATCAACCTATTAATTAGCGTTGATTTTCCTACATTTGGTCTTCCAATTATGGATACAAAGCCAGATTTAAAGCTGCCACTCATAATTGCACCTCTCTTTCATCATTAGTA
>CALJSV010000144.1 GCA_937976095.1 uncultured Clostridia bacterium | reverse complement strand
CATTCCAAATTCCTTCAGCTTATTACCAACCAAGCCTAAGGTTAGCTTAGTCCCATATACAGGTACATTAAGCTGACGGAGAACATAAGGAAGTGCTCCAATGTGATCCTCATGTCCATGTGTAAGAAGAATCCCCTGTACCTTCTCTTTGTTTTTAACCAGATATGTTACATCGGGTATAACAAGGTCAATTCCCAGCATCTCCTCATCCGGGAACATCAACCCGCAATCTATTACTACTATTGTATCTTTATATTCCACAGCCATCATGTTCTTTCCGATCTCATGCAAGCCACCAAGTGGAATAAGCTTTAGTTTGCTCTTTCCTTTTGTCACTTTCTTAATCAATCCTTTCAGAAGTATTTCCGTTCACAACTCGTATAAAATATTATACTTATTTTTTACATTTAAATCAATAATCACTGATTAATCAAATGTATTTATATAATGTATTATTTCATTTTTCCATGCTTAATAAACTAAAAGTGCCGGTTTTTATTATACATAAAAAACAAAAATGGTATCGCATTTATTGCAATACCTTACTTACATTTCTCACAATAGCCTAAAAACTTAACATTATGGTTGGTTATAGTAAATCCGTACTTGCTTTCAACCTGACTTTCCAATCTATCCAGCAGGTCCTCCTCAACTTCTATAACCTTACCGCAGTTTATGCAAACCAGATGATGATGCTGATGATCCTCATTATTAGTTACCTCATATCTGCTTCTTCCATCATCAAAATTATGCTTATATACCAGTCCAACCTCTCCTAATATCTGCATAGTTCTATAAACTGTAGCCAGACCTATTTCAGGGTATTTTTTTTTGACAAGGTCATAGATCTCTTCTGTACTAAGATGCTTACCCTCATTTTCCAGTATTGTATCGATAACGCATCTACGTTGAGGCGTAAGTTTAAATCCTTTATCCTTAAGCTTTTCCATAAGGTTATCAAATTCTGTCATCAATACATCCAACTTCTTTCCCTTATATTTTTATTTAATAACAGTCTAATGCTATTTACATAAATTTGTCAATAAATAATTTCTTACAGCGACATACACCTGCACAGCCATCAGGCATAAAAACTGCCCTCTGTGCATAACAGGGGGCAGTTTATCTTCAATAAATAGTTAGTTTGATTCTTCTCTTACAAGCTCTTCATATGCTTCAATAACCATACTAAGTTCTTCTTCGTCTTCTATTCCTACTAACACATCTTCGCCATTATCATCTTGCTCGATTCTAAGGATATAAGCTTCCTCTACCTCTTCAACATCAGGATCTCTTGCTTCATCCTTTGGGAGCAATATAGCATACTCGTTTTCATTTACTTCTAAAGTAGCAACTACTTCAAATTCTGATTCATTACCATCTTCATCATACAGAAGTATTACATCCATTTCTTCACTCATTTAGTTACACCTCGTTTCATAATTTTGAAAGCCTTAAAAAATCGCTTTCGCTGAAGCTGCCATAATGTGGCCAGCAATCAATAAACCTATTGTATACCACTATCTTATATGTGTCAACTCAAACAAATATTACCACTTGACACATTTTTTAAGTGTCTTGTTCAATGCCCCGAGCCTTTAAAGTCAAGGTAGTTTTGTAGTATTAGCACAGCTGCAAGCTTATCTATAACCTTTTTTCTGTTTTTTCTGCTGACATCAGCTTCAATTAAAGTTCTTTGTGCTGCACTGGTAGTTAGTCTTTCATCCCACATAATTACTTCAATACCATCAAACCTTTTTCTAAGCTCGTCTGCAAAAGCCAGTGTAATTTCACCTCTTGGACCTATTGTATTGTTCATGTTTTTGGGAAGTCCTACTACTATTCTCTTAATATTTTTCTCATTTATTATGCTTTTTAAACTATCAAAATCAAATTCAAGATTTTTTCTTCTAATAGTAGTGATCCCATTGGCAATTATTCCCATTTCGTCACTCACTGCCACACCTATTGTTACATCTCCTACATCCAGACCCATTATTCTCATATCGAATTTCTCCTCTATAAATCTATCACTTATATTTCTATCAGATTTATATTGTACATTATTTGCCTCCGGTATGCAAATTTTGCTAAAAAAAGAACACCTTCTTTTGAAGATGTTCTTTACTATACTATTAAACTAACCTGTTTTTAATAACCGGTTTATATAATATTCCAACAGTTATCAGCGTGACAATTGCTTCAGCACTCATGTATGGACCATTATATAATGCAGAGTAAACCCATAGATTTGAACCCTCCGGAGCATATACTCCAAATACAAATACTCCTGAAAGCAAATGAAAAAAGAATCTTCCTGCAGCAGCAATTGCTGTTCCTGTGAGAGCCTTTACCATGCTTGTTTTTCTATCCTTGAATATTCCTGCTAAAGACAGTGCACCGAAAGCAAGCGCATAGTCTAAAATAATAGATGCAGGATGAACGCTATAGATCTCACCGCCAAGTATTAGCTGCAGTATTCCGTATGCTATACCTGCCATTAAACCAGGATGAAAGCCCCATCTTAGTGCAAATACTACTATAGGCACCATGCTCGCTGCTGTGATTGAGCCACCCTGAGGCATCTGGAAAATCTTAATATAGCTCAGTACCTGAGCCAAGGCAATCATAATGCCTGCTTCTACAAGCATATTAGTTTTAAATCTGTTCATTTAATACAACCCCCTATTTGTTATGATGAGCAATAAATATTCTTAGTATATATTTCAATACTAAACTAAGCTATTTATCAGCACCTCCTCTAGATGTCCAGGAAGTTGAAAATAAAAAACCGTAACAAAAGCTACGGTAATGGAATTTTCCACTCAAACCGCTTCCCTCCGTAAGTATTATCCAACAGGTTCTAAGGGTCAATATGTGCCATGCACATACTATCTCAGCATAAGCTCCCCTAGCGGACATTATTATATTTTATACAATTTATATAGTAATGGCAATTGCTTCTAATGTCAATAGCTTTATCTCTTAATTACCTTGATTTCGTTGCTTGCATTTGTATAGACTATATCTCCGTTTTCTGTGACATATACGTCTCTTAGGTTTGAGTCAGGGGTCAGCACAGTCTCTAGCTTATCTCCATTAGCCTTTACTAGCATGTTATCCCATTCAGAATTGTTTGAGAAAAGAGGATGATAGTAGCTGCAGAAATACACATCCCCATCGTCTGTAACCATTAGGGTCTTAGGGTGAAATCCATCTAATCCATACTCCTCCTGTATAGCCCTTATATAGTTAGTAAGTACGCCTTCTGAACTTAAGTGATATACATTTCCTAAGCTTAAAATGCTCGCCCTTACACTGAAGGGGAGTTCAATTATATACCAGCTGCCATCTTTATTATTTATGAATCTCAAATTATTAAGTATTGTTGTTCCACTGCTTATAATGTCTTTTCCTTTATAATTAATAAGAAGTATGTTTTTTCCCGGAGTATATGGCGGCGGAATATTTTGATTATATGAGACATATAAAACCGCAACTTCCAGGTCGTCACCTAAATTATATCCTCCAACCCTTATACTATACTTGCTGTTCTCACTATAATATTCAGGATGGCTTTCTATAAATTCATCAAGATTCAAAAGCTCCTTATTATCTTTATATACAATACTCCCTTTGAGCATGATTCTTTCTTCATCAAATTGAGAAACCTTAAGACCTTGCGATTCAAGCTTAGCTATGTTTACTTGAACACTTTCTTCACGCCGGCTTGGAAAATAATCATTGTAGTAAGGCTGAGCACTTTTTATCTTCTCTATCTCCTCTACACTGCATTTTAACCACGGGCCTGCCAGTGTCTTGCTGGTCTTAACTATCAGTGAATACTCATTGACGCTCAAGTCCACACCTATACCTTTATTATGATACAAGGAGAAATAATAATTCTCTTCATCTGTCCCGAGTATACTGTCAATACTACAAATACTCCATACTGTCAAACCATGGGTCTGATCGAAATGCAGCTTCCATTTGAAATCTTCATGCACAAAGCTCCAAGTCATTGGAAAATAAGTTATTCCATTATAGTTCAAAACAGGATATACTTCTTTAGTGTTATCAACAACCCTATCGTTTACTGTAATTTTATAAGTAGGCAGAACAGCCTTAACCTGCTTTGGATTCTTTGTATTCTTGTCTAGCTCTAAGCCTCCGGCGCTTGAGCTAAAGCCACTTGTAATCCTTAGCCCTTCCTTTGAATCAAACTCGCAGCTTAATCCTAAGTAGCTTGTAAAGTCATAGGTCATCGGAAAATAAGTAATACTCTTGTAAACCAGCAGCGGATACAAGCTGTTTTGATGCTCTATCTCCACGCCGTTTAGTGTGACCTTAAAGCTTGCTACACTTGCAGTATAAGTCCCCGCCTCTACTGTAAAAACAAAGGATAAAAGCATAGCAAACACCAATAATAAAGTTAGTCTTTGTTTCATCCCACTCACCCTTTCATAAAATTAATTATACTATATCACTTTTATGCAAAAATCCTTGCAATGAGCACCACAGTAGCCGCACAGCACGCATTTTTGCTTATCCACTACCGCCTTGCCATCAACTATAGCTATTGCTTTTTGACCGCAGGCTTCTGCGCACTTGCCACAGCCAGTGCACCAATCGTCTATAAGCAGCTCTCTTTTTTGGGTGCTTAGCCGCTTACTTACTTCCTCTGATACCTCTTTTCCCCCAAAGAGCATAATGTTATTTATGACCTCTGCCTTGCTTTGCATACCAACTGCCACAGAGTGTATATATTCCTTTGAAAGTACAAATTCAAAGCATTCTCTGCTGCTCCTAATAAGATTTCCACCGCCTAATGCCTTCATAGAGTATATGCCCTTGCCTGCTTTGCCGGCATCCTTTACAGCAGACAGCATATCCTCCAGACTGCCGTCAATGATCCCCAAGCCACTCATATTTATAATCGGGTGAATAACCTCAAGCTCTTTATACTTTATTGCAGCTCTGACTGCTGCTACAGCATGTGTGGATATTCCAAGGTGTTTTATAATCCCCCTTTCCTTTGCTTTTATAAAATACTCAAGCGCTTCATAATGCCCCTTTATTGTAAGCTCGTTTTCCTGCTCATGAAGGGAAAAAATATCGATATAATCAGTGCCAAGCTCTTTAAGAGCCTTCATTAGGCTTTCCTCCGCCCCCTCCTTGGTATAAGCATAGCATTTGGTTGATATTATAACCTTTTCCCTTATTCCTTTGACGGCTCTTTTTACATAGTCATAGTTCTTATAAAGCTCTGCTGTATCTATAAAATTAACTCCTCTATCAAAAGCTTCCCTTATTACTGCACTTCCCTCTTCAACGCTAAGCTTCGCCTGAAGTGGTCCTACAGTAAGGCTTCCAAAGCAAAGCCTGGAGACTCTAAGCCCTGTATCTCCCAAAACCCTATACTCCATAGACGATTCCTCCTTACAAATGATCAGCCTATTTTACCTTTATCTCATCCAGGCAAATCATAAGTATAGTATAACACATATATATCATGGCTGTAGCCGTCATTACAATTCCAGAATCGTTAACCAAAAGCCCTGTGATTCCTGCTGCAGTTATTCCTACCCAAGCTGCAGTCAAAACCTTATACCTAACAAAAATCTTGCCCAGTATCTTTATCGGCCTAAAGAACATAAATGTGAGAATCGCTATAAGACAAAACAACACTTTAGTCCAAATAGTATATTTGATGAGCTTAATATTCATGGTAAGCTTCCTATATACCAACCCCAAGAGCACTGCCACGCCATTTTTACTCACATCTCTAAAAAAGCTTCCAAGGTGTGAGGTTGAGTCTGTATTTCTCATATCAATAATCAACAGCACGGAGAAAACCAATATAAAAATACCAAGAACTATGGCACAGGTCTTAATATTTATCCTGATCTTATTTAGATATATATAAGTGAAGGAATATCCAACAAGTGCAGCTATGGTGCCGCCAAAATTTGCTCCCCAAAACGGAAGTCCTATAACAAGACTACCGCTTAGAAAATAAAGCAGCAGGCATGCTTTTTTTGTAGCCATGCTTATCCTGCTTCCCAAGAGCTCAATTACACTGCATGCAAGCAGTATAGTCGCACCGATAAATACTCCGGTGAACTCATTGCCTATACCATAAAACCTCGCACCTATCATTGGATCATAGCCAAGCACAGAATGCTTAAGCATATACTTAAATATTACTACATCCGCCATTATTATTAAGGAGGTCAGTGCTGAAATAGCAATAAAGCTCTGAATATTTCTTTTTGAAATAAGCTTTATAAGTAAGGACAGTAAAAACATAGCAGCAAAGAATATG
>CALJSV010000143.1 GCA_937976095.1 uncultured Clostridia bacterium | reverse complement strand
ACACAAACTATAATGCAGAGGGCCACAAGAAAAGACTATATGGGAAGGATAAGCAGTGTATATTTCTTGATAAATCAAGGCTTTATGCTTGTATCAGTTGCTCTGGTCGCAGTGGTAGGCGATATGATTTCTACAAAGAACCTTTTGGTTTTTGCATGTACTATTTGGCTGGTGGGCTGTACTATTGGCTCAGCTGCAATGTTATTTGTTAAGGAAAGCAAAATAGAAGATGAATCTGAAGTAAAGGACAGCAGTGTGATAGATACTGCTCATGCTGCTCTTGAGGCTGAATAAGATTAGATAAAGGAGTATAGCTTATGGAAAGAATAGCTATTATGGATTTGGGATCCAACTCAGTAAGACTTGTGATCATTGAAATCAATGAAAACAACTCCTATCGGATAGTAAATGAGGTTAAAGAAATGGCGAGGCTTTCAGAGGGGATGGGTGTAGATTCGAAAATCAAGCCTGAAGCTCTAAGCAGAACCCTAAAGACCTTAAAGCTATTTAAGAGGCTATGCGATGCGAGCAATATAAGCTATACTATGGCTGTTGCAACAGCGGCAGTGAGAAAGGCTCAAAACCAGAAAGAAGTCCTTGAGGCAATAAAGAGTGAGACCGGCATAAGCTTTGAGGTTATAACTGGGGAAAAAGAGGCAGAGCTTGGCTTTAGAGGAGTGGAATCCACCTTATCCATTAGCAGCGGGTACGTAATGGACATTGGAGGTGGCAGCACAGAAATAACAAGGTTTGATGAATGCAGAATCCAGAACTCAATAAGTATGCCCTTTGGTGCTGTTACCTTGACAGAAATGTTTTTGGATAAGGATAAAAGCCCGCAGAAGAAGCTCGATGAGCTGGAAAAGTACTTACTTAAGCAATATAAAAATGTACCATGGATTAAGGAAAGAAAAGCTGGGAGCACACTGGTAGGACTAGGGGGAACCATAAGAACACTTAGCAAAATGGATAGGTTAAGAAAAGGGTACAGCCTTGATTTGACTCATAACTATAGAATGAATAGCGACACCCTCGAAGAGCTGTACAACAGCATGAAGCTTCTTGGCCTGGAGGAACGGATAAACCTGCCGGGAATGTCTAGGGATAGAGCGGATATAATAGTTGCCGGGTGCTGCGCTGTTAATATGCTTGCAAAGGTACTAAATGCAGGCAGCTTTGTAGCAAGCGGCAGCGGCATAAGGGAAGGTCTGTTCTATGAATATTTTCTAAGCAAGTATAAGGATCTACCCTATAAGAATATAAGCGATATGAGCATTGATAACATGCTGAAGCTTTATAATGCTAATTTGGTACATGCGCGACAGGTGCAAAGGATAGCTCTTAAGCTATATGACCAGCTTTCGCCCATACATGGCTTAAAGCCTGAATACAGACAACTTCTTGAATGGGCTGCCTTGGTGCACGATGTTGGAATAGTAGTGGATTTTTATAACAGAGATGAGCACACCTTTTATATAATCACTAATGCTAAGCTGAACGGACTAACCCATCGTGAGATTCTACTCATGGGACTTGCAGCTTCTAAGTTTTCCGGCGAAAAGCTAAAGAAGCATTATATGAAGCATAGAGATATTATTACAAATGAGGATTATTTAGCAGTAAAAAAGCTTATTTCAATCCTCCAAATAAGCGACAAGCTGGACAGAAGCAAATCAGGTGTAATAAGATCCATAAGCTGCAGCATCAGCTCCAAATCCATCATAATGTATACTGAGAAGTCAGGTGGAGACGGGGAGCTGGAAATAGCAGAGGCGAGAAAGCACTTGCCTGGCTTCAAAAAAGTATTCGGACGCGATTTACAAATAGTATAAGGGTTGGAGGCGTAAGAATGGGTACAACCAAGAGTGAAGTACTTGCAGCAATTGATGTGGGTTCAAATACAATAAGAATGAAGGTTGTTGAGGTAAAGTCCAACGGAAAGCTTTCTGTTTTGGAGGATCTGAGGCAGACTATAAATCTGGGTCGTGATACTTTTTCCATGGGGATAATCGAAACTGAAACAGTTCAGAGAGCCTGCGACATACTGAAGGACTATCGCAGAATTATGAAGGAATACAAAATAAAAACCTATAAGGCTGTTTCTACTAGCGCAGTAAGAGAGGCAGAAAACAGAGATTATATACTTGACCAGATAAAGATTAAGACAGGGCTTGATATTGAGGTTATCAATAATGCACAGGAAAGATTTCTTACCTATAAGGGCATAAGCGATAAGCTTAGTGACTATGCAAAGCAAAGAAAGGAAGGCCTGTTGATAGTAGATATTGGCTCAGGGGGAGTAGAAGTATCACTTTATAACAATGGACATTTGAATTTTACTGAAAACATAAAGGTGGGTTCTTTGAGATTAAGGGAAATACTATACGACCTTGAGAGAAAGACTCTGAACTTTCCCGAGATTATGGAAGCCTTTGTTGAAAGCAAGGTCTATATACTGAAGCCAATAATCGAAAGGTATGACATAAAGCATTTTATCGGACTTGGAGGTGAGGTTAAGGTTATAGCCGGATTATGCGGCAGTAAGGGTGATGATATTATAACCATAACCAAAGCCTCTTTAGAAGAGCTTTATGATAAGCTGAGAACAATGACCACACATAATATAATTCAATACTATAGAATTGCTCCTGAAAGGGCTGAAGTGCTTTTGCCGTCGGTTATAGTTTTTAGGAAGTTTTTGGAGGCTACAGGAGCTGAATCAATACTTTCTCCAATGGTATCTTTGAGAGATGGCCTGATAACTGATATGGCTGACAGCAAGCTAAGGTCAAAGCGCCACTCTGAGTTTGTAAGGGACATACTGAGCTCCGCAAGGTGCCTTGCAAAGCGCTATGATTATGATGAAGCTCATGCCGGTCACGTAGAATGGATGGCATTAGAGATTTTTGACAATACCACAGGGCTCCATGGGATGGGAGAGAAGGAGAAATTCTATCTGCAGATGGCTGCGATCCTGCATGATATAGGCAAATATATAAGTCTTAACAACCACAGTATAAACTCCTATAATATTATATTAAATTCAAATATAATTGGCCTATCAGAAAAGGACCTAAGACTTATTGCCAATATCGTAAAGTACCATAGCGAAGAAAACCCTGGTATTCATGATGAAAACTATAGAGTGCTTTATTATAAGGAAAGACTGCTTGTATCAAAGCTTTGCGCAATATTAAAGCTTGCTGATTCAATGGATATTAGCCATAAGCAAAGTATAAGAAAGCTGGATACAATAATTGATGAAGACCTTATAGTGAGAGTACTTGCAGAAAGAGATATAACACTGGAGCAATGGACCTTCGAAAACAAAGCAGAGTTTTTCTACGAAGTATTTGGGGTAAGACCCATTATAAAGAAAAAGGTGAGATAAATGAGTAAGGAAAAGTCTCAACAACATGAAAAGGAGACAGCGCAAACTATCTTTGACGATAATGACAGTGCTCTTTATGCTGGGAGAAACTATATAAACAGAGAGTTAAGCTGGCTTGAGTTTAATAGCCGGGTTCTTGAAGAGGCTCAGGACAAGAAGAATATGCTTCTTGAACGAACGAAGTTTTTGGCTATAGTAAGCTCAAATCTGGATGAATTTTTTATGGTAAGAGTAGCATCTCTAAAGGATCAGGTGCATGTTGGACATTCAAAGCATGATATCTCAGGAATGTCGCCTGCAGAGCAGCTTAAGAGAATCTCATTAAGAGTGCACAACATGGTATATGAGCAATATAACTGCTACAAAAGGTCTATTATACCTGCACTTAGAAAGGAAGGAGTGACCTTCTATGAGATTGGTGAGCTAAACGAAAAGCAGTTGGCTTATATTGAGGATATATTTGAAAATGAATTTTTTCCAGTACTGACTCCTATGGCGGTAGATAAAAGCAGGCCTTTTCCCCTTATTCTAAACAAAAGCTTAAATATTGCAGTGCTGCTGGAGAACCAAAGCTATGAAAGCGGTTATATTTTTGCCACCGTACAAGTGCCTTCAATACTAGACAGAGTGATAGCGCTCCCCGGAGAGGAAGATAGCTTCGTTCTGCTGGAAGAGGTTATTGAGCATTTTATTGACAGGCTTTTCAGGGGACATAATATCTTATGCACAAGCATGTATAGGATCACAAGGAATGCAGACCTGAGCATAGACGAGGAAGGTGCAGAAGATCTCTTAAGTGCGATAGAGAAGTCCATTAAGAAGCGTAAATGGGGCGCGGCAATAAGGCTGGAGGTAGACTACAAATGCGATGAAAGGCTGCTGGATATCCTAAAGGATGAGCTGGAGCTACGAAATGAGGATATTTACTATATAAATGGGGAGCTGGACTTAACCTTTCTTATGAAATTTAACAATAGACTGGGAGAGAGATTCAGCTACATGCGAAATGAAATACTTGCTCCTGTGACACCAGTAGATCTTGTTGGGTATGAAGATGTATTTGAGGCAGTCAGTGAAAAGGATATACTTTTACATCATCCTTATGAATCCTTCAATTATGTAATAGATTTTGTAAAGCGTGCTGCCAGCGATCCTAGTGTGCTTGCAATTAAACAGACGCTTTATAGAGTCAGTGGTAATTCTCCCATTGTAAAAGCATTGGCAGAGGCTGCAGAAAACGGAAAGCAGGTGACAGTGCTTCTTGAGCTGAAGGCCAGATTTGATGAGGAGAACAATATAAACTGGGCTAAACAGCTGGAACAATCGGGTTGCCATGTCATATATGGTCTCGCTGGCCTAAAAACCCACTGTAAAATGACGCTTATTGTTAGAAAGGAAGAAGAAGGCATAAAGAGATATGTCCATCTTGGAACCGGCAACTACAATGATATAACTGCAAGGCTTTATACAGATATGGGAGTGCTTACCTCTAACCCGTATATTGCTGCTGATACTGCTGCGATATTTAATATGCTCTCTGGCTACTCTCAACTGGATATGCTGTATAAGATGGAGGTAGCTCCAGCCGGGCTAAGAAGAAAATTCATACAGCTCATCAAAAACGAGACCTCTAATGCAAGAAATGGCAAGCAGGCGGCTATCATTGCCAAAATGAATTCCCTTGTGGATGATGAGATAATAAACACATTGTATGACGCATCTCAGGCGGGAGTTGATATACAGCTTATAGTAAGAGGCATATGCTGTCTCCGGCCGGGGGTAAAAGGTCTTAGTGAAAACATAAATGTTATAAGTATAGTTGACAGGTTTTTAGAGCACAGCAGGATTTACTATTTTTATAACGATGGTAATGAGCAGATATATTTATCCAGCGCTGACTGGATGTATAGAAACATGGATAGAAGAGTTGAGGTTGCTTTCCCTATAGAAGATGACAGCCTTATCGAAAGAATTAAGGATGCATTTGATATCATGTTGCAGGATACTGTTAAAGCTAGGATACTTGGACCCGATGGCTCCTATAAGCATGTTGATAAAAGGGGAAAGAGAACAATACAAAGTCAGCTGTATCTTTATGAGAAAATAAAGGAGCAGATAGAAAGTCGGAAGGAAAAAGCTTAATTGAGTGCAATGCCTTCAGGTGCTTCCTAACAAGAATAAAGCTGAAAGTATCGCTGTTATACGCTTTTTGATTATGGCTGAGGTGGAGCACATTACAACCTGCCTCATGGTTTATTATACTTGCTGTTGATTTCTTTTAAGGAAAGCATTTATAATTATATAGAGTATATAAAAAGGGGTGATGTTTTGAGCTCTGAGTTTTATAGTAGGATTCACAGCAATCCGATAATAGCGGCTGTTACTGACCTTTCAAAGCTAAAGGAAGTCTTGGAGTCCCCTTGTGAAATAGTTTTTTTACTAACCGGCAATATATTCAATGTTAAAGCAGCAGTAGATGAGCTTAAAGATGGAGGCAAGCTGGTGTTTATTCATCTTGATTTATTGGAAGGGCTTTCAAAGGATCATATTGCACTTGAATATATTCATAAGAGCATTAACCCTGATGGAATTATTACCACAAAGAGCAACCTCGTAAGAATAGCAAAAGAAATAGGAATGTTTGCGATACAGAGATTCTTTCTTATAGACTCAATTTCCGTAGAATCCGGTGTGAAGACAGTACAAAGCTCAAGACCCGATGCAGTGGAAATAATGCCCGGAATAATGCATCGTATAACCTCAAGAATATGCAAGGAAATAAAAATACCTGTAATAGCAGGTGGTTTTATAAATGATAAGGAGGATGTCATAGCATGCTTAAATGCAGGTGCTATGGGTATATCCACCAGCAAAGAAGAAATTTGGTGTATGTAAGGGGGAGAAATATGGCTGCAAAGTACATACTGGCGTTTGATCAAGGTACTACCAGCTCAAGAGCAATACTATTTGACCATGATGGAAGAACAGTTAGCTCTGCACAAAAGGAGATTACTCAAATCTATCCAAAGGCGGGTTGGGTGGAACATGATGCAATGGAAATTTGGGCCACTCAAAGCGGTGTAGCAAGAGAGGCCATAGAAAAAATTGGTGTAAGACCAGACGAAATAGCGGCAATTGGTATTACAAACCAGAGAGAAACGACAGTAGTGTGGGATAAAAATACCGGAAAGCCTATATACAACGCTATTGTATGGCAATGTAAAAGAACTGCTGCTCTTTGCAATGAGCTGAAAGAAAGAGGCCTTCAGGACTATGTAAGGAAAAGCACGGGGCTAGTAATAGATGCATATTTCTCAGGTACAAAGATAAAATGGATATTAGACAATGTTGAAGGTGCAAGAGAAAAAGCTGAAGCAGGGGAATTGTTGTTTGGCAATATTGATACATGGCTTATTTGGAACCTCACAAGAGGAAAAACTCATGTTACAGACTATTCAAATGCATCAAGAACAATGCTTTTTAATATAAAGGAGCTAAAGTGGGATGAAAGGATGCTAAAAGAGCTGGACATTCCACTATCCATGCTCCCGGAGGTTAAAGAATCCAGTACTATATATGGATTTACAGACGAAAAGACCTTTGGAGGAGCACGTATACCAATTGCAGGAGTAGCAGGTGATCAGCAGGCAGCCTTATTCGGGCAGGCATGCTTTGAACCGGGAATGGCAAAGAATACCTATGGAACAGGCTGTTTTATGCTGATGAATACGGGACAGGAAAGAGTAGAATCTCAGAATGGACTGATTACAACAATAGCCTGGGGAGTAGATGGCAAGGTAGAGTATGCATTAGAGGGCAGCATTTTTATAGGAGGAGCCTCTATACAATGGCTTAGGGATGAGCTTAAGCTTATAGATGATGCAGCTGACAGCGAATACTATGCTACTAAAGTAAAGGATACTAATGGAGTGTATGTGGTTCCAGCCTTTGTAGGCCTTGGAGCGCCATATTGGGATATGTATGCAAGGGGAGCCATAGTAGGGCTTACCAGGGGCTCCAATAGAAATCACATAATAAGGGCTACGCTGGAGTCGATAGCTTATCAGACCAGGGACGTTCTTGAAGCAATGCAGGAGGACTCTAAAATTGATCTCCAAGAGCTTAAGGTAGATGGCGGAGCTGTTGCAAATAACTTTTTGATGCAATTCCAAGCAGATATACTTGGGGTGCCTGTGATAAGGCCGAGAGTAATAGAGACGACTGCAATAGGTGCAGCCTTCCTAGCGGGAATAGCGGTAGGCTTCTGGTCTGGAAAAGAAGAGATATCAAAAAAGTGGAAGCTTGACAGAAGCTTTGACCATAATAAGGATGAAGCTGAAAGAGCAAAGCTTTA
The DNA here is from genome assembly GCA_937976095.1 of uncultured Clostridia bacterium. Classification (GTDB taxonomy): domain Bacteria; phylum Bacillota; class Clostridia; order Lutisporales; family Lutisporaceae; genus CALGKJ01. The sequence continues at coordinate 13,971 of CALJSV010000143.1, read as the reverse complement.
TAATGGCTGGAAAAGAGCAGTGGGCAGAGCGGTACAATGGGAAACCGATTAAATATATAGGAATCGGACTTTACTAGCTGTATTACATGTGATACTATGAAAATACAAGTAAATATTCGGGCTTAGAGTAATAGAGAGCCGCGCTAGCAACCTATGGAATGATGGGTTTGATTAGTTGCGGCTTTTTTATTTAGGTATTCATATTAATATATTTTATAATTTGGAGGGTTTTTATGTACGATGTAGTAATAATTGGTGCGGGTATAATGGGTACATTCATTGCAAGGGAGCTTTCCAGGTATAAGCTGAGGATTGCAGTTTTAGAGAAAAGCAATGATGTAGCCAACGCTACAACAAAGGCAAACAGTGCTATAGTGCACAGTGGCTACGACGCAAAGGTCGGATCTCTAAAGGCGAAATTCAATGTACTTGGAAATCCTATGTTTGACAAAGTTTGTGAGGAGCTTGATGTACCTTTGAGAAGAATAGACTCATTGGTACTGGCATTTAACGAGGATGAAATGACTACCATAGGTGAATTGTACGAAAGAGGAATCAGCAATGGTCTTAAAAAGATAACCCTTATAGATAAGGAGCAGGTAGCGAGCTTAGAGCCTAATCTTAACAAGACAGTGCTGGGAGCTCTCCGCACCACTGATTGTGGAATTGTTGGACCCTTTGAGCTTGCAGTAGCACTAGCGGAAAATGCAATGGACAACGGTGCGGAGCTGTTCCTCAATAATGAGGTTAAGAGTATAGATAAAGTAAGTGAAGGGTATATTGTTCATACAAATGAGGGCTCCTATAAGGCTAAGTATTTAGTAAATTGTGCCGGAGTTCATGCAGATGAAATAAACAACATGGTGGCAAAAGAAAGCTTTAGAATTAAGCCAAGAAGAGGACAGTACTTCGTGCTTGATAAGAGCGCCGGAAATCTGGTCAATTCAGTAGTGTTCCAGTGTCCCACAAGCATGGGTAAGGGCGTACTGGTGCTTCCTACAGTTCATGGAAATCTGTTGGTTGGACCTGATTCTCAGGATATTGATGTAAAGGATAATTTTGATACAACCCTGGATGATCTGGAAAATGTAAAGTTAGTAGCGAGAAAAACTATAATCAATATACCATTTGATAAGGTAATTACCTCCTTTGTCGGCTTAAGGGCAACTCCTGATACTGGTGACTTTGTTATAGGAGAAGCTGGGGACGCAAAGGGCTTTATAAATGTTGCAGGCATAGAGTCACCGGGCTTATCAGCATCTCCGGCTATAGCTTTGCATGTAGTAGAGCTTCTAAAAAGTATTTCAGGTGGCTTTGAGGAGAAGAAAGACTTTAATCCCATAAGAAGAAAGCTTACAAGGTTTTATGAGCTTAGCGAGCAGGAAAAGACTGAGGCAATAAAAAGAGACCCAAGATATGGAAGGGTCATATGCCGCTGTGAAAATATAACTGAGGGCGAAATAGTAGACGTGATACACAGAAAGGCAGGAGCCAGGACAGTAGACGGAGTTAAGAGACGAACTAGACCTGGAATGGGTAGATGTCAGGGCGGCTTCTGTGGCCCAAGAGTTATAGAGATACTCTCAAGAGAGCTAGGCATCAATATGCTTGATGTAGTTAAGGATGGAGTAAGCTCAAAGATCCTTGATAAAGAAACAAAGGGAATATAAGCTGAGAGGGGTAAATCATATGTATGATATTATAGTTATTGGCGGAGGACCTGCAGGACTTGCTGCTGCTATAGAGGCAAAGAAGAACGGCATAGACAGTATACTTGTAATAGAGCGTGACAGAGAGCTTGGAGGAATACTCCAACAGTGCATCCACAATGGCTTTGGTCTTCATGTCTTCAAAGAGGAGCTTACCGGGCCTGAGTATGCAGAAAAGTTTATAAATGAGCTGAAGGAGCTCGGAATAGAATATAAGCTGGATAGTATGGTACTCAATATAACTGAGGATAAAAAGGTTGATTTTATTAATTCCATAGATGGTTATGTTTCAGTTAAGACAAAGGCTATTATACTTGCAATGGGCTGCAGGGAGAGGACAAGGGGTGCAATAGGTATTGCTGGAGCGCGCCCTGCCGGAGTTTTTACAGCAGGGGCTGCACAACGGTTTCTCAATATGGAAGGCTATATGGTAGGCAAAACTGTAGTAATCCTGGGCTCAGGAGATATTGGACTTATAATGGCCAGAAGACTTACCTTAGAAGGGGCGAAGGTGAAGGTAGTTCTTGAGAGAATGCCACATCCAGGCGGGCTTACAAGAAATATAGTACAGTGCCTTGATGACTATAATATACCCTTAAGACTGGCGCATACTGTGACAAGTATTAAGGGAAAAGATAGAGTAGAAGGAGTAACAATAGTAGCTATAGATAAGTCAGGAAGCATTATTCCCGGTAGTGAAGAATACATGGAATGTGATACTCTAATACTTTCTGTTGGGCTGATTCCAGAAAATGAGCTGACGGAAAATGCCGGTATTGCTATCGATCCGGCAACAAAGGGAGCATATGTAAATGAAGCCATGGAAACCAGTCAGGAAGGTGTTTTTGCCTGCGGAAATGTAGTACATGTGCATGACCTTGTAGATTATGTAACTGAGGAAAGCCGGCTAGCCGGAAGAAGCGCAGCCAGATACATAAATGATGAGCTAAGGGCATCGGCAAAGGCAGTAAGAACTAAGCAGGGCAATGGAATTGGGTATATAGTGCCACAATTTATTAGGACAGAAAACCTTCTAGGAGGAGTAAATCTTTTTATGAGGGTAAGGAGTGTATATAGTAATTCAAAGCTGGTAGTAAAAGCTGATGGAAGGATCATCAAGGAAATAAAAAGAAGTCACATGATTCCAAGTGAGATGGAAAGGGTCCAGCTTAGCAAGGAAGTGCTTGCAGCTGCCGATATAAAAGAGCTCGCTATAGAGGTTATGGAGGTGGAGCAATAGTGAATAGCACACAGATTATTTGCATAGTATGTCCTATGGGTTGTCATCTTGAGGTAGCCCATGACAGTGCAAGCGGTACATACAGTGTATCAGGCAATAAATGCTCAAGGGGTAAGGAATATGGAATAAATGAGCTTTCTAATCCAACAAGAGTTGTAACCTCAACAGTAGTAATTGAAGGAGCTCACCTGAAAAGGCTGCCTGTGAAAACCAACAGACCCATAGCAAAAGGAAAGATGTTTGAATGCATGAAGGAAATAGATAAGGTCAGGGTTATAGCTCCTGTAAAGATGGGACAAATAATACTGAAGGATATTGCCGGTACTGGTGCAGATTTGATAGCAACCAGAAGCATGGGTTAATAATATATAAGAAGGCTTGATATTGAGCCTTCTTTTTATATTATACAGGCATTATAAATATGGTATAATCAAATAGAAAATGTTTGGGAGGCCATGTATGTTTGGATATATATTACCTGATAAGCCGGAAATGAAAATAAAGGAATTTGAGATTTTTAGGGCATACTACTGCGGTGTATGTAAGTCTATGGGAAGAAATTTCGGAGTGCTGTCAAGGTTTGCCCTTAATTATGATTCTGTCTTTTTGAGTCTTTTTCTTTCTTCGGTAAATGAAGACAGGCCAAGCTTTAAGAAGGAAGCATGCTTTGCAAATCCGATAAAGAGAAAGAATATAATCAAAAACAACGAATTCATAGATTACGCAGCAGACATTAATGTGCTTTTAACGTATTATAAGTTGAGAGATAATTGGAAGGATGAGAAGAGTATTGCATCTTATTTTGCCAGCAGCCTAATAGGCAGGGGCTTTCAAAAAGCAAAAAAGAAGAATGTCAATGCTGCTGAATATATAAGGAAATCAATAGAAGAGCTATCTGAGCTTGAGGAGCAAAGGTGCAATTCTATGGATAGAGCGGCAGAGCCCTTCGCCGCTATGATGAGCAAAATACTTGTTGAAGGCTACAGGGGGAACAACACAGGTACAGCGGAGTGTCTTAAATGGGTAGGCTATAATTTGGGCAAGTGGATTTATCTTATTGATGCCTATGACGATATAGAAAAGGACATAAAGTCTAAAAGCTATAACCCCTTGCTGATGCAGTATGAGTACAAGGAAGGCTGTAAGGTTGAGGATTTTAAAAGAAGCATTTATACAGAGGTAGACTTCAATCTTGTACAGTCTATGAGTCAGATAGCAAGGGCTATAGAGCTTCTAGAGCTAAAAAACAGAGGTATAATAGAAAACATCGCCTATTTAGGCTTGTATAAAAAGACTGAGCAGCTGCTGGGACAGTGCAGTAGTGGCTGCTGCCCAGAGAAAGCAAATAGCATTGAAGAAGGAGTGATTTAAATGTCGAATCCATATGAGGTTTTGGGAGTGAGAGAAGGTGCAAGCGCTGAAGAAATCAAAAATGCCTATAGAGAGCTTGTGAAAAGGTATCATCCGGATCAATACATGAATAATCCATTGTCTGACTTGGCAGAAGAAAAGCTGAAGGAAATAAATGAAGCCTATGATTTTCTTATGAAAAAGGTCAATCAGTCAAGTTCTTATAGAAACGAAAGCTATAATCAGAAGGAAAGCTATAGCGACAGCAGCATGTATGGACAGATAAGGAATTATATAAATAGAGGAAACCTCGCTGCCGCTGAGGATATACTGCAGGGAATGGACACCAGGGAAGCGGAGTGGTACTATTTGGCAGGACTTATATATACTCGTAAGGGCTGGTACAATGAAGCACGTTCTAGCTTGCAAACAGCCCTGAATATGGCTCCGGGCAACAGAGAATACAGGGATGCTCTAAATAGGCTTAATAACTCTAATAGACAATATCAATCAACAGTCCATAATAGAAGAGGCTATGGTAATGATCCCGATCTTTGCGGCATATGCCAGTGTCTAATTTGCACTGATTGCTGCTGTGAATGTGCGGGTGGCGATTTTATAAGCTGCTGCTAAGAGGTGCAATATGAGTAGAAAAATTGCCTTCGGCGGGGTATTTTCAGCGCTTACTATAATAATGGTGTATTTAGGGGGGAGCTTGCCCTCAGGGAAGCTGGCTCTTTATGCAATAAGCTCTATACCTGCTGCCTTTGCTCTTGTTCAGTCGGGTCCGGCTGCAGCAGTATCTGTTTATGCAGTATCTGCTTTTCTATCATATATTCTTCTTGGGAATATAAGTGTTGTATTACCCTATGTATTGTTTTTTGGCTACTATGGCCTGGCTAAGTACTATATAGAAAGAACTCAAAATGCAGTTCTTGAGATTATATTAAAGCTGGTGGTTTTTAACACAGCACTCTCGATAAGCTATTTTGTTTATACAAGGCTGATTGCTGCAAGCATAGCTTTTGAAGCCTTTATAATACCGGCTATAGTTATTCCGGTCGCAGGACTACTACTGCAGTTTGGTTTTCTGGCCTACGACTATGTTTTTTCCAGAATTTTGGCCTTATACCAAGACAGGTTTAAAAATCAACTTCTGTAAGTGAGGAAGTAAAGAGTTAATATAAAAAACTAAGTTATGGGAGGATTGCTTATATGGAAAAATGGAAAAGCGTACAGGATAAGGCTGAGGACTATTTCAACAGCGGGTATAACTGCTGTGAATCTGTTGTCTTGGCAGTGTGTGAACAGCTGGGTATTGATAAGAAGCTGCCCCTTATGGTTGCAACCCCATTTGGAAGCGGAATGAGCAGAAACGGAGCAAATTGTGGGGCTTTATCTGCAGCTTTTATTGTAGCTGGGGCATACAAAGGAAGAAGCTCAAGTACAGATGAGAGAGACCCGTCATATTTACCTGCAGATGCTATATATAGTAGTTTTCAGAAAAAATATGGCACAACTCAATGCGTTGATATTACAAAGATCAACCTGAGAGATCCTGAGGCCCTAGCTCAAAACAAGGAAAGAATGCATAAGGAGCTTTGTGGTCCCATTGTAAGACAGGTTACCGAGTGGCTGATGGATGAGTTTGAAAAATAAAGCTTTATAAAAAGAATAAGAAGAGAATCAACAAATCTAGGATTGGTCGATTCTCTTTAATATTTATCGTATAAGTGTCTGTATTACTACACCTTACCGTTGCAGCCTAATACATGTACCAGCTTATGCTTTACTATTTCCTTTATTGCAAGTCTTGCTGGGCTTAAGTATTGTCTTGGATCAAAGTGTGATGGATTTTCTGCAAGGTACTTTCTTACGGAAGCAGTCATTGCAAGTCTTAAATCCGAATCAATGTTTATTTTGCAAACTGCCATGGAAGCTGCTTTACGGAGCATTTCTTCAGGTACGCCCTTCGCTCCGGGCATGTCGCCACCAAATTTATTTATCATCTCTACATATTCAGGTATAACAGATGATGCTCCATGAAGCACTATTGGGAAGCTAGGAAGCTTCTTTTGGATCTCTTCCAATATATCAAACCTTAGTTGAGCCTCTCCTTTGAACTTAAATGCACCATGACTCGTGCCAATAGCAATAGCAAGTGAGTCAACCCCAGTCCTCTCAACAAACTCTATAACCTGGTTAGGATCTGTATAAGCTGCGTCCTTTTCAGATACGCTTACTGCATCCTCTATGCCTGCAAGTCTGCCAAGCTCAGCCTCTACAACAACTCCTCTTTCGTGTGCATACTCAACAACCTGCTTTGTTATTTCTACATTCTCATCAAAGGAATGGTGTGATGCATCAATCATAACAGAAGTAAAGCCGCCATCTATGCAGGACTTGCAGATTTCAAAGCTGTCGCCATGGTCAAGATGAAGTGCTATAGGAAGCCCAGAATCCTCAACTGCAGCTTCAACCAGCTTCATGAGATAAATATGCTTTGCATACTTACGTGCTCCTGCTGATACCTGAAGTATAAGTGGTGCGCTTTCTTCCTTAGCAGCATCAACGATACCTTGGATAATTTCCATATTATTAACATTGAATGCTCCAATTGCATAATTGCCCTCATAGGCCTTTTTAAACATTTCCTTTGTGTTTACTAATGGCATATGTACTCCTCCTTTATTTTCTATAGGCTTTATCATATATATTATTGTTCTAATTCGAACAATAATACTTTTGTATACAAATTTACAAAAGCTCGGCAACCTTTAAATCTGGTCTGAAGCTCAAATCAATAATGCTATCAGCTACCTTTATTATTGGCTTTGATATTCTATTTTGGTTTATATAAACTATTTCACCCTTTGATCCATCACTAAGCTTCACTTGGCTACCAATATAGTAGCTGGATATTCTTTTCAAAAAGGTCATAAGTATCCCAGCATCACATTTGGTTAGAAATTCACTCTCGTAAAGCTCAAGTACGTCAAACGGTGGCTGTCGTTTTTTATATACCCGATTTGAAGTCATTGCATCAAAAACATCTACAACTGCAATTATTTTTGCATAGTAATGAATTTTGCTAGATACAGCCCCTAAAGGATAGCCAGAGCCGTCCTCTCTTTCGTGGTGCATAAGCACTGCCATTGCAATATCCTTGCTAATGCCCACTGTCTTGTCTAATATATTGTAGCCATATACTGGATGCTTTTTCATTTCATCATATTCTTCAGGGCTAAGTGCTCCGGGCTTATTTAGAATAGTTACAGGTATTTTTGTCTTGCCTATGTCATGAAGCAGTCCTGCTTGAGCTAGTAGTTTTATCTGTGCATCCTTTAAGTTTAACCATTTTCCAAGTAAAGAAGATAACAAAGATACATTCAATCCATGGCAGAAGGTATACTCATCTACAGTTCTCATTTTAGAAAGGCAGCTAACAACATCATTGATAGAGTCAAAGTTATTGGACATATTGTTTACAACCTCTTGAACTCTATTAATTTCGATGTTTTTACCGCAGCTTATGCTCCAAATGATGTCCTTGAAATCAGATAATGTGTTATTATAAAGTGCTTCGCTTAAGGCTTGCTTATTATCTTGGACTGCATATTCCTTAAACACTTTTAAATATTCAATATCCATTTTCTTAAGCTTGTTTATGGCATAGCTATCCAGCTTAGAATGCTTATAAAGAATAACCGCACCAAATTCATTCATTATATCATTTGCAACAACCATACCTGGTTCACAGCTTGAAACGCTGATTAATCTGATTTCAGACATTTGATCACCCCAATAACTTTATCGGAATTTTATAAGAATATTTGCATAATATGTCGCAATATATTATATCAAATTAAACACCTTATAGAAAGAAAAATTTTGTAAAAGCAGGGTACTTGAAATATAGTATTTACTGTGCTAGAATAATATTGCCAATTGAATAAAGGTTTAGGTGGATTTTGTCATACAAAATCCTTAATAGGGAAATGGGTGTAAGTCCCATGCGGTCCCGCCACTGTGAAGGTGAGCGTTCTAAAATATGCCACTTAGTTAGCTGTAGAGCACCAAGTTGATTTTTCTACAAAAGCTGCTGGGGAAGGCTTAGAAATGCGATGAACCAAGCCAGGAGACCTGCCTGAATCAGAACTAACTTACCTACGAGCGATGGGGAGGTGCTTATACTTTGTATTAGAGTGTCCTTCTTTTTAAGAAGGACTTTTTATTTGCAGTCAAGCAGATAAATGTTTTGATGTCATGGAGAAACTAGAGCTTAATAAGAATATCGGAGGGAAAAGAATTGAAGAAGATTTTATCACTGATTTTATCACTGGTTCTGATTTTTAGCTTTGCAGCATGTTCTAATAAAGCTAATGAAACAACTAACGAAGAGGCAAAGGTAACTAAAATAGAAATTACAGACCTAAAGGGTAGTATTGTCACCTTTGAAAAGCTTCCTGAAAGAATAGTATCTTTATCTCCATCTAATACAGAGATACTTTTTGCACTGGGAGCCGGAAGCAAGGTTGTAGGGGTTACGAGCTTTTGTAACTATCCTGAAGCAGCAAACAGCATAGAAAAGATTGGAGATTTTGAAGGGGCTAATATTGAGCTCATTAAAAAGGCTCAGCCTGACTTAGTTTTAGCCGGGGGCTATATCCAGGAGGATGTTATTAACAGTCTGGCGCAGCTCAACATTCCTGTTTTATCTACTGAGGCTTTGGACATTAATGGCGTTTATGATTCTATTAAAATGATAGGTAAAGCGACAGGTACAGATGCAAAGGCTGACGAGATTATTAACGATATGAAGACAAAAATTGGCGCTATAGCAGAAAAAACAAAGGGTAAGCAAAAGCCAAGAGCTTTTTATGTTGTTTGGACAGATCCGATAACTACAGCTGGAGCTAGCACTTTTATAAAAGATATCATTGTTGCAGCCGGCGGAATAAATACTGCTGACAAGGTGAGCAACTGGGCAAAGTACAGTCCCGAACAGCTGATTGCTGACAACCCTGATATACTGATAGCATCAAACTATTGTACACCAACCGGAGTTAGTAAGGATTTCTTCAAGGAGTCAGAGGTGTTCAACAAGCTTGATTGTGTAAAGAATGACAAAATCCATATGATAAGCAACGACGACATATTTGCAAGATCAGGTCCAAGACTTGTCCAGGCAATTGAAGAGCTAGTTAAGCTCTTTTATGGCGATATATAAGTAATAGCATTATGGATAATAGCATTATGGATAATAGCATTATAGATAATTGCATTATAGATAATTGCATTATCCATAATGCTATTATAGGGTGTAATTTCATTACACCTTATTTTTAAATCTCAGGGTTATAAAGGGGTATTGTATATGGATTATGTTATACAGGTTGAAGGACTAAGCTTCAGCTACAGAGATAATAAAGTACTTGAAGATGTAAGCTTCTCTGTTAAGGAAGGAAGCTTTGTCAGCATATTAGGACCTAATGGCTCTGGGAAGAGCACACTCCTAAAGCTTATTACTTCTGTAGCTAAAGCACAGAGCGGGACTGTGAAAGTTGCCGGAAAAAATATTTCAATAATGAGTAAAAAGGATTTAGCACAAATATTGTCTGTAGTTCCACAGAATACAGCCTTGGAATTTGACTTCAAGGTTTTTGATATAGTGATGATGGGCAGATATCCATTTATAAATAAGCTCAGAGGAGAAACAACGGAGGATATTGAGATAGTAAAAAGCAGCATGAGCTATACAAACACCCTTCATCTGAGTGAAAGGAGCTTTAATGAGCTAAGCGGAGGTGAACGGCAGCGGGTTATACTGGCACAGGCTCTAGCCCAGAAGCCTGGCATTCTTGTGCTTGATGAGCCGATATCACATCTTGACCTTCAGCATCAGGTAGAGCTTTTAAACCTTATAAGAAAGATGTGCGTAGATAATGGTCTGACAGTCGTTTCGGTCCTGCATGATCTAAATATGGCGGCAACCTATAGTGACCATATAATAATGCTGAAGGATAAGTCAATCAGGTATAGTGGTGCTCCAATAGAGGTGCTGACCAGCCAAAGCATTAAAGAGGTATTTAATGCAGATGTGTATGTATCACGAAGCAGCTTAGGACAAAAACCATATATATATACCTTGACTAAGCCTCATATTGAAAGCAAAGGAACCAGGGTACATGTTATTTGTGGCGGTGGAAGCGGAAGTGAAATACTAAAGGAGCTTTATCTGTCTGGCTATGAGCTGAGTACAGGAGTGTTGGCAATAGGAGACCAAGACTGGAAGATTGCGAAGGAATTAGAGATAAATATTGCCGAGGAAATACCCTTTGTGTCGATTGCGGTTGAAGCGTACACCGCTAATTTAGAGCTTGCAAAAACTGCAGATACAATACTGCTTACAGGCTTGTATTTTGGAAGAGCAAATCTTAGAAATTTGGAGCTTTTGCTGGAAAAGCCTCTCTCAGGAAAAAGAGTTCTAATACTTGATGATGAAACCTTTTCCAATAGAGATTATACAGACGGAATGGCAGCTGCATTATATGAAAGAATAAAGGAAAGCCCACGAGTAGAGCTTGTTGATAAGAATGAGCTGCTCGATAAGCTGGCTAGGCAGGTGGATTATGAAGCGCTTAATAACTAGTATTGGGTTACCAATTATTTTAATATTTCTGCTGGCTATAGCAGTGTTATCTGCAATTCGTATAGGAGTTGTAAATATCCCAACCTCTGAAATTTTTGAAATACTGCTAAAAAAGCTGGAAACACCAAACGCAGCTATATTGCTTGATATACGAATGCCTAGAGTATTGCTTGCAGGCATTATAGGGGCGGGCCTTGCTGCTGTTGGAGCTGTCATGCAGGGAATTTTTAAAAACCCTCTGGTTGATTCATACACACTTGGCATGTCCTCGGGTGCAGCCTTGGGAGCGGTTATTTCAATAGTGGGAGGTATCAGTGGGGGAGTGTTTGGAATAGCAGCCACCGGAATATTCGCTTTTGCAGGCTCAATTCTTACACTGCTATTTGTATCCGGTCTTGCATACAAAAGTAAAAGATTATCATCTAACACACTTCTTTTAGCAGGTGTTGCGGTAAGCTATTTCTTAGCTTCTGTAATATCGTTTTTGATGATGCTTAACCATAATAAGATTCAACACATCGTATTTTGGACCATGGGAAGCATTGCAACGGCAACCTGGAGCAAGGTGGCAGTGGCTGCCCTTACAATTGTACCCGGTATTTTCATCTTGCTATTTTATACAAGAGAGCTTAACATGATGACGATGGGTGAAGAAGCAGCACAGCACCTTGGGGTAAGGACTGCCAGAGTAAGAAAAACAATGCTGATTATTGGTTCAATAATAGTCGGAGGGGTTGTATCAACGGGAGGAACAATAGGCTTTGTTGGACTTATTGCTCCGCATATTGTGCGGTTTTTGACAGGATCAGATAATAGAAGGGTCATACCATATGCATCGTTGCTTGGAGCAATTCTTGTTATAGTGTCAGATACTATAGGAAGGACGATAATTCAACCGGCTGAAATTCCTGTTGGGGTTATGACATCAATAATGGGCGGGCCATTTTTCATATATTTACTTATAAAGCAGAAACACAAATAGTAAAGGACGCCTATTGGCGTCCTTTACTATTTGTGTACTACATCTATATCTTGTACTTTCCAAGTTCAGTTTTAAAGTTTAATGAAAGCTTATCTAATTCTTCTATATAGGAGGTAAGCTCCTTTATCTTATTAGAGTACTCTATGACATTTGCACTCATTTCCTCTGAGGATGCAGAGTTTTCTTGGGCTATTGCCGCTAGAGCATGAACGTTCTCAAATACTCTTGATAGCTGATGTGTCTGCTCTGACATCTGTCCTACCAGTCTAACAATGCTGCCCGCAACAACTGCTATTTGCTCAGTAGAGCTTGTATTTTCAGTAGCAACCTTTTCAAGAGTTTGGTTGCTTTCCTCCAGCTGCTTGAACTGAGCATTTACCTGCTCAACAAGCTTGTTTACCTCATTGACAAACACATGTAGGTTTTCGTTGATTGTTTTTACTGAGGTCTTTGAATCCTCTGCAAGACCTCTTATTTCACTTGCAACAACAGCGAAGCCCCTGCCGAGCTCACCAGCTCTTGCTGATTCTATAGCTGCATTAAGTGAGAGTAGGTTAGTTTGGTCTGCGATATTTTCAACTGTTGTAACGATATTCATAATATCTGAAACCCTTCTTGATAAGGCCTCACCTTGGGAATTTACGTGAGAAAAATTATCTTTAACGCTAAGAAGCATTTTTGCTACCTTTTGAGTGTCATCTGCAGATCTCTTAATATTATTAACAGCTGATTCAAGCTGCTTGCTGCTCTTTAGCTCTTCCTCTGCAATCAAGTTCAAGGTGTTCATGTTGTCCTCAATTATTACTACAGATTTCTCTGTTTCCTCAGCCTGATGCACTGCACCATTGGCTACATCTTGAACTATGCTAGAAATACCATCAGATACAGACTTCATGTTTGCAGCAATTTCTGAAAAAGCATTTGTGAAGCTGTTCATGTCATCATTGCCGCCCTTAAGGAATAAGAAATCCTTTTGGATTTTTATTTTTAATGCGTTCAGATCCTTTGAAAGCTCTTCGATCTCATCGCCTGTCTTAATATTTGTCACAGTAGAAAAATCAAAGTTATCCAGCTTAACAAGCTCTTCTCTGTATGCCTTTAAAGGATTCAGTACTATTGCAGATAAGCCGCCTGAAAGTAAAAGTACTGTAGCAGTAACTGCTGCCGTATGAACCAAGTTGCCTGATACAAGATAGCTTACAGCTGCTGTAGGAACAGTAGTGAATACAGCAATCTTTAAGCCTATTTTCTTTATGAAGCCTAGGGATAGCAGCTTGCTTATTCTATATCTTCTCTCACTTCCAAGTCCCTTTTCAAATTTGATACTGACTCTCAAATACTGAAAGCCATCTTCACTGCCGCGATCCAGCTCTTTTATTTCAAGTTTTTCATTAAAAAACTCTCCACAGCCGTCTAGGAGCCCTAGAAAGTAATCAAACATTCCACGCTTAGACGAATACTTTATTTCGATTTCCTTCTCGCCTTTATCGGTTGCAATAAGCCTTGGTGGGCGTGCACCTTTAATCATTTTTGTAAGCTGCGAATGTACGTCGTCCATCATCATTAAAAAGGACTTGGTGTTGCTTCTTTCAAAATATGAGGGAAACCACTTGGAGAAGGAGTTTATATTGCTTTTCCCGATGCTTCTCCATATAGAGGCAGTTGTATTTCCAGTAAGCTTAGCTACCTCTTCAACTAAGCTTTTTGGCTCATTGTCATTAATCTCCTCCAAAGGAGAAATTATCCTGTTTTCTGACCATCCGATTTTGTGTAAAGCTTTGTTTGTTATATCATTTCCATAAATAGTTCTCAAACTACTAATCCATGTTGAAACTACTGTACCCTTCATAAAATACCTCCTCGAATTAAGGCTGTTTGTCCATTATACCTCATTATATTACAATTTTAGACACTTGAAAATAGCAATTAATAATTATTTTAAATTAGAAAGAAAACCTTATTATATTTTACATTCAGTGTGGATTTTGGTATTATTATCATTGGGTTATTTTTATAGAATCATTTTGGAAAATCACGG
>CALJSV010000142.1 GCA_937976095.1 uncultured Clostridia bacterium | reverse complement strand
TCAAATACTTCTTAGATACCTCTCTCATGACCTTTAGATTACTGCTTATCCAAGCAAATAGTTTCTCTCTCTCAGCAGCATCACTTTCCACCAGCTCCTTTTGATAATTGCAATATACTGCAACTCTTGAGCTCTTGGCATCATCGAGGGCTTCCCAGCTGACCTTATCCTTGGAGAATTGAGCTTCTATTGCATCTTTATATGAAAGAAGCAGGTTATACCACTCTGTATTTCTTTCTGGTTCTGGGTGTCCTAAGTATATTTCCACCCTAACTCTAGAGCCTTGAGCCATTGATACATTGACGCTTATGCCTGACTTGCCTATTGAGGAAGATACCCAACTGTCCTTTGTAGTTCTTCTTCCCTCAGCCCAGACATGACCGTCTCCAGCCAAATATTTAAACATTTCTGCCCAAAACCATTTTCTGAATATATACCTTGGAGCTTCTTCATCATCTATTGCATCTCTAAAATTCTGTATAAAATCACTTGGGCTTGCTTCGAGCTGAAATCTTACAGCAGGATTTGAATCATCTATTCTGATAACCTCAGGTCTTAGTAGAAAGAAGTTTGTCTTATCTCCACTTATATTATTGAGCCACTCAACTGCTGTTTTGTGCTCATCTGTAACCTGTGGCGTAATCCAAATGATAATTGACGCATCCAAGCCCGCAGCGTATGTAATAAGCTGCCCTAAGTGCTTATGATCACTTTGCTCAAGCTGGTTTTCTATAATAACTGCTTTGTCAGTACCCTCAACCTTGCCATATATATCAAGCTCATAATTCCCTACGCGCTTTTCGATCTGCTCGACGACTATAGGAATACCAATGGCACTAGAAATCAGACCAATATTGTCAGCAAGCCAAGGGGTAAAATCCTTCTCCTCGTTATGCCATATTTCCCTTGGGTTGACTATCTTAATCTCTCCAAGCTTCGCTTTTATCACAGTATCACTCCTAACATTACTTTTGGAAAAGGAATATTTTTTCTATTCCTAATATTATCAGTGATGCTATAATTCTACAATTTCCCATAAAACCCTTTTAACTAGAAATAACTGGTATATAAGGGCAAGACAAAAGCTAATCTTATCGATTAGCCTTTACAGTTCCATATGTATTTGCATTCACTGGCTTATGCCGTGTGTTAATGCTGTCGCTTGGATTACTATTTCTCTTATCTCTTCGCCGGACAGTATGTTTTTGTATTCCTCGGCGGTGTTGAGGAGGAATTTGGCTTGGCGGGTGCGGGCGTTGAGGAGCTTGGCGTGGGCTTCTAGTTGGCGTTTGTCGGGGAGCTTCATGGGGGATGTTGGTTGTGGCTGCTGCTGTGCTTTGGTTATGGTCAGCTCTCCTTTGCGTAGTCCCTCAAGTATATCATATACCCAATCAAAGAATGCATCAGCCTTTGGCTGCTTTGACCAGCGGCATATTTCGTATATTCCTCTGGTGCTGTATATGTATGTCTCCTGTATTCCACCAGGGGTACCCAGTTTGGTAACCCCCGAGAATTTGTCTAGCCTGTCTTTATGTCGGTCATGAATTTTACTCACTGCTACTTTAGGATCACAATACTCCAAAGCAGTTCCAATCTGTTCTCTTGTCATCCATATTTCATCATCTTTTCTATAAAAATCACATTGTATGCTTCCGAAGCTCTCTGACTTAACTATAGCTAAATCCTTCATAAGCTTTTCCCTTTGCTTATTTCGCCTATTTCTTTCTGCTGCTATGCACTTTTGCATAAAGTTGTACACTGGACTGCTCATAGTATTTCCGAGAATAAACCACTCTCCGAAGTTTTCATCTATAGAGTTGAAGATTACTTCATCATCAAGACCAACCAGCATGTCAAATGTAGTCGCAACAAGCTCAGAATAGCAGTGGTTGTTGTTTATTATTACTCTTCCATCATCAGTAAAAAGAAATGGTATATTTGAGTCCTGAAAGCTTTCATAGGTTATTAGCTCTCTATCCATAACAATACCTCCCATATTTGTGTTGAAATCCACATCCAAGAAGGCTATAATATGATTACCTGACACGCCTCTTAGGTGTGTTGCCTTTCACTCTGTCTGATCACAGGTGAAAGGCTTTTTATATTGATACAAAATCCTCTACCTTCTTTCCTAAAGCCTTTGCAAGCTTTCCTATAGTTGCTATCCGCGGCTCAGCTTCCCCCTTCTCTATTCTTGAAACTGTTTGCCTACCAAGTCCAGCCTTCACTGCCAACTCAGAAGCTGATAAACCTTGATTTGCTCTTTCCAGCATTAGTTTATGAATATCAATTTGTATCATTTGTACACCCCCCTCTAGTAGCCAGTTTGTGACTTTAATATTATTTTAGTACCTTATTGTGACTTTGTCAATCTTTAATCCCCATTTTGTCGATTATATGATATACTTTTTTTAACAAATGAGGTGATGCAATGTTTGGAGAACGATTAAAACTATTAAGAAACGAAAAAATGTTAAAGCAAAGTGATATTGCCGAGGCTTTAGGCTTGACTAGACATAGTATCTCTAATTATGAGCTTAACGAACGTGAGCCTGACTATAAAACACTTGAGCAATTATCCAATTATTTCGATGTAACAGTCGACTATTTACTAGGTCGCTCCAACATTCGTAACCCCTATTTAATTAGCAGCTTACAAAGCGATAGTAAAGAGCATTCTAAAAACGAAATTGAGAATATATTATCCGAGACACAAAAAATGCTCCAGGACGGCACAGACCTCACCCTTGAAGGTGAACCGGCTGCTCCCGAAGCAATCCAAAGCATCATAGACGGCATAGACCTAAGCCTAGAAATGGCAAAGAGAAGAAATAAGAAAAAGCAGGAGTGATCCTGCTTTAAATATCTGAACTCCCAACGATATTGTCAGACTCCGAGAAAATGTTATACAGCAGTCTCAACTTGTCCCTCACCAATGCTTTCTAGTAATGCATTATATTGATCCTCATCATTTTCCAATATCTTATCTAAAATATGCTTTGCAACCTTCTTCATTTCTGGCACCTCTATGGGAATCATTCCCCTCTCGAATACCCCAAACAAGTGGGAATACTCATTATTAATCCTGTTTACCAATATTGACTCTACAGAGTTTTCCCCAATAAATCTCTCAAGTTTTTTATCAT
>CALJSV010000141.1 GCA_937976095.1 uncultured Clostridia bacterium | reverse complement strand
GAGTGGATATGCCGATTACATCAGAAATTGCCTTTCCATAGCTCTTTTTGTCTATCAGAAGCTTCAATATTCCCATTCTAGATTTGTCATCTATCACCTTCAGTGTTGTGGAAAGACTTTCACAAAGTGCTTCCTTCTTATCCCTAGTCACCCGGCAATCAAAAACAATATATAGCTTCTCACCTGAATACACCCTGATAAACTTTGGTGATACAAAATACGAGGGTATAATACTGTATTCCTTGTAGCCGGAAAACACATTCTTTGGTCTACCTGAAATCTTTTCAAGCACCAGATCAATTGAATCCTTGCCAATAAAGGAGTCGATATATCTGATACCCTCCTCCATCTTTTCCCTGCACTTTGACAATTTATCTGCAAATCCGCTTCGCAGCAAAGCTTCAAAGCAGCTTATTGTGCTATTTTTTATAGCTTCAGGAGCATCAAAAAACATGGAAAGCTCCTCATCCTTAACTATCCACTTAAGGTTCTCCTGGATTTTATAACGCTCTCGATTATCTGTAAAAGCCTTTATTATTCTCGGCTTTTCTATTTGCTCGTTTAATATATAGAAATAAAAATCATTAATATCCGTTTTGTTTATATACTCTATGAAGCGCTCAATACTCTCCAGTTCACGGCTGTAGAGAACAAAATTCAGTAGCTCTATGCCGCTGGCAGGAAACATTTTGATTATTTCCAAAGCCCTTCTCTCTGCTTCCGAAAACTTTGATAGCACTTCCTCAGCCCATTTTATTTCATATTGATGATTGGATATATCCGTCATCAAATGTATTGCACATACAAGCTCTATTACCGGAGAATTAAAGGTCTTTATGCTAGGCTCATTTTCTTCTCCATATATTTCCATAGGCGTCAAATATAACCCCTCCAATATTTGATGATTATCTAACATTAATAATATCAATTAATACATTATAGTGCAATACAAATTTATGCCCAACATTTGGCATAAATTCTTTCAACCTTACCTGTCATTTAAGTCCCCACTGCTCTTTAAGGTCTCCAGCTCTCCAGCTGTAAGCTCGCGATATTGACCAAGCTCCAGACTCTCGTCAAGCGAAAGCTTTCCCATAGACACCCTCTTAAGATATACAACCTTTTTGCCTACAGCCTCAAACATTCTTTTAATCTGATGGAATTTTCCTTCATAAATGGTAATGTTTATCTCAGATATTTCATCACTTATATGTATCAAAAGCTCGGCTGGAAGAGTTTTATAGCCGTCATCCAGCACAACTCCGTTTTTGAACTCTTCTGAATCAGCCATTGTTACACTTCCTGAAATCCTGGCGAAGTAGGTTTTGGGTATGTGCTTTTTGGGAGATAAAAGCTGGTGTGCCAGCTGACCGTCATTTGTTAGCAGCAAAAAACCTTCAGTATCCTTATCAAGTCTTCCCACAGGAGCTACATCAAAGGCTTTATATTCATCAGACAGTAAATCAACCACCGTTTTTTCTCTTGCATCTTCAGTGGCAGATATAACCCCCTGAGGCTTATTCATCATAAGGTAGACAAACTCTCTATATATTAGGGCTTTTCCGAATACACTTACTTGCTGATTATCAATATTCAGCTGTATAGATGAATCCTTAACGACCTTGCCATCAACCTCAACTGCCCCCTCCTTAATCAGCTGCTTTACTTCTTTTCGTG
The DNA here is from genome assembly GCA_937976095.1 of uncultured Clostridia bacterium. GTDB lineage: Bacteria > Bacillota > Clostridia > Lutisporales > Lutisporaceae > CALGKJ01. The sequence continues at coordinate 7,775 of CALJSV010000141.1, read as the reverse complement.
AGCCATGTCCCATATTTGATAGTATCTTATCCAGTCTCAAAATCTTGCTCATTGCTTCCTCCATTGTCCTTCATTATCTGATTATATAATAGCACATTAATTTGAAAAAAAGCTGGAAAAATAATAGAATAGATTTATGTTATATTATTACCTAATTATTCTTAATCTTACTCCAGTTTTTCTAAGGAGGTATCTATGGACAAAAAAGATATTAAGGTATTGCACAATAGTATTATACGCAATCTAATTGATTCGGACATTTTTAAGTCCGACAGTGAAAAGGAAACTGCCAGAGCATATATCGAAAGTCAGGAATTCGTTTCTTATCTAAGTTCAATGCTGTTTGATAATGATTACAGCTGTAAGGCTGTATATCTACTTTGTGCAGCCTTGCTGAACCAGCTTTCAGGTAATGCTCAGCCCAAGGATTGGCTCCATTATATATATCAGTACTCTCTAGGCAAGTCATTTCCCCATGCAGTAACGTTGGAGCTGGAAGAGACCTTTGAAACTGCTTCATTGGTTTATCTCAATGTACTCCATGCAGTTTCAGACTACCAAAAAACCTCTGATGATAGTACCTGGCAAAGTAAATACCCATTACTTTTTCTGTCAGAGGAAGAAAGGGCGAAGCTGGAGAACCCATCAGAATACGAGAGGTTTGTAAAGGCCTTTAGTGATAATTATGTTTATGAAATGATGAAGCTTAACCAGGAGCTGCTTGGTCATAATACCCTTGATCATATCTGTGGAGTGCAGTATTTGGCTCTCTTTATTGGCAGACAGCTCAAGCAGGCAGGCTTGCCTGTGGATTTGGGAAGAGTATATGGTGCTGCAACAGGTCATGATATAGGAAAATACGGCTGCAAAACTACAGAGCTGAAACGCGTGCCTTATTTGCATTATTATTATACAGATCTTTGGTTTAAGGCCCATGATATAACTTATGCAGGGCATATTGCCGTAAACCATTCTACCTGGGATCTTGAGCTGGAAAACCTCCCAATAGAATCCCTTATACTGATTTATGCTGATTTTAGAGTCAAAAACTATACAGACCATAATGGCTCTACCATGATGCACATATACCCTCTCGATGAATCCTTTGACGTTATACTATCAAAGCTTGATAATGTAGATGAAAAGAAAGAAAAACGGTACAAGAGAGTGTATTCAAAGCTTAAGGATTTCGAAAGCTACATGAATAACATAGGCGTGCAGACTAATGTTGTAGAGAGGTTTCAGTGCATAGAAATCCCTGCCGTGCTTAAAAAGCCGTACTATGCCCTTATGCAGGGTACAGAGGTAATTGATAACCTTAAATACCTATCAATAAATCATAACATCAACCTTATGTACCAGCTTCGCGATGAATACTCTCTTAACCTTATTCTTGAGCTTGCAAGAAGTGAAGGTGATTGGAAAAAGCTAAGAGAGTATATCAGAATGTTTGAAGAGTACTCAACCTATCTGACTCAGAAGCAAAAGCTTATAACCTTAAAGTTTTTATATGATCAGCTGATACATCCCGAGGGTGATATTAGAAGACAGTCTGCTGAGCTTATCGGGATACTTATAGCCACCTTTGATGAGGATTACCGCAAGGAGGTTCCTCAGGATGTAGTTATGGTTCTTGCTGAACTTACAAGCCTTGAGCTTTTTGATAAATATCTAAACCTTTTCATATTTCCTGATCATAAGATCATTCCGCAGCATCGCGCCTGGATAGGCTACAGCATAAGCACCATGGTCGGCTCGCTTTTTTCTCGCTGCCGAAAGAGGCAAATACCCGAATACAGACAGGTTTTAGTAAAATACTATAGCAGTGACGTATACAAATCTGATTCAATCAAGCTTTATCTACTTGAATCAGTTAAGCACCTTCCATTGTCAGGAAGCGATGATTCTATAAAGTTGATTTATGATTACATCATAAAGATGAGTGAAAAAAACAATGACTTACTTAGAATTTCTGCACTTGACACTATATATTCTATCCTGCTGCTGCAGGACAGCAGAAAGGAATGCGAGGAGGAATATCCTCTTTACGGGACTTTCGTACAAAGGCTGGAGAAGGTGTTTTCCAATAATGCGATACGCTCGGAGTTTCCATCAGAAAACTTCCTTAATCTGCTTATCGCTCAAAACCTTAATCTAGAGAGTGAAATAATTGAGAAGTACTCTATATTCTGCAAAAGAGATGCAAGAAAGGTACCCTCTACCTTCCTCACTAATCTAAAGACTGCAACAGATTGGGTGGTAAAAAGGGCGCAAGTTGATCTTCTTTTGGACTATGCTCTAAAAACACCCGAGGCAAACGGTTTTTATACTGCTATGCATTTTTGTAATCTTTTAAAGGTTAGTGCTGTTGAAAGTGTCAGGAACAGGGCAGGCGAGGCATTAGTAGAGATAATACCCTTACTCTCCTTTGAGCAAAGAAACGATGTTGCCATTGAGCTGCTCCGCGCCTTAGAAATAGACGGCTATCAATTTGCAGAGTATATACCAAACTATCTGGGACGCATAGTTCTCTTTCTTCAGCCCAAGGAGTTGGATGAGATGCTTGATGACTTTATCGAAAAGATAAAGCAGGCAAATCCTCAGCTGATATCCTTGCTGCTAAAGACAGTAGGTATTGCCATAGTAAATTATAAACGGTATAAGGAGAACTTTTCGGAAAGCGAAACAATCGGCAACAAAAGACTTGTTAAAATGATAGGAATAATCCTAAACGGACTTGTTCACTATAATGTACACGTAAAGCAAGTATCCTTCAGTGTGCTAGGAAAAGAGATCTTTGGTTCAAAGCTTCTTGAGCTTTCAGACAAGAACCACATCTTCCAGTTGACTGCAAAAAAGATACTTACATTAGTTACCAACAACAAAAACGAGGAGCTGCTGTTTTTAACCAATTCAGCCGGTCTCAATAATATTTATAGATTTGCTTCAGACTATATTTTCTTCTATGGAGATATTAACATTGAAAAGCCGGATAAAATCGCATACTTCCCGGGCACCTTTGACCCATTCTCATTAAGTCACAAGGAAATCGTAAAGGAAATTCGAAACCTTGGGTTTGAGGTATATCTTGCAGTAGATGAATTTTCATGGTCAAAGCGTACCCTGCCAAATCTTATAAGGCGAAATATCATTAATATGTCTATTGCAGATGAGCTGGGTATGTATTTGTATCCTGAGGATTTCCCTGTTAACATATCCAACCCTGATGATCTTGCAGCTCTGAGAAAAAGCTTTGAAGGCTCTGAGCCTTATATTGTTATCGGCAGCGATGTTGTAATTAATGCATCTGCCTATAAAGCCGAACCCATGGAGAATTCGATACACAGCTTTGCCCATGTAGTATTTGAGAGAAAGAACATGTATCAGCCAAATACACAGATAACTAATGTTGTAGATGACAGTGTAATAGAAAAAGCCTTAAAGCGGATAAAAGGGAATGTGTTGAGACTTACACTAGCACCGCAGTATGAGGATATCAGCTCGACGCAGATAAGAGGCTATATCGATGAAAACCGTGATATATCAATGCTTATAGACCCGCTGGTTCAGAACTATATATATGAGAACGGCTTCTATCAAAAGGAGCCTCAATATAAAGCGCTTATACAGTCCATATCAATCGATATTGAGGTGGTTGAAAATTTCGATCACGAGCTTATTGACGAGCTCTCCTCCTACTTATACAACTACTATGGAGAAATAAACGAAAGGCTGCAGGAATTTTGTTATAAGCCTTCCAGCAGGCTGATAATTATCCGTGATGAAAACAAATACGGGAAGATACTAGGCTTCTCAGCCTTCCACAGAACACACTCAGCAACGCTTTTTAGAGACCTTAAAAGCTCGGCCGCAACCGAATATGTTCGTGAGCACTCAATCGGAAAGATAGTCTTAATAGACGGAATATTTATAAATAAGCACACCAGCATTGATCATCTAGAACAAATACTGCTGACCGAAACACTTGCATATTGTCTTGCTAAGGAGTACGAATACTGTATATTCAATCCTATGGTCGAAAGCTATCCAACTGAGTCTATTGTAGAAATACTTAAATTGCAGGGCTTTATAAATCTTCCTACTGAGGATCAAAGCAGAAGCTGCTTCGTAGTGAACATGAGTACCCCCAGCACTTTGCTACTGGACGTTAAAACATATATTAAAGAACCCTTTAAGAGCAGCAGCTCAGTAGCCAGTGCTATTTTACGAACCAGAACGAGACTGCAAAGTGCTATGACTAAGCTTTTTCCTGGAAATCTTGTATTATCCTTTAACCGAAATATCCTCTATGAAACACTGGTAAAAAAGATATGCGCAGAAAATAAGGTGCCCGTAAATACACTGGTTCCTAGAAGCCTTGGGCCCGCAATATGTGTGCCCTATGGCAATATACTCAACAAAAGCATTGTTCCAAATACAGTGACAAAGTCGCTGCATACAGAGAAAATGTTTGCACCTGATATGAAGAGCTTTGAAATAGCTAGCTTCCCACACTATCTTGATCTGGAAATTCAGCTTAGAATGTTAAAATCCTTTGATAGGCCTATAATACTGGTAGATGACCTTCTTCACAAGGGCTTCAGGCTTCAGGCCCTAGATCCGCTTTTTAAGAAAGAGGGCATTAATGTTCAAAAAATAATAGTTGGCATACTATCAGGCAGAGGCAAGGAGCTTATGGAAATACAGAACCGCAAGATTGACAGCGCTTACTTCATACCAAAGCTCAAGTACTGGTTTAATGAAGCAGCCTTCTACCCATTTATCGGTGGAGATGCTTTGTGGCGCGGTGTTTATCCTCAAAGAAACCTTCTGCCTTCAGTAAATATGATACTACCTTATACCTGCCCGAACTTTATAAAAACTGCCTCAAAGGATGCAGTCTTCTCAATATCAGAAGTAGCTATTGAGAATGCATACGACTTAATCACTACCCTTGAGTCTGAGTACCAGTCAATATACGAGAGAAGTCTTACAATGACTACTATGGGTAAGGTTTTTGTAACGCCTAGATGCCCGGACTATGGAAAAAACCTCAGCTATGACCTAAATGTAGCTCCTTCCAACTACCTTTTAAACGACTTGGAGCTCCTTCGCAGGCTCAAAAACACAATAGTATAGCATAATAAGCACAAGGACTCAGGCTGTGCCTGTGTCCTTGTCTAAGGAGGTAGGAACATTTTGAACTATTATAAGCATAATAATAAAATAATTGCTGCAGAAGGAGAATATCCTTTAGAAAGGCTAACCGAAGGTCAAGCCATGGAAGGCGATTCCCTTGTTTATCTGCTCCAAACTAGGCTTCCCGCACACTCCAGATGTCGTTATGCAATATCTGATGAGGATCTGGCATTTATAGACAAGGAAGACCTTCAGCTGCTTCAGGCTCCAAAGGGAGGCATTTTGGCTCTTCCTGCTGAGCTTAAGAGAAAAGTAAAGCAAGGCAGACTGTCCTCTATAAACACTCTTTATCCGAATTGGATGGATGAGCTTAGCCTAAGCTTGCCTGATAAATGGCGAATCAACATAGTGGGCTTGGGAGATGTTGGAGGCACACTGGCAACAGGGCTCAGGCTGTTAGGCGGAGATAAGCTGGATAAGATCGGAATATATGATATTGATAATAATAAAGCTTTAAGGTGGCTTTACGAATGCGGCCAAATCTTCTCTATTAGCGAAGCAGAAAGCTATCCTGAAGTAGCTATACTAAGAGAAGAAGAGCTCTTCGACTGTGATATGTTTGTTTTCTGTGTCACAGTAGGAGTTCCTCCCCTTGATAAAAAGAACGTTGATGTACGAATGCTTCAGCTTGAAGGCAACTCTAAAATTGTAAATATCTATGCAAAAAAAGCTCGTGAAGCAGGCTTTAGAGGTATATTCTCAGTTGTATCAGACCCGGTAGATCTACTTTGTAAATCAGCCTTCCTAGCAAGCAATACAAATAGCAGCGGAGAGCTGGACTATATGGGTTTACCCGCAGACAGGATAAGAGGCTACGGACTGGGTGTTATGCACGCCAGGGCTGTTTATTATTCTAAGCTTATGCCTGAAACAAATAGCTACATAAACGAAGGAAGAGCCTTTGGTCCTCATGGAGAGCATTTGGTTATTGCAAACAGCATAGCAGCTTATGACGAAGAGCTCTCGGAATATCTAACCGAAAAGGCACGAAGGGCAAATCTAGAGGTCAGAGATGCAGGCTACAAGCCCTATATTGCACCAGCCCTTTCATCCGGCTCCTTATCTATACTTGCTACAATTAGAGGAGAATGGCACTATAGCGCAACCTATATGGGTGGAGCATATATGGGCTCAAAAAATAGACTTACATGCACAGGTATTGAGCTTGAAAGGCTTGAGCTTCCACAACAGTTATCAAAGCGACTGGAAAATACCTACAATGTACTGAGGAGCTGCTTATAATGAAGCATAGCAATTACTTATATATATTCAGGCCAGCAGATATCTCTCTACCGCTGCAGCAAATGCTTACAGCAGCAACAGAAGGATACAGCTGTATAACAATCTATCCAGGAGCAGAGCTTCCATCCTTAAAAAACCAGCGTATCCTAATAGCTGTTGAGCTTAACACTGCCGGCTATTGCATTCCGGTGCTGGAGTTTATATCCACACTGCATGAAGCCGGAGATAGCTGTCTGGAGGGTGCTGCTGCTTCTATACTCATACATAGCCCTAACGAGCTTAACACAAAAAGCGCTGCTGCAGATATCATTTTTCAGCTAAATCAGCTTGGCTGCAGCTTCCCAGGACACCCCCTAGTAGAAGCAACTGCTTCACTGGCAAACTTTCGAACCTGGCAAAAAACAATGGATATGTCTCTTTTAGACATATGTCTTCTTATTTGTAGAAAACTTTCAGAAAGGCTTATGAGCTTTACTAAGAAAAACCTAATAAGGCCAAATATATTGGCTCTTCACTCAAGCTACCATAATACATCAAATACACTTTATATGTGGAACATGCTAAAGGAGAGACTTACCTTTGCAGAAATGGCCGAGCTACATGTTGAAAACGGCAAGGTTCAAGACTGTATCGGCTGTACCTTCAAAACCTGCATATACTTCAGCAAGCAGAGCAGCTGCTTCTACGGTGGTATAATGGTAGAAGAGATTTATCCTGCTATTGAGAAGGCAGATGCTGTAATATGGCTTTGCCCCAATTACAACGATTCGGTTTCTGCAAACCTCACTGCAGTTATCAATAGACTGACTGCTTTATATAGAAAAACAAGCTTTAATGATAAGGCACTGTTTGGCGTAATAGTATCAGGAAACTCAGGAAGTGATTCTGTTGCAATGCAGCTTATTGATGCTCTTTGCATAAACAAGGGCTTTTATCTGCCGCCATATTTTGCTCTAATGGCTACTGCAAATGATCCTTTAGCGATAAAATACATACATGACATCAGCTCAAAGGTTAACGAATATGCAGACTCCATTAGCAAAATCCTAGTTAAGTAACATAGGTTTTCAACCAAGCTAATTAATGCAGATTTTTATGCTGTTTCCATCAATTTTCCATTTTAAGCTACAAACATCTTTTTCCAGATGACTGCTTTTTTGCCCCCAAAGCATAAATAACAAAAAAAATAGAACCGCTTGAATTTTTTTGCAATATTTGTTATAAAATATAGTGTAGCATATATTTTGAGCATCTTTGAATTTGAATTGTTTGTTAATAAATTAACTGTAAGCAATAAAAATCTTACGCTTTTTTTAATGATGAATTATGTATAC
>CALJSV010000140.1 GCA_937976095.1 uncultured Clostridia bacterium | reverse complement strand
TGATAAGAGCCGTCTGGGTAATAGCAGAGCAGATAAAAAGAGGAGGCTTTGAGCCAGTGGACTATGAGGTTGGCTTTGGAGCAAATGAAAAGCTCCCGCCTATCACTATAGAGCTGCCTGGAGGAGAAAGCATAGTACTGAATGGAAGAATAGACAGGATAGACTCCCTTAAGACAGAGCAGGGAACCTACATAAGAATAATCGACTATAAGTCAGGAAGCAAAGCCTTTAAGCTGTCGGATGTATACTATGGAATACAGCTTCAGCTGGCGGCCTATCTTGATGCTGTATGGAAAAACGGAATAGGTGATTCTGAGGAAAACATCTTGCCCGCAGGAATGCTTTACTTTAAGATAGATGACCCAATGATAAAGGGCAGCAGTAGTCAGACAGACGAAGAAATAGAGAGGGAAATAATGAAGCAGCTGAAGCTTAAAGGTCTTCTGCTTGCGGATGTGAAGCTTATAAGGGAAATGGACAGGGATATGGAAGGTGACTCCTGTATAATACCGGCGAGGATAAATAAAGGCGAGACCTTAGGCCGTTCCTCTGCTGCTACTCTACAGCAATTTGAGGCTATGACAGCCCATGTAAGGAGGCTTCTGACAAAGCTGGGACAGGAAATGCTATATGGCAGCATAAGCATAAGCCCATACAAGCATAAAAAGCAGACACCCTGCTCCTACTGCAGCTATTTGTCTGTATGCCAGTTTGATACAAGCATGAAGGGTAACAAGTATAGAAACCTGCCTGACAAAAAGGATGAAGAGGTATGGGAAATGATGGGAGGTGCAGAAAATGAGCTCTAAGTGGACAGATGAACAGCTGTCAGCTATAGAAGAAAGAGGCTGTAATCTACTGGTTGCTGCAGCTGCAGGGGCAGGCAAAACAGCTGTTTTGGTAGAACGCATACTTAGAAGGATCACAGAAAAGGAAGCTCCCGTGGATATCGACAGGCTGCTTGTAGTTACCTTCACAAATGCAGCAGCTGCAGAAATGAGAGAAAGAGTTGGTGATGCCATACTAAAGGAGCTGGAAAAGAGCCCGGATTCGAAGGCTCTGCAAAAGCAGCTGCTTTTACTCCAAAGAGCCAGCATTACTACTATACATTCCTTTTGTCTGGAGGTAATACGTAATAATTTCCACTGCATAGACCTTGACCCCGCATTTAGAATAGCAGATCAAACAGAAGGAGAGCTGCTTAAGTATGAGGCCCTAGAGGAGCTGTTTGAGGATAAATACGAGCAGGAGGAGCAGGATGCAGGCTTTTTAGAGCTGGTTGAATGCTATGGCGGAAGCAAGGATGATAGTGCACTGCAAGGCATAGTGCTGGAGATATTTGATTTTATACAAAGCAACCCTTGGCCTGATAAGTGGATCTCTGATGCAGCCTCTGCTTATAGGAGCTACGCAGAAGAGGATTTTATGAAGAGCAAATGGGCAAAAACTCTTTTGACCATAATAATGATTGAGCTTAACGGTATGAGAAGCTCACTGCTAAACGCTCTCCAGCTTTCATCAAGTACAGAGGGCTTGGAAGGCTATGCGGAAACCATAAAAAGCGACCTTGCTGGACTGGACAGCCTTATAGTCTGCTGCAATAGCAGTAAGTCTGACTGGGATAGCCTTTATGATACCTTTGCAGAGCTTTCCTTTGACAGGCTTAAGTCAGCTTCCAAGGATGCAGACAAAAGAGTACAGGAGCATGTCAAGGACATAAGAGGGGATATAAAGGATAGACTTAAAAAGATCAGAGAAGATGTATTGTATGCAAAAAATTCTTCAATATCCGATGAATTGAAAGGTGTTTATCCCATATTAGAAAGCCTTGGCAGCCTTGTAAAGGACTTTGGTAAGAAGTTTGCAGAGAAAAAGAAAGAAAAAGGTATAATCGACTTTAACGATATTGAGCATTTTTGCTTAAGGATACTGGTAGAGGAGCAAGAGGAGGGTATAAAGCATCCCAGTAAGATTGCTCTAAAGCTTCGTGTGAGATTTGATGAAATATACATAGATGAGTATCAGGACAGCAATGAGGTACAGGAGGAGATACTCTGTACCATATCCAGAAATGATAGTGAGCATCCTAACCTTTTTATGGTAGGAGATATAAAGCAGAGCATATATAGATTTAGGCAAGCCAAGCCTGAGCTTTTTTCCGCAAAGTACGAAACCTACCCTATTGAAAGCGGAGGACGCAGTAGGAAGATACTTCTAAATAAGAACTTCAGAAGTAGGGAAGAGGTATTGGCTTCCGTGAACTTCGTGTTCAAGACGATAATGTCCAAAAACGTAGGAGAGGTATACTATGATGACAATGAAGCCCTCAATGTAGGCTTTTCCTATGAAGAGGTAGAGGACAAGGAAGCGCTGACCGTAGAGCTTAACTTAGTTGACCTTAAGGATGAAGCAGACAGTGAGAAAGATATAGAAGCTACTGATGAAGAGCTTGCTGACTCACAGGAAGGCTTGCAGCTTGAAGAAGAAAGCTTGACCAGCATACAGACAGAAGCAAGAATGATAGCAAAAAGAATACAAGAGCTCATAAAGCCCGAAGGAAGCTTTAAGATTTACGATAAGGCTGAAAACTGCTATAGACAGCCAAGATACAGCGATATTGTAATACTTTTAAGGACAACCAGAGGCTGGGCTGAAGTTTTCTCAGAGGAGCTAGCCCTTATGAACATACCTGTATTTGCAGATATGGGAAGTGGTTATTTCAAGACTCTTGAGGTTTCTACAATGATGGCCCTTCTGCAAATAATAGACAACCCTATCCAGGATATACCTCTTCTTGCAGTACTGCGATCGCCTATAGCAGGCTTTACGGCAGAAGAGCTTATAGACATAAGGATGAGCGACAAGGCAGCAGCCTTCTATGATGCGCTCAAGAAAGCCTCGGAGGGCACAACAGAGCTGGCGGTTAAGTCAAAGGCCTTTATCGAAAGGCTAAATAGCTGGAGGGATAAAGCTCAATATACAAGCACCGATGAGCTTATCTGGCAGCTTTACACAGATACCGGCTATTACAGCTTTGTAGGAGCCATGACAGGCGGTATACAGCGTCAGGCAAACCTGAGAGTGCTGTTTGAAAGAGCAAGGCAGTTTGAGGATACCAGCTATAAGGGGCTGTTTAACTTTATAAATTTTGTGAATAAGCTCAAAAGCAACAGTGGAGACATGGGTAGTGCCAAGACTATAGGCGAGCATGAAAATGTAGTCAGAATAATGAGCATACATAAAAGCAAGGGGCTTGAGTTCCCGATTGTATTTGCAGCCGGAATGTGCAAAAGCTTTAACCTTATGGATATGAACAAAAGCATAATCCTTCACCAGGAGCTGGGCTTTGGTATGGACTACATAAGCAGAGAAAGGCGCATATCGTATGCAACAGCAGCAAAGCATGCAATAAGGTACAAGATAAAGCTGGAGAGTCTATCGGAGGAAATGCGTATACTATATGTTGCCATGACAAGAGCAAGAGAAAAGCTTATACTGACAGGAGCAGCAAAAAACCTTAAAGGCTCTGCTGTTAAGTGGTGCAGCTTGGGCTGGAGTCCTGAAGGCATGATATCAGATTATCAGGTGCTTAAAGGACGCAGCTACATGGATTGGATATGTGCTGCCTTGGTTCGTCATGAGCATGGCAGCACCATAAGAGAGCTGGGTGGGGTGGAGGAAGCACTTAGCTACGATATAGTACCTGATGATTCAAAGTGGACAATAAAGCTTTTTAAGAAAAGCGAGTTTGTAAAAGCAGTTGAAGGCGTATCGGAAGAGGGCGATGACAGCTTCTTAAATAAGCTGCAAGGCTATATGGAGGAATTTGCACTGCTTGATTCGCCTGTTGATTTAGAGGCAGCAGGAGCTATAGCAAAAAGGCTGGAGTGGTCCTATCCTTACAGCGCGGCTCAGAAGCTTCCTGTAAAGCTTACGGTTACCGAGCTAAAAAGGCTTTTTAATACTGAGCTTGACAGTGAATACTTAGGAATGTATATACCTCAGCTTACAAAAAGACCAAAGTTCATGGAAGAAACAAAGCTTATGACTGCAGCCGAAAAGGGGACAGTTATGCATTTTGCCATGCAGCACCTTGAGCTTGAAAGGGTAAGCTCAGTGGAGCAAATAAGTGAACAGCTTCAGGCAATGCTTTTAATGGAGCTGCTAAATGAAAACCAAATAAAATCAATAAATCCCAAAAAGCTTTTTGCGTTCTTTGAATCTACACTGGGGAAAAGACTTCTTGAATCAAAGAAGGCTTATCGAGAAATACCCTTTAACATGGAGCTTCCCTGTGAGGAGTTTTATAAGGAGCTGCCAAAAGAGCAGTATAAGGATCATAGCATACTGCTGCAGGGGGTCATTGACTGCTGCTTCGAGGAAGATGGCGGACTTGTACTGATTGACTACAAGACTGATTTCGTTCCTGATGGGGATACAAGCATTATTAAGGAGAGATATGAGCTGCAGCTGAGATACTATGCGAGAGCACTTGAGAAAATCACAGGAATGCCAGTAAAAGAAAGCTATATATATATGTTTTGGAATGGTGAAGCAGTTGAGCTATAGAAGTGAGATAAGACTTACATTTTGTCCATATATTACTAAATTGACAGAAATGTGATAATATTCTACAATTTATTTAGGTGTACATTTTTTTTGGAATGTTATTACTAAAATAGTAAAGGGGGATATTGTTTTGAAGCACTTAAAAACAAAATTCATAGTTATTGTGGCAATATTATGTTTAGTATGTCTTACTGTTTCAGCAGGTATTAGCTATTACATTTCCTATAGAGCACTGCTTCAGGAATCTAAAGAAAAAACCATCATGGCATCTTATAGCTATGCCGAAAAGCTAAACGGCTGGCTAATGTCTCAAGGAGAAATAATTGATGAGATGGCAAACGATATTGAAGTCATAGGCAACTATGAGCTGGACTATCTTTACAATTATTTTGCTGAAAAGCAAAAGCCAAATCCCCACATATATTGCTTTTATGCAGGCTTTGCAGACAAAAGCACTGTATTTGGAGACGGCTGGGAGCCTGAGTCTGATTATGACTGCACAATAAGACCGTGGTATACTGCGGCAATACAGGCTGGTGGAGTGGCATATACAGATCCCTATGTAGATGCTACTACAGGTGATATGGTAATTACTATTTCAAAGCCAATAAAAAAAGACGGACAGGTTATCGGAGTTGCTGCAGCGGATATCTTCGTTAATACACTTACTGATATAGTACAGGCTGCGGAGATAAAAGGCTTTGAAAAAGAAACCAGTAAAAGCTATGCAGTTCTTTTAGACGCTAATAATAACTTTATTGTTCACATAAATGATCCTTATAAGCCTGATGCAAAAACAGAAGAGCTGAGAAACCTGGCAGCTGTGGATAACGAAGCCTTTAAGGCGCTGGCTGATAAGGTATCCAAGGAAAGACAGGTTACTGAGCTTATAAAGGATTTTGATGGAAAACAAAAATACTTTATCGCATCGCCAATTGAAAGCGGCGGCTGGACCTTCGCCTTTGTAGTGCCGGTTGAAGAGTATCAAAGACCGCTTAGGGCATTGATAGGCGGCTTTATGGTTGCCATTGCGCTATCCTTGACAGTAGTAATTCTATTTACTGTTGTAAGGGTAAACAGCTTTATAAACCCTATACTAAAGATCAAAAAGCATACTGAGCATATTGCTGATGGTGATTTGTCTCAAAAGGTAGCAATTAAGTCAAAGGATGAGATAGGCCAGCTTGGTGATAGCTTTAATAAGATGATTGACGACCTTAAGGGAATAATTACAAACATTTACGATACCTACAGGGCTGCCAAGGAAAAATCCTCTCAGGTAATTCAAAACACCGGAAGTGTTAAGGCTATATCAAGTGAGATTTCGGGTGCCACTGAGCAGCTTGCAGCAGAAGCAGTGGAGCTTAAGGGGAATATCAATTGCGGCAAGGAATTCTTAGAGGGCTTCACAGAAAAAATTGATAATATGGTGCAAAGAATAGATGAAATAAACAGCAACTCAGATGATGCTATAAAGAGTGTAGAAAAGGGTCGTGACAGAATAAATGCTCTTCACAGTATAGAAGAGGAAGTAATCTCACAGGCTGAAAAAACCTATATGATTATTGAAGGCTTCAACAAGAGCATGGCAGGTATAAACAGTATGACAGGAGTTATATCAAGCATCGCCGATCAAACCAACATGCTTGCACTTAATGCAGCTATAGAGGCTGCAAGAGCAGGTGAGGCAGGAAAAGGCTTTGCAGTGGTTGCAGATGAGGTAAGAAAGCTTGCTGATGAGTCTGCTAAGGCAGCAAAGGAAATAGACCTGCTGGTAAAAGCTGTGAAGGCCGAAGTCGAAAGCTTTGAAGAGGTTAAGCAAAACTCCATGGAGCTGGGTAACAAAAAGGCGCAGGTGAACAGCGAGATAATGCTGGACTTTAGCAGCATTCAGGAAAATATAAAGGGCATCGTAGACAGCCTCAAAAGAGTACACTCTCAAATGTCTGCTATAAATGCAGACAAGACCCAGATGAACAATATCATGCACAGCATTTCGGAAATATCAGAAAACTCTGCAGCTGCTACAGAAGAAGTAAGTGCGGCAGCACAAAGCCAAGAAAGCCTGCTGCTGCAGACAGTAGAAGATATAAATGAACTTATAACAAGTATAAATGAGCTTAACAATACAGTAACTAAGTTTAAGCTATAGTCATATCAGGTTGCATACAAGGCAGTTATCTCCTTCCATAGGATTGCCTTGTATGCATTATTACTTTTTTGTACTTAGTGTAGGCCAGCGCTGCTCCTGCGGCCTTTTTCATCTCGATGTCAACTTCCTTTTGGCAGTGTTCACAATAAAGGCCGCTGGACACTGCTTTTCCACATTTTTGGCAATCCAAAAGAGACGCACTGCTGTTATTTACTGCAATAAGCCTGTCCTCTCTCAGGTACATGCGGATCTTATCTACAGATACTCCTGTAGCCTCAGAGACCTCCATGATGTTTTTGTTAGGGTATTGGAGTAGATACTCTTTGATTTTTTTGAAGTCATTTTCATTTTTTTGCCAGCATCTTGGGCATACTGTGGTCATACTGCTATGCTCATATATAAGACCGCATAAAGGGCAATTCTTAAGCATCATAACAAAACTCCTCCTTATTTCCTAACGAAATAGTCCAAAATTCCCATACTAAACCACTTAAACATAGGGTTGCTTTAATGTATAATTGTGTTAAGTATAAACTTTATTTTCAGAAATTGAATATTTATAATTCAAACTGCAATAATCTATATAAATCGCACTAAATATATTTCATTAAATATGAGGCGATTTATAATTTAGCGAACATCATTATTTTTACCTATGTTAT
>CALJSV010000139.1 GCA_937976095.1 uncultured Clostridia bacterium | reverse complement strand
AGTCATAAATAGCAATCATATCAACAAAGTTAGCGTTTTTCATCTGTACTATATAATCGGTGTTGTTAATCTTGGATTTGACATAAGGTGTATCAACAACATAAGAGATAAGCTCTCTAGAAGCAACGTCAATGTTTAGCTTTGTATCAAGCATTATGCTTTTTGAATTTCTCGACCAGCTTACTTGATTGTATATTGAGTAAATACTTCCTTCGCGAATCAAATCACATCTTTCGGAGGAGATATCATAGATATAGACATTATTTCGGCCATCTATAAACGCAAGAAGCTTTCCAGTTTCATCAAATTTCAGATCCTTTAAAGATAAAAACCTTCCTACCTGTTTTTTTTCTTTGTTACTTACCTTTATTACATACAGGATGATTTCTTGTTTAAGGTTTCCCAAAACTATTCTTCCGTTAGACTCTTCAATCTGAGAATTATGAAGTGTTTCATAGGCAAAGACATAGTTATAGTCAGGTGAAACCGCTATAGGTGTGAGGTCTGTATTTACCTCCTTTAGTATAGCTTCATTTTTTTCAATTATTATATCCTGAGGTATAGCAATAAATTGATTAACATAGCCATATTGATTTACTGAGCCACTGCTAACGTCTTTATTATCAACAGGTACAAGCATGCCCTCCTTAATATCACTGCAGGAGGAAAGTGTAAGTACTGTAAATATGCATAGCATTAAAACTGTAGGCTTAAGTATTTTATGCATTTTGATCCTCCTGTGCATCATAACGTAATCTCCACTCTAGTTCCTCTGCTTGGATAACTGTGTATTTCTATTGTGCCCTCATGCTTTGCTACGATCTCCTTAACGATTGACAGACCAAGACCCCAGCCTTCAATTGAGCTATTTCGTGATTTTTCAATCTTATAATAAGGCTCAAAAATGTTGTCCAGCACTAGTGGGTCCATACCACAGCCGTAATCTATTATTGAAAGAGCGATTTTGTTGGACTTCTTAAGAATAATATCAATATTAGGCGACTTGCTGTATTTTAAGCTGTTATCAATGATGTTTATAACCACCTGCTTAAAAAGATCGGGATCTACAGTGTACATAGCATCTTCCAGCTTCAGATTGAATTTTACATTATATCTTTTAGCCTTATACTGCATTGAGTCACAGGCATCTTCAACCAAAGACTTTATATTGACATTGGTCTTATGAAGCTCAAAGCTGAAGTTTTTAAGCTTTGAGAGCTCTAAAAGTCTTTCAATCATTTTTAACATTCGCTTGCCTTCAGAGGTAATATGAAAAAGGCTCTTGTCCCGGACCTCTTCGTCGTTGGTTTTCCAAAGCAGTTCGGAGTAGCCTATTATTGTAGTAAGTGGAGTTCTTATTTCATGAGTAAAGTTATCAAAAAAGTATTTTTGCTTTTCTTTTTCATAGTTAAGCTTATTAATCATTTCCTGTATACTGTCAGCCATAGTATTAAAGGTCTTTGAAAGCTCGCCAACCTCATCCTGGGTTGCTATATCTGCACGTGCTTCAAAGCTCCCTTTTGCGAAGCTTTTAGTGGCTGAAATAAGCTCCTTGACAGGACGTGTCATTTTATTAGAAATTATTGTGCTGATCAAGACAATTATGACTGTTGAAAGAATAGTTATAAGCACAATGATCTGCTTTAACCCGTTTTTCATCCTATCGGCTTGAGTAAGATCATACTCAAAGCCGATTGCATAGGTATACTTATCCTCCAAAACAACAGGAGTAGCATAGTAAAAGGTTCTATTGTTTTCTGTGGTAATAAAATAAGCGCTTTGTCTGCTTAGTGCACTTCCTATTACCTCGCTCATTGGCAGACTGGTTTCTGAGGTAACCGCAGAGTCCCCTAGCATTTTGCCGGTAGTATATATTTGAACACGGCATTTTGCTGTCTTTTTTAGGGATTCAGAGAGAAAAGTTGCACTTCTTTCCATGGTTTTTGGCGTATCAAAAACATTGTTTGTGCTGATGCTGATATACTGCTCAATATAGGTGGAAGCATATTCGCCCTGACTCTGAAGATAATTAAGCACTGTTTGAAGGTTATATCTGTCTGTAATATTAAGTACTACTGCACCGAGAATTATAAGCATAATAACGAGGGTGCTTACGTTGAGTGCAATAATCTTGTATTTTAGCTTCATAGCTGTACCTCAAATTTATACCCAATCCCAAAAACAGTTTTCACAAAAAAATTGTATTTTCCAAGCTTCTTTCTAAGTCTTTGAACGTGCATATCCACGGTACGGCTGTCGCCAATAAATTCAAAGTCCCATACCAGCTCAAGAATGTTTTCTCTGGAAAATACCTTTCTTTGGTTTTCGCAGAAGAGAAGAAGCAGATCGAACTCCTTGGGTGTTAGCACAATTTCTTCATTATCAAGATATGCCAATCTCTCGATGATATTTATGGTGATAGGTCCGGATGTAAGCAGACTATCATCCTTTGCATTATACTTATCCGACCTTCTTAATACGGTTTTTACACGTGCTATCAGCTCTCGGCTGTCAAAGGGCTTTGTGATGTAGTCATCTGCTCCAAGCTCAAGTCCTGTAAGCTTGTCCTTGATATCATTTTTTGCCGTAAGCATTATGATTGGAATATTAAGCTTTTGAATTGTTCTACAAACCTCAAAGCCGCTTATGTCAGGAAGCATAAGATCTAAGAGAATCAAATCGGGACTGTATATCTGAGCTGACTTGATAGCATCACCGCCATTGTAGCATGCTAAAGTGTCAAAGCCTTCAAGATCTAGGTTGATTTTTATAAGGTCAACTATCGCGGGTTCATCATCAACTATCATTATTTTCAAATTATTCACCTACCAGCAATTAGTCTAAAGCAGAATGCCTGAGGCAGTGCCTTATTTAAATTGTACCATTAAATTTAAAAAGCATCTATACATAATATATAGATGCTTTTTGGTAAAGTCTTATATAGCATTAGCTAATGCTTGCTTTAAATTCATCCTTAATTTGCGTTAATAGGTATGTATCCGTTAGTAGGTCATATCCGGTAAGTGCCAGTGCGCTCGCTCCGGTAACTAAGGCATTGTGAGCTTTTTCAGTCAGTGTTGCATTTCTAAATTGTGTTGTATGACCTACAAGGGGAGTATCTGAGATACCGATATATGGATGGATAGCTGGAACTACGTTGCTTACATTTCCCATATCGATAGAGCCGTAGCTCGATCTTTGTGGCTTTATATCTGTAACTCCAACATATCTGAGGTTGTTGTTAAAGGCTTTGGATAGTGTTTTGTTGGTATTCATATCGTCATAAGATATTTCGTAGTTTGATATCTCTAAAGTAGCACCAGTCATAAGAGCTGCGCCCTGAGCTATGCATTTTACCTTTTCTACAACTTCCTTAAGATACTTCTTTTTACCGGCTCTGACATAAAACTGAGCGATAGCATGGTCTGGAACTATATTAGCTGCCTTGCCGCCTTCTTTTACTATTCCATGAATCCTTACATCTGACTTAACGTGCTGTCTGAGAGCGTTAATACCATTGAAGGTAAGCAGTACTGCATCAAGAGCATTTATTCCCTCGTGAGGAGCTGAAGCTGCATGGCTTGATTTTCCGAAGAATTCAAACTGTATAGCATCCATTGCCAGTGAGGCACCGCTTTCATATGTGTGATCCTCTGGATGTAGTATCATGGCAGCATCTATACCATCGAAGATGCCTTGTTCTGACATGTCAACCTTTGCACCATCAGTCTCTTCTGCAGGAGTACCTAGTACTACTACCCTGCCGCCGGTTTCTTTCAGAACCTTGCTTAACGCAACAGCAGCACCAGAACTCATGGTGCCAATCATATTATGACCACAGCCATGTCCTATTTCGGGAAGAGCATCGTATTCACAGAGATAAGCAATGCTCGGTCCGGGTTTGTCGCTGTCATATACTGCTTTGAAGGAAGTGGCTTTATTTACTATGTTAGTTTCGATTTTGAAGCTGTGAGCTTTAAGGAAGCCTGTCAGCCTTTCCATAGCTTTGTGTTCATTATTGCCAAGCTCTGGATTGCTGCAAATGAAATCACTTATATCAATCAATGCTTCCTTTAAGGTCTCCACCTCTCTTGCAATTGTATCCTTCATAATGTACCTCCTGACAAATAGAAGAGTGTAATAATTGTAGTATTATAAAAGGCAGGTTTTTCGCCTGCCTTTTGAACTTTTTAGTTTAAGCCGATTATTGCACCGATTATTACAAATAGTGATCCAAGTACAAACAATATACCTTGGAATTTAATTTGGAACTTTGCCCACTTAGTCCAATCAAGCTTTGCAACACCAAGAACACCCATTAAGCAAGCGGATGTAGGAACTATAAGGTTTGTTAAACCATCACCAAGCTGGAATGCAACAACTGCAACCTGTCTTGTAACTCCTACAAGGTCTGCGAGTGGAGCCATTAAAGGCATTGTCAATGCAGCTTGACCTGAGCCTGATACAACGAAGAAGTTGAATATTGATTGGAATATAAACATAAACCAAGCAGATATAAAGGATGGTAGGCTTCCGATTGCTCCGCCGATAGCATTTAGTATAGTGTTAAGCACTGTAGGAGCAGCTGCGCCTGTGCCGCCTAGAACTATTATGATACCCTTTGCCATACCAACAACTAGAGCTGCGCCAACAAGGTCTGCTGCTCCGCTTTGGAAGGAGGAAGCTATGTTATCGATAGTCATATTGTTAAGCTTGAATATAACACCGATTATACCTGCTACTAAGCCCATTACGAAGAACTGGGAAGCTATCTCAGGGATATAGAAGCCTTGCTCTACAACGCCATAAACAACCCATGCAACACCAAGTACAATCGTTAGAAGCACTAGAA
>CALJSV010000138.1 GCA_937976095.1 uncultured Clostridia bacterium | reverse complement strand
GATTAGTTAGTAATTTTGTTTACGTTACCAGCTCCAACTGTTCTTCCGCCTTCACGAATCGAGAATCTTACTCCCTCTTCGATTGCGATTGGTGCGATAAGCTCGATGTTCATCTCGATGTTATCTCCAGGCATACACATTTCTACGCCCTCTGGTAAATCGATTGAGCCTGTTACGTCTGTTGTTCTAAAGAAGAACTGTGGTCTATATCCCTTAAAGAACGGAGTATGTCTTCCACCCTCTTCTTTTGTAAGAACGTATACTTGAGCTTCGAACTTAGTATGTGGCTTAATTGTTCCTGGCTTAGCTAATACTTGACCTCTTTCGATGTCCGTTCTTTGGACTCCTCTTAAAAGTAAGCCTACGTTATCGCCTGCTTGTCCTTCATCAAGTAATTTCTTGAACATTTCTACTCCTGTTACTACTACTTTTCTTGGAGCTTCTGTTAAGCCTACGATTTCTACTTCCTCTTGTACCTTTACGATTCCTCTTTCGATTCTTCCTGTTGCAACTGTTCCTCTACCTGTAATTGAGAACACGTCCTCAACTGGCATTAAGAAAGGCTTATCTGTTGCTCTTTCTGGCTGTGGAATGTACTCGTCGATTACATGGAATAATTCGATAATCTTATCTGCCCATGCTGCATCTCCCTCGAGCGCCTTAAGTGCTGATCCTCTGATGATTGGTGTATCATCGCCTGGGAAGTCGTATTCTGATAATAAATCTCTTACTTCCATTTCTACTAGCTCTAATAGCTCATCGTCGTCTACCATATCACATTTGTTTAAGAACACTACTATATATGGTACTCCTACTTGTCTTGAAAGAAGGATGTGCTCTCTTGTTTGTGGCATTGGACCATCTGCTGCTGATACTACTAGGATTGATCCATCCATTTGAGCTGCTCCTGTAATCATGTTCTTTACATAGTCAGCATGACCTGGACAGTCTACGTGTGCGTAGTGTCTTGCTGGAGTTTCATACTCAACGTGTGCTGTAGAGATCGTGATTCCTCTTTCTCTCTCTTCTGGAGCTTTATCAATATTATCAAAATCTACTTTTGCTCCTAAGCCGTATTTTTCGAATAATACTTTTGTGATTGCTGCTGTTAAAGTCGTTTTTCCGTGGTCTACGTGACCTATTGTTCCGATATTACAATGCGGCTTATTTCTTTCAAACTTTTGCTTTGCCATTTTAAATATTCCTCCTCGGGTTATTTTTTGCCTAATACATCATCTGCGATGTTCTTTGGTACCTGCTCATAATGATTAAATACCATTGAGTAAGTTCCTCTACCTTGAGTATTCGATCTCAAATCTGTAGCATAACCAAACATTTCAGATAAAGGTACATACGATCTTATTATTTGAACGCCATTTACCATCTCCATACCCTCAAGTCTACCACGTCTTGAGTTAACGTCTCCCATAACATCTCCAAGATATTCATCTGGAACTGTAATTTCAACCTTCATATATGGTTCAAGTAATATTGCGTCACCTTTTCTCATCGCTTCCTTAAGAGCCATAGAAGCAGCAAGCTTAAACGCCATCTCGTTAGAATCTACCTCATGGTATGAACCATCGTATAGGTTCGCTGAAATGTCGACAACCTCATAGCCACCAAGAATACCAGCCTTCATAGCACCTACAACGCCATCCTCGATAGCGCCAAAGTATTCCTTAGGCACAGTTCCGCCCGTAACACTTGATACAAACGAGAAGCCTTTTCCTGCTTCAACTGGAGCAAATTTAATTTTAACATGTCCATATTGACCTCTACCACCAGACTGCTTCGCATACTTGTAATCAATGTCAACAGGCTTAGTAATTGTTTCTTTGTAAGCAACCTGTGGAGCTCCAATGTTCGCTTCTACTTTAAATTCTCTCAACATTCTGTCTACGATAATTTCAAGGTGAAGCTCTCCCATACCTGCGATGATAACCTGACCAGTTTCCTCATCCGTGTATGTTTTAAACGTAGGATCTTCCTCAGCAAGCTTTGCAAGTGCAATACCCATTTTTTCCTGGCTAGCTCTTGTTTTAGGCTCAATCGCCACACGAATAACCGGATCTGGGAATTCCATAGATTCAAGAATAATTAGGTTGTCTGGATCACAAAGAGTGTCTCCAGTGGTTGTATATTTAAGACCAACTGCCGCTGCAATATCACCAGAATAAACTCTTTCGATTTCTTCTCTCTTATTAGCGTGCATTTGAAGTATACGACCGATTCTTTCCTTTTTACCCTTTGTTGAGTTCTGTACATAAGAACCTGAGTCTAAGGTGCCTGAGTAAACTCTAAAGAACGTGAGCTTTCCTACATAAGGGTCAGTCATGATTTTGAAAGCAAGCGAAGAGAAAGGCAGGCTATCATCAGCCGGTCTACCAACTTCATTTCCATCCTCATCAACACCCTTAATTGCATCAATATCTGTTGGTGCTGGCATATACGCAAGAACCGCGTCAAGCATCAACTGAACGCCTTTGTTTCTGTAAGAAGATCCACAAAGAACAGGTACAATTTCATTATTAATTGTTGCTTTTCTGAGAGCAGCTTGAAGCTCTTCAACGCTCATTTCTTCGCCTTCAAGATACTTCATCATCAAATCTTCATCTGTTGATGAAATAGCTTCAACCATTTTCTCTCTGTATTCTTCAGCTAATTCTTTCAGATCTGCTGGTATTTCTATTCTATCTATTTTTTCGCCAAGATCATCTCTGTAATATACAGCGTCCATAGCTATAAGGTCAACAAGACCCTCAAATTTATCCTCAGCACCAATTGGTATTTGGATAGGTACTGCATTTGCCTTTAAACGATCCTTCATCATGCCAACAACTCTAAAGAAGTCAGCTCCTGTGATATCCATTTTGTTAACAAATGCCATTCTTGGAACTCCATATTTATTAGCTTGTCTCCAAACTGTCTCAGATTGTGGCTCAACACCACCCTTAGCACAAAATACGGCTACTGAACCATCTAATACACGAAGCGATCTTTCAACTTCAACAGTAAAATCAACGTGACCTGGAGTATCAATGATATTTATTCTTTTTCCCTTCCAGACACAAGTTGTTGCAGCAGAAGTAATAGTGATACCTCTTTCCTGCTCTTGCTCCATCCAGTCCATTGTTGCTCCACCTTCGTGAACCTCACCAATTTTATAGTTGATACCTGTATAATAGAGGATTCTCTCTGTAGTAGTTGTTTTACCAGCATCAATATGAGCCATGATACCAATATTTCTAGTATTCTCTAAGGAATAAGCTCTACTCATGTATATCCTCCCTTCTCATTTTTGAATTTATTATTTTTTTAAGAAGAGAATTTTACCATCTATAGTGAGCAAACGCTTTATTTGCATCCGCCATCTTATGAGTATCTTCTCTCTTTTTAACTGCTGCTCCCGTGCTGTTTGCAGCATCCATGATTTCCTTTGCAAGCTTATCTTGCATTGTTCTCTCGCCTCTTCTGCGAGAATATGTTATTAACCATCTAAGACCAAGAGTTTGTCTTCTTTCAGGTCTTACTTCCATAGGAACCTGATAGTTTGAACCACCAACTCTTCTAGCCTTAACTTCAAGAACTGGCATGATGTTATTCATTGCAGTTTCAAAAACCTCAAGTGGATTTTTACCTGTTTTTTCTTGAATCTGCTCGAAAGCTCCATAAACTATTGCTTGAGCTACTCCTTTTTTTCCATCATACATAATTTGATTAATAAGCTTTGATACTACCACACTTCCGTAAATCGGATCTGGCAATACACTTCTTTTAGGTACATTTCCTTTTCTAGGCACTTTCTTCCCTCCTTATAATGCGTTTTGGTCATTCATCGGTACTCGACAATCTAATGTCGTCTGTGCGATTTAACGTATTGAATTATATTGTTAACTAGTTACTATATAAAGCCTCTTCCTTGCGGAAGAGGCTAATTAACTTACTACTTTTTCTTTGGTCTCTTTGCACCGTATTTAGATCTAGCTTGCATTCTATTGTTAACACCAGCAGAATCAAGTACCCCTCTAACGATGTGGTATCTACAACCTGGTAAGTCTTTTACCCTACCACCTCTTATAAGAACAACGCTGTGTTCCTGTAAGTTATGGCCAACACCTGGGATGTAAGCAGTTACTTCTAAGCCATTTGTCAATCTCACCCTAGCAACTTTTCTTAAAGCTGAGTTAGGTTTTTTAGGAGTTACAGTTTTAACGCTCGTACAAACTCCTCTTTTCTGAGGTGAACTCATTTTAACTGGCTTTTTCTTTAAAGTATTCATGCTTCTTTGTAATGCAGGAGCAGTTGATTTGTCTTCAATTGCAAGTCTTCCTTTTCTAACTAACTGATTTATAGTAGGCATTCCTTTTAAGCACCTCCTTTCCTTTTTTATAATATTCTCTATTTTTCAATAACCGCTGTCGCAGCACCAACGTCAATATTACAAGCCCTTCCAAGTTCCTTCATGGTTTCAATGAATATGATTTCAACATTTTTTTCTGTCGCAAGCTGAATAATCCTTCTTACAACATGTTGTTCAGCATCCTTTGCAATGAAGACTACTTTTGCTTGATTATTGGATAAAACCTTTGTAGTTTGCTTAACTCCAATAAACAACTTAGGGTTGTTTGATAGTTCATTTACCTGCATACGGCGTTCCTCCTTGAAGTCTCCAATATGCACTTCATCATTTTAACACCATAAATTTTGACTGTCAACAAAATTTATGTTAAATAGTCTTAAAGGGTTATTCCAGATCTAGCGAGAATGAATCCTTTGATCTTACTGACAAATCTCTGTAATATCTCATTCCCGTACCTGCTGGTATAAGCTTTCCTATAATAACATTTTCCTTTAATCCTAAAAGTCTATCCTCTTTCCCATTTATCGCAGCCTCTGTAAGAACTCTTGTCGTCTCTTGGAAGGATGCAGCTGATAAGAAGGATTCAGTAGCAAGAGATGCCTTAGTAATTCCCAACAGCGTCCTAGTTCCCGTCGCTTCTATTCCACCCTCTGCTTCTATTTCTGAGTTTATCTTTGTAAATTCTTTAAGACTTATTACACTTCCAGGAAGAACTATACTGTCTCCAGATTCCTCTATTTTAATTTTAGAAAGCATCTGCTTCACTATAATTTCAATATGCTTATCGTTTATGTCAACACCCTGTAAACGGTAAACCTTTTGTACTTCCTTTATAATGTACTCTCTTACACCTTTAACTCCAACAACTCTTAACAAATAATGTGGATTTATAGACCCTTCGGTAATCGGCTGACCTGCCTCTACAAACTCTCCATCCTTAACCTTTAATCTTGCGCCAAAAACTATTTGAGAAGTATGCTGTTCTCCAGAATCAGTAGTTATTACAACTTCCTTTTTCTTTTTAGTCTCTTTGAAAGAAACTACTCCAGCCGCTTCAGCTATTACCGCAAGTCCTTTAGGCTTACGTCCTTCGAAAAGCTCTTCAACCCTCGGAAGACCTTGTGTTATATCGCCTCCGGCAACACCACCAGTATGGAAGGTTCTCATTGTAAGCTGAGTTCCTGGCTCACCGATTGATTGTGCAGCTATAATGCCTACAGCCTCTCCTATGTGTACAGCCTTTCCAGTTGCAAGGTTTAATCCATAGCATTTAGCACAAACTCCATATTGAGTCTCACATGTCAGTACTGATCTTATTCTAAGCTTTTGATGCCCTGATGAAACGATTTTAGAAGCTATTCTCTCAGAAATAATTTTATCCTTTGAGCATAATAACTCTCCCGTCTTGAGATCATATACATCCTCTACAGGGAATCTTCCCAAAATACGCTCTTCTAAAGGCTCTATAAGCTCGTTTCCATCTCGGAATTCTACAACTTCTATCCCTTGATCACTTCCACAGTCAACTTCTCTGACGATGACCTCTTGACTTACGTCTACAAGTCTTCTTGTGAGATAACCAGAGTCGGCAGTTCTAAGCGCTGTATCCGCAAGACCCTTTCTAGCTCCAGTTGTTGAAATAAAGTATTCCAGTACAGAAAGTCCTTCTCTAAAGTTTGAAACGATTGGAATCTCAACAGTTTTACCAAGGGCATTCGCCATAAGTCCACGCATCCCAGCTAGCTGTCTAATCTGATTTTTCGATCCTCTGGCTCCTGAATCTGCCATGATTTTAATATTATTCAAGGTCGATAGATTTACCATAAGTGCATCGGTTACATCTTCAGTGGTTTTAGTCCATGTCTGTATGATTTTTTCATATCGATCCGCGTCGGAAATAAGACCTCTTCTATATGCCACCTGATATTTATCTACCATTTCTCTGGCTTTTGCAATTAATTCTTTTTTCTCTTCAGGGATTATCATATCCGATACCGATACCGTAATTGCACCTCTAGTTGAATACTTAAAGCCTATATTTTTTAAGTGATCCAAAATCTCAGCAGTTTTTGTATTCCCATGTTCGCTAAAGCATCTCGCAATAATTTCTTCAAGATCTTTTTTCTTACATAGGAAATCTACTTCAAGGCCGTACTGATCAATACTTCTATCGACAAATCCTAAATCCTGAGGGAGATTTTCGTTAAAAATAAACCTTCCCACTGTACTTTCTTGAATTATACTTCTGTTTTCTTCTTTTATATATTTTCTAACCTTAACTCTTGTGTGAAGACTAATCGCTCCATTAAAGTAAGCAAGTTGTAGCTCTTCATAATCCTTAAAAGTTTTTATAACCTCTGTTTGATCATGTCTTTCATAGGTTAAATAATAAGCTCCTAAAACCATATCCTGAGATGGTACAGTAATAGGTGCACCATTCGCCGAATTACGGATATTATGTGAGGAAAGCATCAACATTTGCGCTTCCAAAATTGCAGCATTACCCAAAGGTAAATGTACCGCCATCTGGTCACCGTCAAAGTCCGCATT
>CALJSV010000137.1 GCA_937976095.1 uncultured Clostridia bacterium | reverse complement strand
TTGTAGCTGGTGCATTTGGGCCAGGTGCTTGGTTTATCATTATCGATATACTCTACACCTGCCTGCTCATCGGTAAAGTTAAAGTACTTATAATCACGCATGGTAGCATCTAAGTGATAATACTCACCGTCGATTCTCACTAAATTCCAAGCATGACCGCCACGACTAGTATTACCTCTTACTGCTTCACACTCAATACCAGCTAAATTTAAAAGGAGTTTCATTACGCTTGCATAGCCTACACAGGTGGTTGAATTATTGTATAAAGCTTCATATGTAAGAGATCCTTTGAAGTCCACAGCGTTAACCAAATGATAGCCATACGCTATATTTCCAATAACATATTCAAATATCGCTTCTTCCTTTTCATACTCGCTCATCCCACGCTTAATTACTTTCCTAATAATTTCATTGGCTTTATCAAATATAGCTTTATTTCTGTGAATAATCATAGGCTGAGTAATATCCTTGCTCAGCATAAATTTCTTTCGATCTGTATATACGCCCATCTTATCTTTTCGATTTACATAGGCTATATCAATGAAACAATCTGTATAAAAAAAATCAACACTGGCTTTTGGGGCTATTTCATACCATATGCTGTATCCTGCTGCATTCACCGGTACCTTTAACTCATAGCCTACACTGTTCTTGCCTTTTGGTATCCTGATTTTTTTAAAGTGTGATACAGTCATATCATTGAAATCACTAGCACTGATAATTACATCAACATCTCTGGTGGCTTTGTATTCATCATCAAATTTTATATTCCCCTTAATGGTTCTATACTCATGAGGCTTAATAGAAACCTGATAAACCTTATTACTCTTCAACTTTGTATTCTTAGCAAATTCAAAGCCCTTTTCAATAACAATAAAGTATCTGTCGTTTGGCCTCCAGCCAGAGGAAGGAGGGGCTATAATCAGCTCGTTGGTTTTCTTCTTATTAACCGTAACCTCAGTGCCATACTCCGTAGCCTCGCCCTTTGCATCAAAGGCCACTTTAACCCTTTCAAGGTTAGATGCTGTGTTCTTAATTGAAGAGTCAAGCTTTATGACAATGTTTTCAAAGGGTTTGACATTGATACCAGCTGATTTGTTGCTGGAAAATAGGATGGGGGTTGAGCTAAGGATTAGTACTAAGGCTACCAATATGGCCGTTATTCTTTTCATAATGTTACCTGCCTTTCTATAGCATGCTTCAATAAGTACGAAAGTGCGGTGCCTGGCACCACCAAACCTTTACGCATTTTTTGCAAATAGGTAATCATTTATTTTCTTTTCTATTTGGTTCCTATGGCTCTGTGTAAATACTTGTAGATTATAAGGCGTTGATAAATCATATAGCACTTCTTTAATGTAATTATCGTTTTGGGCTAGCTCCTTAAATTTATCGACTAGAGTGTTGATAAAGATTGCATTCTTTTTCTTAAGTATTGTACTTTCCATAATTAGAATCTTAATTAAATAGATAAATTTACTCCAAAATTGTTCAATGGTGTCACAAGTCCATACAAGGCTCATACCCTCTATTTGAAACATATCGCCTAAGTCCCGGGCTTTCAAGTCAGATATGTAGTCTTCGATATTTAGAGTGACTTTTGCTTTTAGAGGACTCTTAACTTCGATGGGGTTAAAGGAATCTATTCCTTGTAAAGCTGTTTTGAGCTTGATTTGAAGTTGCTGATCAATTTCCTCTCTGGAATAGAATCGAGTTTCATTGTCCAGCTTCCTTTTCACCTCCACTCCTTCAATAGAAG
Source organism: uncultured Clostridia bacterium (assembly GCA_937976095.1). Lineage (GTDB taxonomy): Bacteria > Bacillota > Clostridia > Lutisporales > Lutisporaceae > CALGKJ01. The sequence continues at coordinate 809 of CALJSV010000137.1, read as the reverse complement.
GCAAGAGATCCTGAGCTTCTAAGATACAGTGGTAGTCCCCTGTTATCAAGACAGGGGGTACTCCTTTCTCACATAGTAGATAAATCAGTGCACCAATTTCCCCAATATCATTATCATTAATCTCTACGCTTTCGATATCTGGTCTGAAAGTATGTGCAAGGATTCCATTTAACCGCGTCTTTGAGTGAAACCCTGCCAGTATAGCATAATCATATGTGTCGTTAATTTTCTCTACATCAAAAATCATCGAAAGCCAATGAATCCCTTCAAACTCTTCTCTAAGAATAGAATTTCCTTTGTCATGGCTATCAAGTATTGTTATCCTTTGTGCCCCAAGTTTCATGCAATGACTAACTATTTGCTTGATATCATCCGTAATAGCCTTCCTGCCATAGTTCTCCCAAGGCTGTGAGCCACAATGAGTCCAGTCTGCATTACTTTTATCTATGCCAGATGCGCCTTCCATATCAGCAATGATTAATACATTCATAGTGCCACCTCGTTTACAACTTATTATTTTGTTTTTATAAAAAGAAAATGTCTTTTTATTTTCCCATGTTTCCCAACCTCCTATGAAATCAATAGCCTTTCTAACTGTCTCACCAGCTTTATTTTTGGGCAATCCTTCCAAAGGAGCAATCGTTGAAACACTGTCGAAAGTTTGTTGAGTATCAGTTTTACAAGAAAAAATCATAATCGCAAATACAGCAAGTATGGTAAAAGCCTGTTTTCTCATTTTTTGTTAATAGTTTAGTTGAGGTTTCAAACTAATAAGAAATCCCAACTTTCAATAATCCATCATCTTCTAT
>CALJSV010000136.1 GCA_937976095.1 uncultured Clostridia bacterium | reverse complement strand
ACGTTAGGGGGTATATGTGCTGATGGTGAAATGGCTCATACCTATATCAAAATGTCTGAAAAGAGGAATTGTAAGAATAATAATGCTTGTACTTGCAAGAGGTATGGTTGCAGGTTCAAGGCTGGACAGCAGAATAAAGGTGGAGACTGAGAGATGGAGCAATGGCTTCTCCTTTATGCTAAAGGCTGATCCCTATGATAGGGGAGTATGCATGACGTGGAGTGATGGGAAGCTCAGGTATAGCTTTAAAGCCGCTAATGAGAAAACTACTGATATAATAATATGCTTTAAAAACGTAGAAGCATCCTTTTTGGTTTTTACAGGGCAGTTGGGTATAGCCAAGGCCTTTACTGAGCACAGGTTTACCGTAAAGGGGGATATATTCCAGGGTATACCCATCGTAAGGTGCATGAACATAGTTGAAAGCTATCTGTTTCCTCGCTTTATTAGTAAAAGAATACTAAAAAGGATACCGGATAAGGAAACCAGCAGCCTGAGAATATACAGCAGTGTATTCCTGGGAATATGAAAGGAGGTATAAAGGATGCTGCCAAATTATTATGAATTTCAAAACTCAGTTAAGATACTGTCAGGCTATAAAGCACTTGAAAATATACCATTTGAGCTTTCCAACCTGGGAGCTAAAAAGCCCCTAATACTTACAAATAGTATGCTTATAAAGTTTGGCTTAGTTGATATTGTGCTTAGCGGGCTTAGGGACATGAAGGTTGAAATAGGAGGAATATATGAGGACATACCTGCTGATTCTTCAATAAGCGTAGTAAATGATATAGCCAGAGTATACAAAGATAAGCATTGTGACTCCATAATAGCAATAGGTGGAGGCTCGGTAATAGACACAGCAAAGGGTCTGCTTATAGTGGCGTCTCAGAATAGCAGTGACATAATGGATTATATGGGCAATGAGATCCTGAAAAGGGGCTGTAAAATTCCATTTATAGCAGTACCCACAACAGCAGGTACAGGATCTGAAGCAACCCTGGTGGCAGTAATCGCGAACCCGGATAAAAATGTAAAGATGGAGTTTATATCCTATAATATGCTGCCTGATGTAGCAGTTTTGGATCCTAGAATGACCAAGTCTTTACCTCCCAGAATGACAGCGTCCACAGGAATGGATGCATTATGCCATGCTATAGAGGCATATAGCTGCCTGCAGAAAAATCCCTTAAGCGATGCATACGCCTTTGCTGCTATAAAGCTTATAAGAGAGAATCTAAGACTTGCCATAGAGGATGGTGGAAATGAAAGTGCCAGATTGGCGCTAGCTAATGCTTCGCTTATGGCTGGAGTTGCTTTCTCAAATTCCATGGTAGGCTTAGTCCATGCAATTGGTCATGCCTGCGGAGGGGTATGCCATGTTCCCCATGGTGATGCTATGGCAATACTGCTGCCTCACTGCATGGAGTACAATATGGATATGCTTGGAGATATTTATGGTGAGCTGCTGCTGCCGCTGGCCGGGGAAGAGGTATATGCTTCTACTGCTAAAGGCTATAGAGGAGCAAAGTGTGTGGAGGTCATAAGACATATGCTATCGGACTATAAAAGACTCTGTGGGCTGCCGACAACACTTAGAGATGTAGGTGTTGAAGAGAATCAGCTAAAGGCTATTGCAGACAAGGCGATAAATGACGGAGCAATAATAACTAACCCAAAGGAAGCCGATATGGCTGACATACTTGATATTCTAAAAGGTGCATTATAAGGAGGGAATCATATGAGCACGAGCTTAGGGGGCTATATGGGAAAGGTCTTAAGGCTTGATCTGACAACCAGAGAAGTAAGCGAATATCCTTGGTCAGATGAGGATAGAAAGCTTTATCTTGGTGGAAAGATTATGGCTGCAAGAATTTTATATGATAAGATAAAAACCAAAATCGATCCACTGTCATCAGATAATGTCATGGTAATCAGCACAGGTCCCTTGACAGGTACCGGTGCCCCAAGCTCGGGAAGGTTCAATATTTCTACTGTGTCTCCACTTACCGGACTTATCACTTCCTCCAATTGCGGAGGAAATTTCGGACTGTTTCTTAAAAAAGCGGGCTATGATGCGCTTATCTTAGAGGGAAAATCAGAGGAACAGATATGGATAGAAATAGCTGAGGATAATATAACCTTCCATTCTGCAGGTGAGCTGTGGGGTAAAACCACAGGGGAGACCCAGGAGCATCTGGGGGGAAAGACAGGAAAGCTGGTAATCGGTCCTGCCGGTGAAAACCTGGTGCTTTATGCATCTATTTTCAGCGAGGAACGAGCAGCGGGCAGAGCAGGAGTAGGCGCAGTAATGGGCTCGAAAAACCTTAAGGCAATTACTGCTACAGGCACAAAAAGTGTGGAAGTAAGCAATAGGGAAAGGGTAAAGGCGGTAAATAAGCAATGGGTCGCACAGCTTAAGAGACACCCTTTTACAGGAGTACAGCTTCCCAAGCTCGGAACAGCAGGATTGCTTAGCAGTATGCACGCAAGGAGAATGCTTGCAACCCGCAACTATAAATATGGTCAGTTTAAGGACTTTGAAAATGTATCAGGTGAGGTGCTGGCAGAAAAGCATCTTGTAAAGAATGTAGGCTGTGTAAGCTGCACGATGCAATGTGCCAGACAGGTAAGGGTGGATGGAAAGCTTGTAAAAGGACCTGAGGTTGAGACTCTCGGAATCCTGGGTCCAAATCTTGAAAATGGTAATCTTGAGCTAATACTCAAGTGGAACTACCTGCTTGATGAGCTAGGCATGGATACCATAACCTGCGGAAGCACTATAGCCTTTGCCATGGAGTTGAACGAAAAGGGACTCTGGGACAATGGCTTGGAATTTGGAAAGGTTGACAGTCTATCAGAAGTTTTTGAAAACATAGCACATAGACGCGGTATCGGAAATATACTGGCAGATGGAAGCAAAAGAGTATCAGAGAGGTTTGGCGGAAAGGAATTTGCTATACATTCTAAGGGTCTAGAGCTGGCTGCATATGAGCCTAGGGCGGCAGTCGGTCAGGGCTTAGGCTATGCGGTCTCCAATAGGGGAGGCTGTCATCTTAATGGAGGATACTTTGTAGTCATGGAGGGTCTGGGACTTAGCATGGATCCTTATACTACAAAGTCAAAAGGTGCTCTAGTTATGATGTTTCAGGATATTATGGAAGCAGTTTCAGCAGGCGGCAGCTGTCTCTTTACAACCTATTCTATGATACCGGCAGCCTTAGCCCTTAAGCCTAACAGCAGACTTACACGCCTTGCAAATAAGCTGATGAAGTACTCGGGCGGTATAATCAACATAGTCAACAAATTCCCCGGACTTCTATCGGTTAATGTTCCTGCATTATTTCCGCATACGCTGGCAATAGATGCAGTTACAGGCATGAAGATGAACATGGGTAAATTTAAAAAAATAGGTGAGAGAGGCTACAACCTAGAAAGACTCTTTAATGTAAGAATAGGACTTACAGCCAAGGATGATGACCTGCCAAAGAGACTCAAGGAAGAGGAGCAGGTACCCGGAAACAAGCTGACTGTGGTCCCTATAGAAAAGCTAAAGCAAAAGTATTACAAAGCCAGAGGCTGGAGCAAGGATGGAAGACCGACAGCCTCAAAGCTAGCTGCCTTGGGTCTTTCGAGAGATGCAAAATGATAAAGGTAAGATTTTTTGGAATGCTTAGACTTGCTCTAAAGGTAAGCAGTGTGGAGGTTGAGGCTGAAAGCATAAAAAAGCTGCTGGAGGAGCTGCAAAAAATGTATAATATAGATTCAGAGCTGCTCAAAGGTACTGTTATATTTGTGAATGACAAGAATATGAATGAACTGCAGGGCTATAAGACGAGGCTTACAGCTGGAGATACAGTAATGTTTTTATCACCTGTAAGCGGAGGCTAGCTGCTTTGACAATAATTAAAATACTACTGGAATAGCTTAGAGGATTTTAGTATAATAAATAGAATCATATATCTAGAAATTACCAAGCGGGAGGGATGTAAATGTTTGTTTCTAACAGAATGACTCCAATTCCTATCACTGTTTCACCGAAGACTACAGCGAGAGAAGCGCTGGATCTTATGCAAAAACACAGATTTTCAAATTTGCCTGTAGTTGATCACGGTAAAATGCTTGGTGTTATAGCCAAGGAGGACATCATAAACCAGTACTTCTGTGGAGAGAAGGGCTACAACCTTATTGTAGATTCACTGGTTGAGGAGCTTATGACGAAGGATTATGTTGCAGTGCGAAAGCTTGATTATTTGGAGAATGCAGTTTATAAGCTTATGGAGAAGGATGTAAGCGCTCTGCCCGTTCTGGATGATGAGGATAAGCTGGTTGGGATAATTACTAGAGCAGATGTTTTAAATGCTTTTGCAGATACTATGGGGCTAGATAATAAGGGCACAAGAATTTATATAATAGCACCTGACTTTGTAGGTCAAATAGCAAAGATTTCAAATATAGTTAAGCATCATGGAATGTCCATTGAGGCTATGACTGTTTTTGACTCAGGCATTGTAAACACAAAGCAGATAATAATTAAGGTTGATGCCAAGGAGGTTGAAAGCCTAGTGGCGGATCTCAAGCATGCAGGAGTAGATGTAAGAGATTTTGTAAACCTGTAAGGAGTCACTTATGCCGTATACCGAGAGAGAATGTTCGGTATACGGTTTTTATTTTTATAAAAAGTTTTTAAATTATAAAACATTTTTGTTTGCATTTCGTAAATACCTATAGAAAATTGAATGGAGGGACTCAAATGGTCAGAAGAAAGGTTGGAACATATACGCTTGCGGCAGGGCTTATTTCAATAGGAGCTTTGTGGCTGGCACAGAATTTTATAGATTTTACTATAAAGGAAGGTCTTAAATATTGGCCTGTGCTGCTTATAGGGCTTGGTATAGAAATGATTATTCATATGGTTATGCAAAGTCAGGAAAACCAAGATTCCAGAATATCAGTGGATAGTATTGCAGTTGTATTTATAATAGTAGTTGCAGTGATATCAAGTACAGCAGGAGGCTTTAACTTCAGCTTTCCAATAAACCTCAATGTTGACGGAAATACAATAATCGATGGCACCAGATATGAAACACAGGTAAAGGAAAGCGTTGTAAAAGAAAATGTATCAGCCAATGTTGGATTAAATACTCTCAAAATAGATAATTACATGGGAGATATTACGATATTGCCGGCAGATACCAACAGCATAAGGATAGAGGCGGAGGTTACAGTTAAGTGCAACGATAAGGCAAAGGCTTCTGAGTATGCCAAGAATGCAATTGTGATTAAGGAAGGGGCTACTACAGAGCTGTCCACCAAAAGACCATCTGACGCACATAAAAGAGATTATGCAGCAGCTCAAATCGCCTATACGATATATGTGCCTCAAAGTATAAAGGTTGAGATAGATGAGAAGTTTGGAGACGTAAGGGTAGAGGGCATAAACGGAAGTGTTGTAATAGAAAACAAGTATGGAAAAACAGCTGTTAAGGACGTTCAGGGAACAGTAGAGCTTAACAATGCATTTGGAAGCATAGAGCTGGAAAACATAGGAGGAAGAGTTGAAGCTGAAACTAAAAACGGTAAGATTACCGCAAAAGACATAAAAAGCTCAGTTAAGCTGGAGTCTTCCTTTGGTTCTATAGAAGCTAGTGATATTACAGGTGATTTAAATGCTTCAAGCAAAAACGGAAGAGTCACTGCAAGCAACATTACAGGAAAAACAGAGCTTGAGTCCTCCTTTGGAAGCTTAAGGGCAGAAAAGATTAATGGATATCTATATGCTGACAGCAAAAACGGAAGCGTTGAGGCCTATGATGTAGTAGGAGATGTAAAGCTTAAATCCTCCTTTGGAAGTATTAAGCTGGATTCTGAGATAACAAATAATTGTGACCTTACTGCAAAAACAAGCTTCGGAAGTATAAATACAGATAAAGGCTTTAATGTAAAAAAATCGGGCTCTGAGGTAACAGCGGAGGGAAGAACCGGAAGTGGTCAGTACAGAGTAGAACTTAATACCAGCAATGGAAGTATAGAAATAAGATAAGCCCTGCAGGGCTTATCTTATTATTTATAACGCTATTATTCAGCTACATTCCGCCAATATCATAGAAAAATTCTCTTAAGGCAATAGCTATGCCCCCAGCATGGCTTTCTCTGGGGTTAAGGTTGCTGAGTGCAATAAAGCTGCTGACATCGCTGCGGCATAAGGTATTTTTTAGCACCTCAGTGAACTCGTCTATAACTTGCTCCTGCTTAAATACGCTGCCGTATAGCACAACTATTTCGGGGTCAAATATAGTGACTGAGTTTGCTACGGCTAGGGACATATAGTAAGCGGCATTTTTCAGTGCTTCACTTACATAGGTGTCTCCATCGGCGGCTGCCTTATAAATAAGCTCACTGCTTATGGCTTCAATATTTCCCTCGCAAAGCTCATGAAGCATAGGTGTTTTCTCAGGAGAAAACTGAACAGCCAGCTTTCTTATTACTGCCTTTTCGGAGGCAATAGTTTCAAGACAGCCATTGCGGCCGCATTTGCATTGCTCACCCTGATATTCGACTATTGTGTGGCCCATTTCACCGGCTGCGTTTGATGAGCCATAATATATTTCGTTGTTTATAATCAATGCAGACCCGACGCCGGGGCCGTATTTGACAAACAGCATATTTGATGCAGCTGCAGTCTTAGAGGCTTCATCTCCCTTGCGGCTTTCCATTTCTCCAAGTGCTAATGCGCGCACATTGTTGTCTACTATTACCGGAAGCTGAAGCTCTTTCTCAAGTATTTCCTTTACAGGAACCTTTTCGTTCCATAAACCGTATGCGTGAAGGCTTATACCACCTTCTCTATCAACTTGACCTATAATACCAACTCCTATGCCCAGGACATTTTCTTTGAGTATACTCTCCTTCCAAAGCATGCTTACACAGCTGCTGCTGATGGTATTCAGAAGCTGCGCCGGAGCTACGGTGCGATCTGTACGAAACCTCGAGCTTATTTTGACTTCTCCCCTAAGATTGGAAACACCTATATTTATCCATTCCTGCTCTATGCTTATTCCAATAACATACTTATGATCATAGTTTATATCTATAAGCATCTTTCTGCGTCCAAGCTTATTATCCTCCTCAAGCTGACCAAGCTCATTTACTATACCTTCTAATACCATTTCATTGACAAGTATAGTAATAGCTGCAGGAGTAAGACTGAGCCTCTGTGCAATATCCACCCTTGGTATTGGGCCAAACTGCCTTAATATATTAAGTATAAGGGACCTGTTTTGATATTTTACTGAGGTCATATTTACACCTTTTTTTGATGACATATAAACACCCCTTTATTAGAGAAAACTAATATAATTGTACTTAATTAATTATAGCATTTTGAGAATAAAATAAAACAGGACTTTTCAAGAATATAGATATATTAATTGTTGTAGATGCAGCGTTAAAGTAATAGAATATAATTAAAAGTTCTAAAAAAGTCGCAGGGGGGGAGCTATGTTAAGTGTAAAGAAACATGCGGATGGTTTTGAAATATATTTTAAGGAGCACCTGCTAATAAACCACAGCAATAATAAGCCTGCTTTAAGACTTGGAAAAGGCACAGGACGCTATAACATGAGACATGGAAGCTTTAAAATAAAGGATGAGCTGCAGGAGCTTATTGAATTAAAAAGCTTCAGCTTTGAAACGCTTTCTTCTGATAAATGCGAAATTCTCTTTAATGATTTATTAAAGGTTGTTTTAGCGGTATCGGAAGGAAGACTGGAGCTGACTTTTGCATGTAAGGATAAGGCTGTAAACCGGCTGTGGTTGTTTCTGAGCTGCAAGGAGGACGAGGGCATATTTGGCTGCGGTGAGCAGTATTCCAATGTAAATTTAAAAGGGAAAAGAGTGCCTATCTGGTGTGAGGAGCAGGGTATAGGGCGGGGAAAGGACCTTCTTACCTTCCTGGCTGAGCTTACACACGGAGCTGGAGGCAACGAATTTACCACCTATTTTCCACAGAGCACTTTCCTTTCAACTGAAGGCTTGTACTGTCATGTTGAAACCAATGATTATTTATGCTTTGACTTCACCAAAAAGGATCAGCATGAGATTTACTGCTTCGGACTTCCCGAGAAGCTTGTTTTTGATAAGAAGGAAGATATTTGCCAGGGACTGAAAGGGCTTTCGGATTATCTTG
>CALJSV010000135.1 GCA_937976095.1 uncultured Clostridia bacterium | reverse complement strand
AGGATGTTATAGGCTTTGTAGGAATTGTTGACCTTATAGGTAAGTCAGCGAAGCTTGGATGGATATATGTGGCTAATCTAACTGCAATAATAAGCTTAAATCTTTTTGTATTTAACTTACTTCCAATTCCGGCTCTTGATGGAGGAAGATTGGTTTTCTTAGTAGTAGAGGGCATTAGAAGAAAGCCTGTAGATCCTGACAAGGAAGGCATGGTACATTTTATTGGCTTTGTTCTGTTGATGATATTATCTGTATTTATAATATACAATGATTTGATTCGAATGAATATACTAAAGTTTTGATTGGAAGGTTTATAATGAGGAAAAGCACCAGAAAGGTTAGAATTGGAGATAGGTATATTGGAGGTCAGGAGCCTATACTGATCCAGTCCATGACCAATACAAAAACAGAAGATGTCAAAGCTACAGTTGATCAGATAAAGAGATTAGAGGAAGAAGGCTGTCAAATAGTAAGGGTTGCAGTGCCGGATAAAGAGGCTGCAGAGGCAGTAAGAGCTATAAAAAAAGGCATAAGCATACCGCTGGTTGCAGACATACATTTTGATTATAGATTAGCTATTGAGGCTATCAAAAACGGTGTAGATAAAATAAGAATCAATCCTGGAAACATTGGAGCAGATGAAAGACTAAAAAAGGTAATAGAAGCTGCAAAAGAGTATGATATAGCCGTAAGAGTAGGTATAAACTCAGGAAGCATAGAAAGAGAGCTTCTGGCTAAGTACGGAGGACCTACACCGGAAGCTATGGTTGAAAGTGCTTTAAAAAGTATAAGGATTATTGAGGATTTAAACTTTTATAATATAGTTATTTCGATAAAGTCTTCAGATGTGCTGGCTTCTTTAAACGGTTATGCTAGACTATCAGAGCTGACGGATTATCCCCTTCATCTTGGCATAACAGAATCAGGTACAAAAACTTCTGGAGTTGTGAAGTCAGCTATAGGCATTGGTACGTTATTATACATGGGGATAGGAGATACTGTTAGAGTATCCCTTACAGGTGATCCTGTTGAGGAAATACCTGTTGCTAAAGAGATACTAAGAGCTCTGAAATACATTGACACTGGAGTCGAGATTATTTCATGCCCCACATGTGGCAGGACTAATGTGGATTTGATCAGTATTGCAGAGAAGGTTGAAGCAGCAGTGAAGGATATCAAAACCGCAAGACCTATAAAGGTAGCAATCATGGGTTGTGCTGTTAACGGCCCCGGTGAAGCAAGAGAAGCTGATATAGGTATTGCCGGAGGCAAGGGAGAGTTTTTATTATTTCTGAAAGGAAATATAGTAAGGAAGATCCCTGAGAATAACGTTATAGATGAATTATTAACGGAGATCAGAAGAATAATATAAACAAATCTAAAGATAGTCTCCAGTTCAGGAAAATATTGAAAAATACATTGCAATAAGGTATAAATGGAGGAATAATAATGAGTGTTACAGCAGTTATACCTGCTTATAACGAAGAGCAGACAATTGCTAATGTCTTAAACTGTTTAAAAAGCGTTGATGAAATAACGCAAATAATAGTTGTGAGTGATGGGTCTACAGATGGTACTGCAGAGGTTGCAAGGAATTGCAGCGTCGAAGTGATTGAGCTTCCAGAAAACGTTGGAAAGGGTGGAGCAATAAAATCAGGAACAGCAAATTGCAGCAACGAGACTATTTTGTTCTTGGATGCCGATCTTATTGGATTAACAAAAGACCATGTCAGGGATTTAATAAATCCTGTTCTAGATAATGAAACTGATATGACTATTGGCATTTTTAAAAATGGGAGAATAGTAACTGATTTGGCTCAAAAGGTTACACCATGCTTATCAGGGCAGAGAGCAATCAAAAAAACCGTATTTGAAAGAATACCTAATATTGACATTACACGCTATGGTGTAGAAGTAGCCCTAACCAAGTTTACTGATAGAAATTCAATAAGAGTAAAAGAAGTATATTTGGAAGATATGACTCATGTTACAAAAGAAGAGAAGCTTGGTCTCGTCAGAGGGATGCAGGCTAGGTTTAAAATGTACTGGGATATCGTTAAAATACTGAGTACAAGCAAAAAGAAAGCATACAAATAGTTTTAGCAAAACAAATTTGTTTTGGAGGTACATATGCAAAACAAATCTAATACCAGTACAAGCCCCTTTGATCAATATTTGGATATATTTGAAGTTAGAAGCCTAAAGGTCTTTCAAAAATCAAGAAAGTGGGAGCTCAATGTCAAGCTGAAGGACTTCACATATATACAGCAGATTAAAGGCATAGAGGAGAACCTAATAAATGCCTTTAATCTGACTGGCGTAAAAATCAGTGTTGAAGAGGGCATAATAGGGAATTGCCATACCAGTATAATAAGAAACCATTGGACTGATCTAAAGCAAATGATTTTTTCAAAAAACCCTGCTTTTATTGGTTTTCTAAAGGATGCTGTTGTAGATGTTCATGATAATAATACAGTAATTACAGTTCCGACAAAAATAATAGCTGATTATTTACTTGTCAGAAAATGTGATAAGATATTTGAAGATTATCTGAAAAGCTATTTAAAGCTGGATAGCAGGATTTTGATAAAATACAAGGATGAGACCTTTGTAGAGAAGGAATATTTAGATAGTATAAACAAGGAAGAGCAGCTTTTGGTTAAAAGAGTTCTGGAGAACAAAGCAAGCTATTCAAATAAGAGTGATGGTAAGTCAAATGATGGACCAAGGGAAAGTGTAATACTTGGCAAGCCATTTAATGATAAACCGGTTAGAATAAGTGAGCTAAATGATGACTCGGGAAGAGTAGCTATAGAAGGCGGTATATTTGGTGTTGAGGTAAAAAACCTCAATAACGGCAAGACAATAATCTGCTTCAACATAAGTGATTTTACAAACTCTATTACTGTAAAGCTTTTTGTTAAGGATGAAGGAAGCACAGCTAAGCTTCTTGAAGGCATAGCAGAAGGAAAGTATGTACGTGTTAAGGGTGATGTTCAGTTTGATACCTATCTAAAGGAAATAGTTGTTTTCCCACAGAATATAATCGAGGTTGAAAGAGTAAAAAGAACAGATAAGGCACAAGAAAAAAGAATAGAGCTCCACGCTCATACAAGCATGAGCTCTATGGATGGCATGTGCTCAGCTTCTCAACTTATAAAAAGAGCGAAGGAATGGGGGCATAAGGCAATTGCTATTACTGATCATGGAGTAGTACAATCCTTCCCTGAAGCCTATGAGACAGCCAAGAAAGCAGGCATCAAAGTAATATATGGTGTAGAGGGGTACTTTATAAATGATGGGGTACCTATTATATATAATGAGAAGGAATATGGACTAAAAGAAGAGTTTGTTGTGTTTGATATAGAAACAACGGGCTTATCTGCCAGCAATGACAAAATAACAGAAATAGGGGCGGTTAAGCTGAAAAATGGAAGGATAAGCGACACCTTTTCAAGACTTATAAACCCTGAAATAGATATTCCTTCAAAGATAACTGAACTAACCGGAATAACCAATGATATGGTTGCAAACGAAAAAACAATAGCAGAGGTATTGCCAGAGTTTATAGCCTTTATAGGAGAGCTTCCTGTAGTAGCTCACAATGCAA
>CALJSV010000134.1 GCA_937976095.1 uncultured Clostridia bacterium | reverse complement strand
GTCAGTACTTAGATTATCTCCCTGCGTGTCGTCAGCAGCAGCTCTGCTATATGAATTCAACATTAAGAATCATCCTTTCATTTTTTATAAAGGAAGTACTATTTAAGAAGGTTCTCTATTGCCTTAGCTATTTTCTCTGCTGTCACAGAATACTTATCTCCTCTGCATTCAGCACAATACTCAATGTCCCTGGGCAAACTAGAATCACTATTATAAACAAATGTCTTTTTACACTTCTTGCATATTCTCACTTCGGCTTTTCCTGGCATATGCTTCACTCCTAAATTTTAATATTCTTTGCAAGAAAAATATAAGCCATATTGCATAGTTCTACATAATTCTGGTTTTTCCTCCCTTTATGATATGAAAGGCTTTATTTACAAAATAAACAGCTTACAATGTGTACTTTCTATCAAGGCATCTATGCTGGATGGCCTCAGCTATATGACTTGTATTGATTTGCTCTTCTCCATCTAGATCTGCTATTGTTCTAGCTACCTTTAGAATACGATTATATGCTCTTGCGCTCATATTAAAGCGCTCAAATGCAGCTTTTAGGATTTCTTTTTCTTTTTTACCAATATTGCAATACAGCTGCATATGCTTTGGTTTAAGCTGTGAATTGAAGTAAATACCATCCTTGCTATACCTATCAAGCTGCATTTGCCTTGCATTATCAATCCTCTTTTTTATTGATTTGGAGCTTTCTTCTTTAGTGTCGTTAGCTATATCATTAAACTTAACTGGGCTTACTTCTATGTGCAAATCCAAACGATCTAATAAGGGACCTGAGATTTTGCCCATATAGTTTTTTATCTGTGTAGGCGTGCAGCTGCACTTATTAGAATCATCACCGAAAAAGCCGCAGGGACAAGGATTTACAGACGCAACCAGGATAAATTTTGCTGGATAAGTTATTGTTCCATTTACCCTGGAAATAGTAACACATTCATCTTCAAGCGGCTGCCTTAGAACCTCAAGGACACTCTTAGGGAACTCTGGCATTTCATCTAAAAATAAAATTCCATAGTGAGATAAAGAAACCTCTCCGGGTCGTGGAACTCTTCCCCCTCCAATCAAAGAAGCAGCTGACATTGTATGGTGAGGTGCTCTAAATGGCCGCTTAGTAACTAATGAGCTTCTGTCCTTAAGCAAGCCGGAAATGCTATAAATCTTAGTAACCTCAAGACATTCCTCAAAGGACATATCCGGCAGTATTGAGGGCAGCCTCCTTGCCAGCATGGTTTTCCCCGAGCCTGGGGGACCCAGCATTATGACATTGTGTCCGCCAGCTGCAGCTATCTCCAATGCTCTCTTTACAGATTCCTGTCCCTTTACATCACTAAAATCATGATCATGTATATCTATATCTTCAAAAAATATATTTATATCTACCTTATGTGGCTGAAGCTCTTTAGTTTTATTCAAAAACTCTAGCATTTCTCTGATTGATTCTATAGGATAAACCTGAAGCTCTTTAATTAGTGCTGCCTCATCGGCGTTCTCCTTAGATAGAACCACCTTTTTTATACCATTTCGTAAAAGTTCCATACACATTGGTAAAACTCCATTTATCCCCTTTACACTTCCATCAAGTGAAAGCTCACCTAAAAAACCTATTTCTTTTATATTGCTGTTTTCAACATACATGCTTGCACACAAAATCCCAGCCGTAATTGCAAGATCAAATATTGAACCTTCCTTCTTTATATCAGCCGGTGCCAGATTTACTGTTATTCTCTTTTGCGGAAACTGAAGCTCTGAGTTCTTTATTGCTGCTCTTACACGCTCCCTAGACTCCCTTACAGCTGCGTCCGGAAGACCTACTATGTCAAAGCCGGGCAATCCATTGGAAAGATCTACCTCAACATCAATAACATAACCATTTATTCCATTTAAGGCACATGTCTTAATTTTATGTATCATTTAACCACCTTTACTTTACATATTTTATTTCTATTATTCAACATGACTTTGGAATAACCTTCTTTTTGTTATTATTAATTACGCATTGCGACATTTATTTTTGTTGTTCCGTTATGCTTATTGTCATATAATATTAATTAGCTCTATATAAATGAATGGGGGTTAGCGGTATGATTAAGGGCAAAAGGATAATTTTAAGAACCTTTAGAATCAGTGATTTGGACGAGTATATAAGACTAGATAGTGATGTATCAGAAAGAGGAGATTATGATGCGTTTTTTCTTCTATCTGAGCATGGGTTTAAAAGAGATTTTAATGAGTCCGGCTTTTGGAAGGAAGACTTTGGTATGATGCTTATTACAGACATGAATGATAGGATTTTGGGGCTTATTTCCTTCTTCAAGGGCTTAAAGTATGCAGAAGGCTACGAGATAGGCTATAAGATTTTCAGAAAGGAAGACAGAGGCAAAGGTTACATGTCTGAAGCATTAAAAATCTTTACCTCCTTTATGTTTGCAAATCGTCCTATCGGAAGAATGACTGTCAGTATGTTTACTGAGAATATTCCAAGCAGAAAGATTGCAGAGAAGTGTGGTTATGTCCATGAGGGCGTTCTAAGAAAAGCTGTTTTTTGCAGAGGCAAGTTTTTTGACCTTAATGTTTTTTCTATTTTGCGAGAGGAAGTCACCCCTCTTCAGGAGCTCCTAGCAGCTACAAATGTATAAACCTAAGGTAATTTCGCGTTAAATTAAAATTTCGCGCAAAATATTAAGTATTTTTCTGTAATATATGTCAGTATTAGTATATATCTACATATATATTAGTAAAATATCATGCTCAGGAGGTATCTAATGACGGATAATTATAAACCAGAACCAAATGAAGAAAACATTGAAGATTTAACTTTTGAAGTGGATGTTGAAGAGGAACCCAGCATAGAAGAAAAAGAAAAATGTGCAGATACCATTTCTACAGATGAGGCAGATAATGATACCAATGGCAGAAGCATAGGTGGCTGGCTGGTGTTGCCCCTTATAGGGTTAGTACTGACACTTTTTAAAATAGGTAACATACTGATAAATGTGTTCTATCCCTTGTTTAAGAATAATGCACTTAAGCTATTTACAAATTCTGCATCGCAGTTCTATAATCCTGCTATGGCCACAGTAATATGGTTTGAAGTGATTATTAATTCAGTGTTTTTTGCATTTTGTATTATAAATATAGTTTTTTTCCTAATGCGCAAAAAGTTGCTTCCAAGGCTTATGGTAGCTTATTATCTTTCTAATCTCTTCTTTGTTACTATTGACATGCTGCTTTTAAAGTTTCTATTAATTGAAAATGTAGAAGGCGATATGATAATGCAGCTTGTTCAGATACTGATTCCTGTATTTATTTGGGTACCATATTTTTTAAGATCCACACGTGTAAAGGAAACCTTTGTGAAATAACAAAGATCCTCTTTCGGGGACCCTGTACTGCTGATTTTAAAGTAGCTATAACAGCTTGCTTTTATAGCTACTTCATATCATCAGTCTTTATTTTTTTATAAGTCTTTCCACTTCACTAAAATAATCCTTATCATTATGTCCTTTTATAAATATATCAGGACTAATCCCGCTTCCGTTGATGTTTGTATCATCAATATTCCAATAAAAGCTAACAAGAAATATAACATATTTTCGCTCAATATTCTCATACAGCTGCTGTCCTACTCCCTTTCCTGTGGTGCGCTGCCCGACAATTTTTACATTGTTTAGCTTTTTTCTTAACCCTAATGCTAGCAGCTCAGAGCTGCTTGCAGTACTCTCGTTGACAAGTATAATTATCTGCTTAAATTCGTAGTATGCCTTATCGGACTTATACAGCTCCTTGCTTCCGTTTCTGTACTTTACTGAGCTTGCTGTTGTTTCAGGCAGAAGCATGTCTAAAATCTCATTGCCAGCCTCTGTATAGCCCCCTGAATTATCTCTCAAATCTATAATAAGGTTTTTCTCTTGATGGTTTTTGATACTACTAACATGCTTTCTAAAATCCTGACTCAGGCTTGAATTGAACATTCCAATACTAACATATATGGTATCCTCATTATAAGGCTCAAAGGTCAATTGCTGCTCTGCTTCCTCATGTATAAATTCATCATAATAGCTGCCATAAAGTATAAATGTAAAATAATCATCCTTTATTCTTATTGAGTTAAGAAAAGCAGCTATGTCATTGTAGTTAATGCTTTCCTTTGCCCTAAAAGCAGCAGCCTTTTTTTCAAACTCCTTTACCCTGTCAAAATATAAGTAATTGTTCCTAATGAAGCTAATAATTCTTTCACTCTCAGGCTGCTTTGTCTCTTCTAATGAAGCCAACAGCTCTGAAGCCATTTTACTTTCGCTGTTTATATCATTTGCATTATTAGCCGCCTGCCAAGCCTTCTCATAATCCTGGAGAAAATAATAGCTCCAGCCTAGGTATGTCCAAACCGCTTCGTTTTGGGGGTTAACCTCCAGCACCTGCTTATATCTTGGTATGGCTTCCTTATAGCGGCTCTGCGCAGAGTAGCTGTCCGCAATGTACCAAAGGATATCTTCATCTGAAGGGAAGATCTCCAGTGCTTTCTCAGCAGTATCTATACATGTGCTATATGCCTTTGTTTTATAAAGTACGGAAAGCTTCGTAAGATATGCATCTAAATAGTTTGACTTATATACTATAGCCTTCTCCACCGACTCTAAGGCTTTATCATAGCTGGCACTTCGCATTAATGCAATGGCTTTGATGTGATACGCTTCAGAGCTGTCTTGTGCTATTGATACTGCATAATCCGCATTTTGAACAGCAGAATCATAAAGATTCTGCCCTATAAGTATTCTTGCTTTCCATAGATATGCATCTGTATAGCTTTCATCTACATCAATTGCAAAATCGCACATTTCCTCAGCAGCAGTCAATTCATCTATGTAGTAAAGCGCAATTGCTTTTCCTACCATTGCCTGCTTATATTTTGGATTATATATTATAGCATTATTGAAGCTTTCTATTGAAAGCTGATATCTTTCAAGGTTTAATAACGCATCGCCTTTGTTATAGTACGAAAAGTAGCTTTTATAATCCAGTTCAATAGATTTATCAAAATGCTTTATTGCTTCCTCGTATCTTTCAAGGTTATTTAATATCAAGCCCATGTTTGAATGTGCCATCTCCATCTGAGGATCTAATTCTATTGCCTTTTTGCAATAGTCATAAGCATCCAGAGATATATCCATGAAAGTATATGCTGCTGCAATGTTATTATAAGCAACTGCGTTTTTGGGATCCTTTTTGTGATTCGGGCTTGGGGACACTGGCTGGATCGCTAT
>CALJSV010000133.1 GCA_937976095.1 uncultured Clostridia bacterium | reverse complement strand
CAATGGACGAGCATTTGTGCCATTCTCCTTTATAGAAAAGAATTTTGCATATAATGTCAGCTATGACGGAAAAAAGAACCAGATAACAATAGGTGAAAAGTCAGTTGTAGCTGTAATAGATGAAAATAGACAGGACAAGCTTGTTTTTGTCAATGATAAGAAGGTTGATGGGGGTACCCTGCCTGTAGTAATAAATGAGAAGGTGTATGTGCCTGCCAGAGCAGTGGTTGAGGCATTAGGCTATAAGGTTGCCTGGATTGCTTCGGAGAGCGCAATGGAGTTGACAAAGGATACAGCAAAGATATCAATTCCTATAAACAGTAAAAATGTAGTAGTTAATGGCAAGGTTTCAGCTCAGGATGACCCTGCAGTGCTTTATGAAGGAAAGACTCATATTCCTCTGAGCTATGCACAAAAGCTGCTAAACTGTGATGTGGAGTACGATAAAACGAAACAAATTGCAAGGGTTAAAGAACGAAAGGTTAATAACAGCGATACAGCAGCTGAGGTTAATATTACTGATATAGTATTTGATGAGAGCACAGGCTTTCCAACTATAAAGATAGTTGCTGATGCTCCCTTCGAGTATACCACCTTTACATTAAGCAACCCTGAGAGATTTATAATAGACATTCAAAATGCAGTAGTTAAGACAGACGGCAAAGATGTTTCCAAGGGAAGCATACAGAGGGTAAGAATTGCCCAAAACAGCATTTCACCAGTTAAAGTAGCAAGAATAGTTGTTGATTTAAACAGTCAAAAAACCTGTAGAGTAGTTCCTGCGGAAGATAAGAAGACCTTATCGCTAGTATATCCCAATATTATAAAGCCCATAACTGTGGGAAAGGAAGGAAATCAGGATGTTATAACTATTACTGGCACTGATTCCTCAAGTACCAGTGTAATGAAGCTTGATAATCCTGAAAGGCTTGTTGTGGATATAAAGGCAGGAGTTCATGAAGCAACTGACCAGACCATAAATGTTAATTCAGAGCTTTTGAATGCTGTAAGGACAGGGCAGTTTGATGCCTCCACTGCCAGAGTAGTGTTGGATATTAAGCCTGACATATATTATTATATTGAAAACAAAAACAATGAAACCAAGATATTTCTATCCTCGATACCCTATGATTTCTTCCAATATAGAAAGTACTATAACTATGCTTATGTGGATGTAAATCCTAATCTTGAAGTAGAATATCAGGCTGAGCTGGATCAGGAGAACAATATTCTTAAAATTGCCATTGCCAAGGATATTTCAGTAGTAGAGAAAAGATTTGAGGTAAATGATAATGTTGTAGAGTATATGGAAGTAAAAAAAGAAACTGTTAATAAGAGTGTACAAACAATAGTACTCTTTAAGATGAAGCAAAAAGTTACCTATGAGCTTCTTTCACCTTCTGCTGCAAGATTGGTTAAGCTGAAGTTCAAGACTAATCCTCAAGGCTTTGGTGATTTAACTGTGGTTATAGATGCAGGACATGGCGGTAAGGATCCGGGAGCTGTAGCTAAGGATAGCACAAAGGAAAAGGATTTGAACCTGGATGTAGCATTGAGGCTAAATGAAAAACTAAAGGCCATTGGTTTTAAGACAATAATGGTCAGAACGGATGATACTTTTTATGACTTGGCTAGTAGAACAGAGCTTGCTAACACGAATTATGCAGACTTCTATATGAGTATACACTATAATTCCTTCAACGCTACTACAAAGGGAATAGAAACCCTATATTTCCCAAATATCGTCACTGCGGAAAATGATTTAGACAACAAGAAGATGGCAGAAATATTCCATAATGAAACAATAAATGCATTAGGTTTATCTTCAAGAGGGATTACTCCAAGGCCAAACCTTTATGTGTTGAACAAAACTAAGATGCCCGCTATACTTTCTGAATTAGGTTTTTTATCAAATCCTGAGGAACTACAAAAAGTCAAAACAGAGGAGTATCGTGAAATGTCAGCTAAGGCACTGGCTGCATCAATAGTCAAATATTTTAGAGACATGCAGAAGCTGGACTTCGGCTTTGATATTCAGTCAATATATAATGATACTCTTCAACAGAAGGTAAATGCTACAATGAGATAGCTATAAAATTTAATAGAAGCAACAAGGGTGATAAAAATGTATTATATTCTTATCACCCTTGTTGCTTCTATTTTTTATTTGACCATGAATAATACACAATTACATAATTGCGAGATATGACGAAATATACTTGTTATAACATGTGTATTAATGTATAATATAACAAACTAATTACATTTAAGGCACAAGGTCTATGATGACTTACGAGAGGTGGTAGAACGTAATGCATAATAGTTATTCGAGGTGCCGGAGGGGGAATTGGAATGTTAAAAATACGAAAGTTGGAGAAAAAGGATGTTCAAGATATAATTTCGCTTTCTCCTATACAGCAGGGGATGCTTTTTCACTACATAAATAATCCTCTAGGAGAAAATTATTTTGAGCAGCTATGCCTTAGGTTTCAGGGGAATATAGATATCAATAAAATCAAAGAGGCTTGGAAGCCGGTTGTACAAGCTAATGAGATGCTAAGAACTATATTTAGGTGGGAGAAGCTGGACAAGCCGGTGCAAGTAGTACTTGATGACTATGAGCTTCCACTTAATAATTATGATCTTACTGAGTTATCTTACAGTGATAGAGAAAAAAGACTTAAAAAGATATTGAGTGAGGATAAAGCTAGGGGAATTGATATAAGGATAGAGCCCTTGCGTATCTCATTAATTAAGCTAAGCGATGATATATTAGAAATGGTAATTAGCAGCAACCATATCTTATTTGATGGCTGGAGTAATGGCATTATTATCAGAGAGTTTATTGAAAACTATAATCATCTGTTAGAAGGCAGGCTGGCTGTAATAAAGTCTAAAAATACCTATAAGGAATTTGTTAAATGGCAGCAGAAGCAAGATATGCCAAAGCAAAAGGAATACTGGGAAGAATACTTGAAGGGTTTTGATACAAAAACTGAGATTCCTTTAGATAAGAATAGAACTACGAGCAAATCGACAACAGCAAAGTACAGTCATAGCTTATCAAAGGATACATCCGAAAGATTTCAGAAATTTGCCAGGGATAACAAGGTGACCTTAGCTGCACTTCTTTACTGTGCATGGGGACTATTACTTCAAAAATATAATGATAATCAGGATGTTATCTTCGGAACTACTGTTTCTGGAAGAACAGCAAAGCTTAATGGTATAGAGGACATGGTAGGCTTGTTTATAAATACAATTCCTTTAAGGGTGCAAGCTTCTAAACATTCTTCGATGCATGATATTTTAATGCAAGTGAACGAGAGCTTGAAGCAAAGAGAAGAGTATGGATGCACTCCGCTGGTCGAAATTGGTGGCTGCAGTGAGCTTCACAGCAGTAATTTATTTGACTCAATTGTAGTATTCGAGAACTATCCGATTGAAAAGCTATTTGGCAGTGAAAGTAGCTTAAAACTTACTGGATTTTCCGCTTTTGAGGCGACTAATTTCGATCTTAATCTTGCAATAATGGCATTTGAAGATATAGAGTTCAACTTTATCTATAACAAGGAAAAATTCTACGAGGAAACCATAAGAAGAATGTCTGTCTACTACGAGAGAATACTTATAGCTTTGGTTGAAAACGCTGTCAAGTGCTCCTCGGATATTGAGCTTTTTACAGCTGAGGATAGAAGTCAGCTTCTTTTAGACTTCAGCAGCTGCAATACTGATTATCCAAGGTCAAGCACTCTGCATGAGCTTTTTGAGGAGCAAGCACAAAGGTATCCTGATAAAGTGGCATTAATACAAAATGATAGCAGTATAACATATGAGACGCTTAATAAGAGGGCAAATCAGCTTGCAAGAACTCTTCGAGCTGAGGGTGTAAAAGAGGATAGCATAGTTGGAATTCTTGTTGAACGCTCTGTAGAGATGATTATTGGTATATTGGCAATCTTAAAGGCTGGTGGGGCTTATCTTCCAATAGACCCGTCATATCCTGAGGAAAGAACCGCATATATACTTAGGGATAGTGAGGTCAAGATACTTCTTACTCAGACACATTTACACGGTAAGGAATGGGAAGGCTGCAGCAAAATAAATATGGATAATGAGGACTTATATAAAGGTGAGGCTTCTAATCTGGAGCCACTGAGCTGCTCTGAAAGCCTGGCCTACGTGATGTATACCTCCGGAAGTACTGGAAAGCCAAAGGGAAACCTTACCACTCATTATAATATCAGTCGCGTCATAAAAAATACAAACTACATAGATATTAAGCATACAGATTGTCTGCTCCAGCTATCAAACTATGCTTTTGATGGTTCTACCTTTGATATCTTCGGAGCACTCTTAAATGGTGCAACCCTTGTACTTGTTGATAAAGAAAGCGTAATTGATCTGAACAGGCTGGCTAAAATAATTACAACCAAAGGGATTACAGTTTTCTTTGTTACAACAGCACTTTTCAATACGCTGGTTGATATAAATATTGAGTGTCTAAGCAAGGTCAGAAAAATACTGTTCGGTGGTGAGCGGGTTTCGGTACAGCATGCTGTAAAAGCACTAGAATATCTGGGTTCGGGAAGATTGCTTCATATGTATGGGCCTACTGAAAGTACTGTATTTGCAACCTGGTATCCTATTGATGCCATAGACCAGGAGCTTGGCACTGTACCTATTGGAAAACCAATAGCAAATACCTATATATATATACTGGACAAGCACAATAGTCTGATGCCGATTGGTGGTATAGGTGAAATCTGCATAGGTGGAGATGGATTAGTTAGAGGGTACTTAAATAGACCTGAGCTTACAAGTGAAAAATTTATTAAAAACCCATTCATAAATGGCGAGAGGCTATACAAAACAGGGGATCTTGCAAAATGGCTGCCTGACGGGAGCATTGAGTTTGTAGGAAGAATAGACCATCAAGTTAAGCTGAGAGGCTTTAGAATTGAGCTAGGGGAAATAGAAAGTAGTCTCTTGACCCATGATGCAATTAACGAGGCAATAGTAATCGATAAAAAAGATGCAAAGGGCAATGTGTTTTTATGTGCATACTATTCTGCTAAAGCGGACTTGAGTGTTGATGAGCTTAGGGATTATCTTTTGAGAGAGCTTCCTGAATATATGCTGCCTGCTTATTTTGTTGCCATGGATAAGCTGCCCTTAAATCTAAATGGAAAGATAGATCGAAAAGCTTTACCTGAGCCTATGGCTGCTGCTTCAGACAGAACAGTTTACCAAGCCCCTAGAAATGAGCTGGAGGCTAAGCTGGCAGTTATATGGAAGGATATTCTAGGGGTAAAGGATATTGGTATAAATGACAATTTCTTTGAGCTGGGAGGACACTCTCTAAAAGCAACGGCATTGGCAGCTAGGCTGCAAAAGGAAATGAACATAGAGGTACCGCTGGGAGAAATTTTTAAGAATGCTTCAATAAAAGACCTGGCGGAGTATGTCTTGAGACAGGAGGTAAGCAAGGATGCCGGCATAATGCCTGCAGAGCTCAAAGAAGCCTATAAACTATCTCAAGCTCAGCTTTCAATGTTTGTTCAGGAGCAATTTGAGGGAATAGGAACTGCCTATAATATGCCCTTTGCCATGATGGTAGAGGGAGCAATTGATGCAGATAGAGTTGAGTATGCCTTTAAAGAGCTTATTAAGCGTCATGATGTATTCAGAACTGAATTCCAAATCCATAATGGTGAGCCTGCTCAATTTATTAAAGATGAGGTTGACTTCAAACTCAGCTATGCTGAGCTTAAAACTGATATAGATAGTACTATCAAGGAGTTTATAAAGCCCTTTAAACTAAACAAAGCACCCCTTTTGAGGGTGGGACTATATAAGCTTAAAGAAAACCAGAATCTTCTTTTACTGGATATGCACCACATAGCAGCTGATGGTGTTTCAATAAGCATTATTTTAAATGAATTCAGGGAGCTGTATGAAGGAAGAAAGCTTCCTGAGGTTAAGCTTCAATATAAGGACTTTTCAGAGTGGCAAAATGGAATTATGAGCACTGACTATATGAAAAGACAGGAGGCTTACTGGGAAAGCCTGCTTTCAAGCGGTACTGCCGCCTTGAATATGCCTTTGGATGGAAGAAGATCTGAGGAAAGAAGCTTTGAAGGAAGCACTGTTAAATTAATGCTCCCTCAAGCACTATCTAATGGAATTGAAAGATATGCTCAAAGCCAACGTATAACCTTAAATGCCGCACTTTTTGGAATATATGCTGTTTTGCTGAACAAATATACTCAGCAGGAGGATATAACCATAGGCTCTCTGGTTGCAGGCAGGCGCAGTGTTGACACGCAAAGCATGGTAGGTATGTTTAATAACTTTCTGCCAATCAGGTGCAGCCTTTACAGCGAGGAAAGCTTCAGCAGCTTTTCGCAAAAGCTTGGTGAAGTTATGCTCAAAGCATATGAAAATCAGGAATACCCCTATGATAAGATGGTTGATAGATGGGGTGGAAAGACTGAGCGTTCCAGAAATCCATTATTTGATACAATGCTAATACTACATAACCAGCTTGAAGGTGATACAGAGTTTAATATTGGTGAGCTAAGCTTCAAGCACTACGAGCTTGAGAGCAAAACCTCCAAGCTGGACTTTAAGCTTGATATATATAAGGACAAGCAGCAAAGCTTAAACTGTATATTCGAATATAACACAAGGCTATTTAGAAAAGAAACTATAGAAGGACTTGCAGCACACTTTGAGGCAATAGTAAGACAGGTAATAGCAAACCCAAGCATAAAACTGTCTGAAATAGACATGCTGACAGAGCTTGAGAGAGTACAGGTACTAAAGGATTTTAATGCTACAAAGACCTATTACCCTGACAACGTAACTCTTCACCAACTGTTTGAACAGCAGGTAGAGCTTGTGCCCGACAGTATAGCAGCATTGTTTGGAGATAAGGAGCTAAGCTTTAGAGAGCTTAACCGAAGGGCAAATAGGCTTGCAAGAACCCTGAAACAAAAGGGGGTAAAGGCTGACAGCATAGTGGCTATGCTAATGGATCGTTCCCTTGAGATGACAGTAGGAATAATGGGTATCCTAAAGGCAGGAGGAGCATATCTGCCAATAAGTCCAGAATACCCTGAAGACAGAATAAAGTACGTAATAGAGGACAGCGGAGCACAAATACTGCTTACACAGTCGCACCTTCTGCAAAAGACTGATGTAGGAGCAGAGGTAGTAAATCTTGAGGACGAAGCAAGCTATCATGAGGACAGCTCTAGTTTAGAGCCAGTAAGTGGTCCAAGGAATCTTGCCTATGTAATATATACCTCAGGCTCCACAGGAAAGCCAAAGGGGGCTATGATAGAGCATCACTCGGCAGTAAACAGGATAAAGTGGATGCACAAGAGCTACCCAATAGAACAGGGGGATGTAATACTCCAAAAGACACCATATACCTTTGACGTATCCGTATGGGAGCTGTTCTGGTGGGCAATGGAGGGAGCAGCAGTAGCGTTTTTGGTGCCGGGAGGAGAAAAGGATCCGGCAGAGATAGTGAGTGCG
>CALJSV010000132.1 GCA_937976095.1 uncultured Clostridia bacterium | reverse complement strand
TTGAAGGCTATAAAGAAATTTGATATTTCTTTTAATGTAAGATTTTCTACATATGCAATTCCAATGATAATAGGAGAGATAAAGAGGTTTCTCAGAGATGACGGAATGATAAAGGTCAGCAGAAATCTAAAAGAAATTGCCTACAAGGCAAGCGCTGCCAGGGAGGCATTAGAGAAGGACTTTGGAAGAGAGCCAACAATTTCTGAGATAGCGTCTGAACTGGATGTTTCTAAAGAAGAATTAGTAATGGCGCTGGATTCTTCTCATGCAACCCAGTATCTTTACGAAACTATACATCAGGATGATGGCTCACCAATACTATTAATAGACAAGATAGATTCAAACGCCGGAGAAGATATTGAGCTGGTTGATAAAATTGCACTTAAAGAAATGCTGATGAATTTAGAGGCTAAAGAAAGACAGATAATAATGCTAAGATACTTTAAGGATAAAACACAGTGTCAGGTTGCAGAGACATTAGGAATGTCTCAGGTACAGGTATCAAGGATCGAGAAAAAAATAATAGCAAAACTAAGACAAAGCATTGAATAAAGCTTTGTCTTTATTTATTTGAAGATAGTCTTAAAGTATATAATTTCACAAATTGGGCATCAATATCAATTAAGAACCAATAATATGAGGAGTGTACAGTGTGAAGCGTTTAAGACTGCTTATGATTGTGTTGATTATATCTACAATAGGTCTTCTATCATGGCTTTATGTCAATAGCAGGCAAATAGAGCGCTTGCCAAGAAGAGCTACGGTTGTTATGGAAACAGTTTATAAAAGAATTGCGAGGGATATGCTTGATGATAAAGGATTATTTTAAAAGGCCTAAAAGTCCTCTAAACTTTGAGTCTCAGACAGAAAATGAAATAAGGACAGACATACAGAATAAGCTGGTAAAGTATATTGAAAATGTTCATGAACATAGCTCAAAAGCAGATAATTTAAGGTAGAAGGTGAAGGCTGAAGGAAATTATTATTAATCTAAAAGGAGGTGCCGAGCCCATGCAATTTCTGTCATTATGTTTTGTGCGAATTGCCGGGCATGGGCATAAGTATGGAGAAGCAGAATACAAAGCGAAAGGTAATACTTGTAACAGATGGTGACAAGGTAGCAAGAAAGGCTGTAGAAACGGCTGCTTCAAGAATTGGAGCTAGATGCATTTCGAGATCTGCCGGAAACCCAACGCCTTTGAAGGGGAAGGAAATTATTGATCTCATTAAGGAGGCAAAGTATGATCCAGTAGTAGTAATGGTTGATGATAAAGGTCATACAGGTCAAGGCAAAGGCGAGCAGGCAATAGTAGAGATCTCAAAATGTCCAGATATAGAGATCATAGGCATTATTGCAGTGGCCTCTAACACTGAGGGAGTTAATGGAGCAAAGGTTGATATATCAATTAGTAAAAACGGTAATATAGTTAATAAAACAGTAAATAAGTGCGGAGAAATACAAGAAGGAAACATAATTTATGGAGATACTGTAGATGTTCTTAGTATAGTTGATACAAATTTAGTTGTTGGAATAGGAGACCCTGGCAAAATGGATGGCAAGGATAACTGTGAAATCGGGGCACCTATAGTTACTAAAGCAATGGAAGAAATATTAAAAAGAAGCGGCATCAGATAAGCCGCTTCTTTGCTTTAATTCGTTCCATTTGTAAGAGTTGGAGTTGAGGTATTATAATCTCCATTAGCTGGAGTTGGGGTTGGTTCAGGAGTTACTTCGCTATCAGAAGGCTCGGTAATTGTTGAATGATCATGTACAGTACAAATATTAAGCGGAGCTTCGTATATACTGTCATCAGGAGCAGGCTCGCCATCAACTGGAATTAAAGGATCAAGTCTCTGTATAAAAACCTTTGACTGAATAAGCACAGAAGGACAATATGGTGAAGCCAAAAGGTTTGTTGTAATATCTATATCTCTAACTACATGGACATCACAAATGTTTTCCACTCCTGGCTCGATACCCTTAATAAATATTTCTGATTTTATTGTAGACCCTCTGGGATCCAAAGCACAAAGCTCTGACGGTCTCTTGCCGGATTCAGTACAAATATCAACGCTTACGATGTTTTGAGGCATTTGGAAATCCTTAAAGGCAAGACCTTTATGAGCTTCCTCCATAACAAAATTCCAAATCATAGCAGGGAAGCTTCCACCGGTAACACCTCTTCCACTTTTATCAACAATCTTTCTTGGATCATCATAGCCAAGCCAAACAGCTGCAGTATAATAAGGTGTATAACCGACAAACCATGCATCCTTTGAGTCAGTGGTTGTACCTGTTTTACCTGCAACGGGGACATTCTTTAGTGCCGCTCTAGTACCTGTTCCACCTGGTTTTACTGCACCTTTCATGATATCAACCATAAGATACGCTACTTGAGGATCAACAACCTTGTCCATTGCTGGTTTATTTTCAAGGAGAACATTACCGTTTTTATCCAGGATCTTAACAAAGCTTATTGGCTTAATTAGTATTCCGTTATTGGGAAATACTGAATACGCAGCTGCAATTTCAATAGGTTTGACACCCGTAGTTAAGCCACCTAATGCTAAAGGTGCTACAGCCTTATCGGTATATTGACCGTTTCCATCAACAATAGTTGTAAGACCAAGCTTCCTTAAGTAATCTATTGATCTCGAAAAACCAACATCTACTACAATTTTTGCAGCGACTGTATTGATGGATGCTTGAATAGCTTCACGTACGGTAATAAGACCTCTATATTGCTTTCTTGTATAGTTTTGAGGCATATAAGTACCAAACTTCACCGCACTGTCATCAACTACAGAGGCGGGAGTATAACCATTGTCTAAAGCAGGTAAATAAACGGAAAGAGGCTTGATAGCAGAGCCGGGCTGCCTTACAGCTTGAATTGCTCTATTCCACCCACGCTTAGTTGTTTCACTTCTGCCGCCCATAATTGCTTTAATCTTACCTGTTCCGTTTTCAATTATTACAACTGCGGCTTCAGGATTAAGAGTTTCGTTGTTAACATTTATACCTGGAGGAAAAAGATCAGGATTTTTCATAGCTGTCTCAACGAAGCTTTGCAACTGCGGGTCTATTGTAGTTATTATTCTCAAGCCGCCATTATATAACTTTCTTCTTGCTTCATCTTCTGGATAGCCAAGCTTTTCAACTAAAGCTTTGGTTACATCACGAATTATTAAATCCAAGAAGTATGAGGTTTCAAATTCATCTGTTCTTTTTGTCAGAATTATTTCCTGATTTAATGCATCATTGTATTCTTCATCTGATATCATGTTTTGCTTTAACATTTCTTTAAGTATAATTTCTTTTCTTTTTGTAGAGCTCTCAAAATTAAGGTTAGGAGCATACCTTGACGGGTTATTTGTTACTCCTGCCAGCATAGCACATTCTGCTAAAGAAAGCTGATCCAGCTCCTTTCCGAAGTAAAACAGAGCAGCTTCTTTTATTCCGGATACATTGTGACTAAAGTCTATCCTATTTAGGTAAGCTTCTAGAATT
>CALJSV010000131.1 GCA_937976095.1 uncultured Clostridia bacterium | reverse complement strand
TAGTTCTTATCCTAGTTCTTATTCTGTCATTATCAGTAGTACTTACAGCATGTGGACAGAAGGCAGGCACAGGCGGTGGAGATGCTGATGTTATCAGAATAGGTGTATTTCAGCCTATTACTGGTGCGAATGCAGCTGGTGGAGCACTTGAAGTTGAAGGCGCTAAGCTTGCAAATAAGCTTTACCCAGAAGTTCTTGGCAAGAAGGTTGAGCTTGTTATTGTAGACAATAAGTCAGACAAGGTTGAAGCAGCTAGTGCAGCAGCAAGACTTGTAGAAAAAGACAAAGTTGTTGCAATAATTGGAAGCTGGGGCAGCTCACTTTCAATGGCAGCAGGAGACATAGTTAGAAATGCTAAGGTTCCTGCAGTTGGAGCTTCATGTACAAATCCTCTAGTTACAAAGGGCAACGATTACTACTTCAGAGTTTGCTTCATAGATCCTTTCCAAGGAACTGTTATGGCAAACTATGCTTTCAACAAGCTAAATGCTAAGAAAGCAGCTATAATCCAAGAGGTTTCAAATGACTATGCGATTGGTCTTGCTAAGTTCTTTACTGATTCCTTCAAGGGTATGGGTGGAGAAGTTGTAGGTGTATCAAACTACAATACTGGCGACCAAGACTTCTCAGCTCAGCTTACTAATATCGCGGCTACAAACCCAGACGTTATATTTGCACCTGGTAACTTCACTGAGTCAGCTCTTCTTATAAAGCAAGCTAGACAACTTGGAATAAAGATTCCAATAATAGGTGGAGACACTTGGGAAACTCCTGAATTCATAGATATCGGCGCAGATGCAGTTGAAGGAATAGTATTTTCATCCTTCTCAACTCCAGAAAGATCAACAACTCCAGAAGCTAAGAAGTTCTTAGAAGAGTACAACAAAGAATACAAAAAGACACCAGCAGCTGTTACAGCACTTGGTTATGATGCGTACCTTCTTATACTTGATGCAATAAAGAGAGCAGGCTCAGCTGATCCTGTGAAGATTAGAGACGAAATTGCTAAGACTAATGGCTTTGTTGGTTCTTCAGGCATAATATCACTTGATGAAAACGGAGATGCAGTAAGAAGCGCGGACATAAAGATAGTTAAGGGTGGAAAGTTCGATTATCTTGATACAATCGAGCCAGTAAAATAAATAAGAAATAACCATTAACCAAAAACAAGCTTCCTCCTTTTGGGGAGAATAAATACTACAATAGGAGTGAAGCTTGTTTTTAAATTTTAGAGAATTATAGGTGGTGAACATATGACCTTTGATATGTTGTTACAGCATATGTTAAACGGTGTTTCACTTGGCAGCTTGTATGCACTTATAGCTATAGGATATACAATGGTATATGGAATTCTAAGACTTATTAACTTTGCCCATGGTGAAATATTTATGATGTCAACTTACTTTGCGTTTTTTGGTATTGCTACCTTTAAAATGCCATGGTATGTTGTCTTCGTACTTGCAATACTGCTAACAGGGGCACTTGGAATGACGGCTGAAAGAGTAGCATATAGGCCATTAAGAGATGCACCTAAAATTTCAATCCTGATATCTGCAATAGGGGTATCGTATTTCATTCAAAATCTGTCAATTGTATTGTTCTCAGGAAGACCTAAAGCTTTTCCGCAGATAGAGCTGTTTACAGGTATGCTAAAGATGGGAAATATTTATGTTCAAAGATTGACCTTCATAATTCCTGTAGTTACTGCAGTACTACTTGCAGCACTAATCTATTTAATAAGCCATACTAAAAATGGTATAGCAATGAGAGCAGTTGCAAAAGATCATGAAACAGCTAAGCTAATGGGTATTGATGTTAATAAGACCATAGCGCTTACTTTTGGTATAGGCTCTATGCTTGCTGCAGTTGGAGGAATAATGTGGGGCCTAAAATTCCCTCAGATAGCACCTGCAATGGGTATAATGCCAGGCTTAAAATGCTTTATAGCAGCAGTACTTGGCGGCATAGGCAGCATAAGTGGTGCGGTTATCGGAGGCTTTGTGCTTGGACTTGGTGAAATCATGCTTGTTGCTTCATTGCCTGACTTAACTGGTTATAGAGATGCATTTGCATTCGTATTGTTGATACTAATACTCCTGTTCAAGCCAACCGGTATAATGGGAGAAAAAATATCGGAGAAGGTGTAGACGATGAAAAACAAGAAAAATTTATATACTTTAATATCAATAGTCCTAGTTTTCCTCTTCCTTGTCTATGCAAACAAGAACTTTGACTCTTATCAGATAAGAATAATGAACCTATGTGCCATTTATGTTATTCTTGGTCTTAGCATGAACCTTATAAACGGATTTACAGGTTTGTTTTCTTTAGGACATGCTGGGTTCATGGCAATAGGGGCTTATACTACTGCCATACTGACAATGCCTTTAGCGGTCAAAGAGTCCAATTTCTTTCTAGCACCTATGGCAGCACCATTAAACAGTATAGTTTGGCCTTTCGTACCTGCGCTGCTTTTAGGGGGACTATTATCTGCTGCTGCAGCATTTGTAATTGGTGCACCAGCACTAAGGCTGAAGGGTGACTATCTTGCTATTGCAACATTAGGATTTGGAGAAATCATTAGAATTCTTATAACGAACGCACAAAGGGTTACAAATGGTGCCCTTGGACTAAAGGGAATTCCTGATACGACAAATATCTGGTGGACATTTGGTATAGCCGCATTGACTATTGTTTTTATGACGCTTTTAATTAACAGCAGCTACGGTAGAGCTTTTAAAGCAATTCGTGAGGATGAAATAGCAGCAGAAAATATGGGTATTAGTCTTTTTAAGCATAAGATGCTTGCTTTTATTATAGGTGCCTTTTTTGCAGGCATCGGAGGCGGGTTATTAGGCAGCTTGTTGGGAACTGTAGACCCAAAGCCATTTAATTTTATGATGACATTTAACATACTATTTATTATAGTTCTTGGAGGCATGGGAAGCATAACTGGTACAGTAATCTCTGCTTTTATAGTAACTATATCTATGGAAGCTCTGAGAGTACTTGACTCGTCAATAAATCTCGGGTTCATGGTAATACCTGGTATAACAGGTATGCGTATGGTAATTTATTCTTTACTATTGATAGTTGTTATTATATATTTCAGAAGAGGACTTATGGGAACCAGCGAATTCAGTTGGGATAAAGCTTTTGAGTTCTTTAAGAGACTTCCTCTAAGCAAGGGAGGTGCAAAGAATGCCGTTACTAAAAACAAATAACGTTACAATGCAGTTTGGCGGTTTAACTGCAGTTAATGATTTCAATCTAGAGCTTAACGATGGTGAAATCATTGCTCTTATAGGGCCAAACGGTGCAGGCAAGACTACTGCATTTAACGTGATTACCGGCGTTTACAAGCCTACAAAAGGTAATATTAGATTTAATGAGCAGGATATAACGGGTCTTAGACCGGATCAGATTACAAACAAGGGTATAGCAAGAACCTTCCAAAATATAAGACTTTTTAAGGATCTTAGCGTATTGGATAATGTTCTAATTGCCAATCACTTAAATGTTAAGTCCAACTTCTTGGAAGCTTCCTTTAAGCTTCCAAGATATAATAAAGAAGAAAGAATTATGCGTGAAAAATCTCTTGCGCTTTTGGAAAAGGTTGGGCTGGTTGATCTGAGAAACGAAAAGTCAAGCTCATTGCCTTATGGAAAGCAAAGAAGACTGGAAATCGCTAGAGCACTGGCAACCAACCCTAAGATACTACTGCTGGATGAGCCAGCAGCTGGTATGAATCCAAAAGAGACTGAAGATTTAACACTTTTTATTAAGCAAATAAGAGATGAGTTTAATCTCACAATCTTTATGATTGAGCATCATATGCAGGTTGTTATGGGAATATCTGATAGGATTTATGTTTTTGATTATGGTGTGACTATTGCACAAGGCACTCCGCATGAAATTCAAAATAATCCTAAGGTAATCGAGGCATATCTGGGGGTGAGTGAAGATGCTTAAGATAAAGGACTTGATAGTTGCCTACGGCGGTATTGAGGCACTTAAAGGAATCAGTCTTGAGGTTGAAGAAGGAAAGATAGTTACTCTTGTAGGCGCAAATGGTGCCGGAAAAAGTACGACACTAAGATCTATCGTTGGTTTAACAAAGCCAAAGGGTGGCGCTATAGAGTTTGAAGGAAAAAACCTTCTGACAGTTCCTACTAAGGATCTTGTTCGTCTTGGCATAACACTTGTTCCGGAAGGAAGAAGAGTATTTGCCAATCTGACAGTATTGGAAAACCTAAAGCTAGGTGCATTCTATAGAAACGATGAAAAAGAAATCAAAAGAGACATGGAATGGGTATATGAGCTTTTTCCAAGACTTAAGGAAAGAACCTGGCAAACAGCAGGTACCTTATCTGGCGGCGAGCAGCAAATGCTTGCTGTAGGAAGAGCACTTATGTCAAAGCCAAGGCTTCTCATGATGGATGAGCCATCTCTGGGCTTAGCACCGCTTATAGTTAGGGAAATATTTGAAATAATAAAAGAAATTCACCGCCAAGGTGTAACTATACTTCTAATAGAGCAAAATGCCAATGCAGCATTACACATTGCTGATAAAGGCTATGTAATGGAAACAGGTAGAATAATACTCGACGGCACAGGTAAAGAGCTTCTTACAAATGATGAAGTTAAGAAGGCTTACCTAGGTGAAAGTGTACACTAAAACAGAAAAATATTTACAAATAAAAGAAAGAAACCGCTTAGTTGTGGTTTCTTTCTTTTATTTGTAAATATTTACTGTCGAAAAGCAGGAGATTTTAATTATTTATCAAATATATACAGTGGTTAAATAACTTATAGGAGAAAGCATATGCAAGTATATAAGGTATTTGTCACTATCACCATAATTGTATTAACCTTTACTACATTGCTCAACGGGTGCAGTAAGCCCGCTATGCTTGTTAGAGAAGATACTATAAAAATTGGATGGATAGGACCTTTAACAGGTGATCAGGAAACATGGGGGCAATGTGAGCTTAATACCATTAAGATGATCTTTGAAAGGATAAACAAAGATCATGGCGGCGTATTGGGTAAAAAGCTTCAGGTTATCGGCTATGATACAAAGGGTGATCCTAATGAAACAATGAATAGTGTAAAAATACTCATAGAGCAGGATAAGGTTATGGCTATATTAGGCCCAAATTCCAGCAGCTGCGCTATACCTATATCAGGCTTATTAGAAGCAGCTAAGGTCGCTGGAATAGCTACTGTTGCAACTAATCCAAGGGTTACTGTTGAAAACGGTGTAGTAAAGCCTTACAGCTTTAGAGTCAGTTATATTGATACATACCAAGGCGAAGTTGCTGCTGCTTATTCAAGGGATGTGCTAAGTGCGCAAACTGCTGCGATACTATTTGATTCTACTGATAGATATTCTTTTGATCTTGCATTGTATTTTGAAGAGCAATTTGTCCAAAAAGGCGGAGAGCTTGTAGCAAAAGAGTCCTTTAAAACGGGGGATTCAGATTTTAGAGAGCAACTCCTAAAAATAAAAGATATTGAGCCACAGGTACTATTTATGCCTTTGTATCACCATGAGGTGGGTATAGCTGCCAAGCAAGCAAGAGATATGGGTATTAAGTCAATTTTCATAGGAGGAGACGGCTGGCCGTCAGACATTTTATACAGGGACTATAAAGAATACATAGAGGGTTCAATAATAGTTAATCATCTTAACACCAGCGATCCCGAGGTGCAGGAGCTTAGAGAAGAATACTTCAAAAAATATAATATGACCATAGAGCTAAACGGTTATATGGCCCATGATGCCGTGCTTGTGCTGGTTGAAGCTATTAAAGCAGCTAAAGAATTAAACTCTCAAAAAATAGCCCAAGCTATTGTTGAAGTGGATGTAAAGGGTGTCACGGGCAGGATTAAGTTTGGTAGGGACACACACAATCCTGAGGGAAAAGAAGCAGCAATAATAAAGCTGGTAGACGGAAAGGAAGTTTTTGTACAAAAATTTTCAAAACGCTAAACGCTCACTAAAGATAATAGATATAAAAGAAATGCAAATGTGCATTTCTTTTTTCGTCTAATTTGTGGATATAAAGGCAATATTATATGTTATAATATAAAAGAAATTATTGTAAAGAGGATGATACGGTGTCAGAGAGAAAAATTGCAGTAGTCGATCCGGCAGAAAGGGATAGACAGAAGCTGATAATGCAGAGAATTAAAGAAAACAATGATATAGATTATCAAAGGATAGGCAAGAACAAACTGTTTCATATTTTGACCTTCGGCTGCCAGCAAAATAGTTCGGACTCGGAAAAGCTAAAGGGTATGCTGGCACACATGGGCTATGATGAAACAGCTAAAAAGGCAGATGCTGATGTTGTTATTATTAATACCTGTTGTGTAAGAGAAAACGCAGAGCTGAAGCTTTATGGAAACATAGGAGCTCTAAAGCAGCTTAAGGCAGACAAACCAGGGATGATAATTGCTGTTTGCGGCTGCATGATGGAGCAGGAGCACGCAGTAAATGCAATTAAGAAAAAGTACAAGCATGTTGATTTGGTTTTTGGTACTCATAATCTATATAAGTTCCCTGAGTTATTAGAAAGGTCCATGAACGAGCAATATACACTTATAGATATTATGAATACCGATGGCATAATTGTAGAGGATATCCCAGTAAAAAGAGATGAGAAGCATAAGGCATGGGTTACTATAATGTATGGCTGCAATAACTTTTGCTCCTACTGTATAGTTCCTTATGTCAGAGGAAGGGAAAGAAGCAGGAACCCGGAGGATGTTTTAAAGGAAATAGAAGCACTTGCAGCAGACGGCTGCAAGGAGGTAACTCTTCTTGGGCAGAATGTAAACTCTTATGGAAAAGACCTTGAAGCAGATATAGATTTTGCTGATCTTATTAAGCTCGTTAACAATATTGAGGGTATTGAAAGAATAAGATTCATGACCTCTCATCCAAAGGATATATCTGATAAGCTTATAGACACTATGAAGGAATGCAAGAAGGTTTGTGAGCAGCTTCACTTGCCCTTCCAGGCTGGAAGCAATAGGATACTTAATGCGATGAACAGAAAATATACAAAGGAAGAATACCTTGCTAAGATAGAAAGAGTTAAAAAAACTATACCTGGGATAGCCCTTAGCACTGATGTTATAGTTGGCTTCCCTAGCGAGACTGATGAAGACTTTAATGAGACCCTTGAAATAATTCGCGAGGTTGAATTCGATCAAGCCTTTATGTTTATATACTCAAAAAGACAAGGAACACCTGCTGCAGAAATGACCGAGCAGGTGGAGGAAGATCATAAGCACAAAAACTTTGAAAGGCTTGTAGCGCTTCAAAATGACGTGTCTAGAAAAATAAATGATGACTACAGCGGAAAGCTTGTTGAAGTTTTAGTAGATGGTCCCAGCAAGAAGGACAAAACCAAATACACTGGTAGAACCAGAACAGGTAAGGTAGTGAATTTTATAGCCAGCAAAGATATTTACGGCGAGGACGACCTAACGGGACAGCTGGTGGATGTAAGGATAAATGAAGTACACTCATGGTTTTTAAATGGTGAAATGATAACTAATTAATATCGAGGTGATAGCTTTGGCGCACTTAACCCCTATGATGCAGCAATATATGGATATAAAGGAACAGCATAAGGATAAGATACTCTTCTTTAGACTGGGCGATTTTTATGAGATGTTTTTTGATGATGCTGTCACCGCTTCAAAGGAGCTTGAAATAACTCTGACAGGCAGAGATTGCGGCATGGAAAGCAGGGCTCCTATGTGTGGTATACCCTATCATGCTGCTGAAGGCTATATTGCTAAGCTTATTGAAAAAAACTATAAGGTTGCTATTTGCGAGCAGGTTGAAGATCCATCTGCCGCTAAGGGCATAGTAAGAAGAGAAGTAGTGCGAATAATAACACCGGGCACTATAACTGACAGCATGATGCTGGATGAACGAACAAACAACTACCTGCTGTCAATCTATACGACAGAAAAACAAGCGGCTATATCCCATGTGGATCTTTCCACAGGTGAATTCATGTGTACATGTGTTGATTTAATAGAATTTACAAACCTTAAAAATGAAATCAGCAGAATTGATCCGTCAGAAATAATAGCTAACTGTGACGTCAATGAAATATCAGCTCAATACAAATCCTTTAATGTATTGGATAAAAAGCATTATGATGCTTCTGAGTGCTCAAGAAGACTTAAGCGTCAGTTTGACATGATTAGCCTTGAGGGGATAGGCATAGATAATGACTGCCTACTCAAATGCTGCGGCTCAATGCTTCTCTATCTGGATGAAATACAAAAGGTAGGTCTGAGCAATATTAATTATCTTAAGTATTATAATATAAGCAGCTACATGGTGCTTGACTCTAGTACAAGACGCAACCTTGAGCTAAGTGAAACTATGAGAGGTAAAACAAAAAAAGGAGCGTTGCTCTCAGTTATAGATAAAACCTCCACAGCCATGGGAGCTAGAAAGCT
The DNA here is from genome assembly GCA_937976095.1 of uncultured Clostridia bacterium. Lineage (GTDB taxonomy): Bacteria > Bacillota > Clostridia > Lutisporales > Lutisporaceae > CALGKJ01. The sequence goes on along the minus strand of CALJSV010000131.1, from coordinate 4,595 downwards.
TAAGCAGTGGGTGGAACGTCCCTTGCTTGACACTTCAACAATTAACAGCAGACTGGATGCTGTTAAGGAGCTCTATGATGATTTTTTGAAGAGAGAAGAGCTTAAGGAGTACCTGAAGGCAATATATGATATAGAAAGACTAGGCAGCAGAATAGCCCTAGGCAGTGCAAATGCCAGAGACTTAATATCCTTTAGAAACTCTATAGTTCAGCTACCTCATATAAAATCCTTGCTTACGAATAGTACAAGCAAGGTATTGGACAAAATCTCCAAGGAGCTTGATAGCCTGCAGGACATTGGTGGATTAATTGAAACTGCTATAAGCGAAGATCCTCCCTTTGGACTTAAAGAGGGAAATATTATAAAAAGAGGCTATTCTGCAGAGATCGACGAGCTTAAGGAGGCTTCTACCAATGGGAAGAACTGGATAGCAGAGGTAGAGCAGAAGGAACGTGAAAAAACAGGTATAAAATCTTTAAAGGTAGGCTTTAATAAGGTCTTTGGATACTTTATAGATGTTACGAAGGCTAACCTTACAGCTGTGCCCGAATACTTTATAAGAAAGCAAACCCTATCAAACTCTGAACGCTATATCACACCTGAGCTTAAAAACCTTGAAGAAATAGTGCTTGGTGCCGAAGAAAAGCTAATAGAGCTGGAATACCAAACCTTTATAACAATAAGAGATGATATAGCAAAGCACATAAAAAGGATACAGAATACAGCTTCGCTTTTATCTGAGCTGGATTGTCTCTGCTCCTTTGCTGAGGTATCACAAAAAAACGGCTACTCAAAGCCTGTGGTGACTACAGAGGACACTTTATCAATAAAGAATGGTAGACACCCGGTAGTAGAAGTTCAAAGCACTGGAATGAAATTTGTACCTAATGATACTATGCTGGATAACGAAGAAAACCGCATGCTTATAATTACTGGACCAAATATGGCAGGAAAATCTACCTATATGCGACAGGTAGCATTAATTACACTAATGGCCCAAATAGGCTGCTTTGTACCAGCAGAGGAAGCGTATATAGGTGTAGTTGATAGAATATTTACAAGAGTAGGAGCCTCAGATGATCTTGCATCTGGACAGAGCACCTTTATGGTAGAAATGAGCGAGCTTGCAAATATACTTAATAGCTCAACTAGTAGAAGTCTAATAATACTAGATGAAATAGGAAGAGGTACCAGTACCTTTGACGGACTAAGCATTGCCTGGTCTATAGTCGAATTTGTTTCAGACAGGGTTAAGCTGGGGGCAAAAACACTATTTGCCACTCACTATCACGAGCTTACAGAGCTTGAAGATAAGCTTGAGGGAGTTAAAAACTACTGTATTTCCGTACAAGAAAAAGGTAAGGATATCGTTTTTCTAAGAAAAATAATAAGGGGCGGAGCTAACGGCAGTTATGGGATTCACGTAGCCAGACTGGCAGGTATACCTGAGCATGTTCTGGAGCGAGCGGGAGAAATCCTATCCATCCTTGAAAAATCCGAGAAAAACAATCAAACTGATATATATGTCAAAGTAAAAAGGAAAAGAAATGCACAAGTGATGGAAAATGAGCTTAACCTCTTCAATTTCAGCAACTTTTCTATTATTGAAGAGATTAAGGGAATTGATCTAAACTCAATGACACCTATACAAGCCTTTAATGCTTTACTGGAGCTTCAGAATAAGGCAAAGGATTTATAAAGGAGACCTATAATATATGAGTAAGATAAGGCTGCTGGATGAAGCAACCATAAATAAGATTGCTGCAGGAGAGGTAATTGAAAAGCCCTCTTCCATTGTTAAGGAGCTGGTTGAGAACTCAGTAGATGCAGGAGCAACAGCAATAACAGTTGAGCTCACTGATGGCGGAAAGTCCTTTATCAGCATTTCGGACAACGGCTCAGGTATAGCCCAAGAAGATGTAGAACATGTGTTCGAGCGTCATGCTACCAGTAAAATCAGAAGCTCCGATGACTTGTTCGAGGTGCTTACATTAGGCTTTAGGGGTGAAGCTATGGCAAGCATAGCTGCTGTTGCTGAGGTAGAGCTTAAGACAAAGACTGAGGAAGCTTCTTCAGGACAATACGTTCTTATTAGAGGCGGAAGCATAATTGAAAGAAAGGAAATAGGACTGCCTGTTGGAACTACGGTGATAGTTAGAAATCTTTTTTTTAACACACCTGCCAGGTATAAATTTCTTAAAAGCGATATAAGCGAACAGGGTCATATAGTTGATATTGTAGAAAAACTGGCTTTATCAAACACAATAATATCCTTCAAGCTTATTGTAAATGGTAAAACTGTGCTGCATACGCCCGGAAATGGCGATCTCCTATCAGTAATCCACTGCATATATGGTAAAAATACTGCCAAATCTATGCTTTACTTGGATTATAAGAACGATATTATACATATTGAGGGATATATAGGTAAGCCAGAGGCTGCTAAGGGCAACTCAACATATATGATCTTCTCAGTAAACAAAAGGGTCATAAAGAGCAGAATGATGATTGAAGCGCTGAGGCAGGCCTATAAGACGCTTCTGATGAACAACAGGTTTCCATTTGCAATATTAAATATCAATATGAACACAGACAGGCTGGATGTAAATGTTCATCCTACAAAGGCTGAGATAAGATTTTCAGATGACAGGGCAGTATTCAATACACTTTATATTGCAGTAAAAAATTGTCTTAGTACCTCCGAAATGTTTTTTGGAGCTACTGAGCCCGAAGAGCGAAGCTTAGAAGCAAGGCCAGAGCCTATAATAAGGTATGAGCAGGAAAAACTAGAAGAGAAGGTACTGGACAGTGGAATAGAGCGCCAAGTTAACTTTTCTAGGCCTGCTTTTGAATATAAAGCTCAAACTATGGCTATACCTAAAAGGGAAGAGATACCAAATTTAGAGCCTTCAACAAATCATTTTATGAGCAGTAAGAAAGAGCACGAAGCTGTATTCGAGCAGCCAATTGACAGGGTGACACCAGTATATCTGCAAGTCATAGGACAGCTTATGGGAACGTATATTCTGGCACAGTCAAGAGATACCTTCTACATGATTGATCAGCATGCCGCTCACGAAAGAATAACCTATGAATTTTTAATGGAAAAATACGATACAGGTGATATTGCAGTTCAAGAGCTTTTACTGCCAATAATAATAGAGCTTAGCCCTAAGGAGAAGGTGCTTCTTGATGGAAGCATAAGCTTCTTTCATAAGCTGGGCTTTGAGCTGGAATGGTTTGGTGAAAATGCAGCAGCAGTAAGAGCTATCCCTATTATTATGGGTGAGCCCTGCTCGGGTGAGTTTTTCAGCGAGCTCTTGGGTACACTTGAGGGAGACGGAAAGCAGCTGACTAATCCAAAGGAAAAGCTTATTATCAGTATGTCCTGCAAAAACTCTATTAAGGCAGGAGCTATTCTTTCCATAGATGAAATGAATGAGCTGATAAGCAGGCTGTTTAAAACCAAGCTGCCATATACATGTCCCCACGGTAGACCAACAATTATTACCATGTCAGCTTATGAAATCGAGAAAAAGTTTAAGAGAGTTTTGTAGCTCAGAAACCATACATAATAACCAGGGAGTGAAACAGCAATTTGAATAACAGCAATAAAGATCTGCCTAAAATATGCATACTTGTCGGTCCAACAGCAGTGGGCAAAACCGATATCTCACTTGGACTTGCAGAAAAGCTAAACTGCGAAATTATTTCCGCAGACTCTGCCCAGGTTTATAAATACATGGATATAGGAACAGCAAAGATTAAGCCTGAGGAAATGAAGGGTATAAAGCACTATATGATAGATGAGGTTTATCCTGATGAAAGCTTTAGTGTTGCTGAATTTAACGAAAGAGCACAGGAATACATAAAGGAAGTAACAGCAAGGGGAAAGCTTCCTTTGATTGCCGGAGGAACAGGCCTATACATTGAATCCCTTTTGAACAACCTTGATTTTACTCCTGCAGTAGGCAATGATGATTTCAGAAACTACCTATCTAGGCTTGCCGAAGAAAAGGGAAATGAGTACGTGCATGAGCTCTTAAAGGATAAGGATATGACGTCATATGAAAAGCTTCATCCTAACAACCTTAGAAGAGTTATAAGAGCTTTGGAGGTATTTGAGTTTACAGGTAAGCCAATTTCAGAGTTTCAGGAGGAATCAAAGAAACAGCCTCCCAAGTATAATTATGTCTATGTAGGTCTTACTATGGACAGAGCAAAGCTTTATGAGCGCATAGAGAAGAGAGTGGAAATTATGCTCCAGAAAGGGCTGATTGAAGAGGTTAAGGGGCTATTGGATAGGGGCTATCATAGAGGACTGAATTCTATGCAAGCGCTGGGCTACAAGGAAATAGCAAGCTATATCTATGGTGAATGCACCCTTTCTGATGCTGTTACTATACTCAAAAGAGACAGCAGACACTATGCAAAACGCCAGCTTACCTGGTTCAGGAGAAATAAGGATATATATTGGGTAGATACCGATTTGTATGAAAACAGAGGAATAATTATAGAAAATATTACTAAATATGTTGCAGGAAAAATAATTTTGTTATAGAATAAATAACTAGTAATATTATAATAATATAGTA
>CALJSV010000130.1 GCA_937976095.1 uncultured Clostridia bacterium | reverse complement strand
TTTGCGATTCAGGCATTGTCAGCAAAGTACATAAATGACAATGCAGGAAAGCTGTCAAATAAGGTATATGATGTGCCGGATGAGATAGACAAGAAGGTAGCCAATATGAAGCTTAAGGCTTTGGGAGTAAGTATAGATACTTTGACTGAGGAGCAGGAAGAATACCTGAGAGGCTGGGGAGAATAATGAGTATACTGCTAAAAAACGCGCAGCTCATAACGATAAACAATCAAGATGAAGTCATAGAAAATGGCTGCGTTGGCATAAGCGATAATAAGCTTGATTATATAGGTTCATATAAGCCCGGGTTTGAGGAGGCTTATGTGAGGGTTATTGACTGTAAAGGAAAGACTGTCATGCCTGGCTTTGTAAATGCGCATAACCATGCAGCAATGACCTTGTTTAGGAACTATGCAGATGATATGAAGCTTATGGAGTGGCTCTTCGAAAAGATATTTCCACTGGAGGATAAGCTTACCGGTGATGCAGTATATTCTGCATCAATGCTTGCAATAGCAGAAATGCTGAGAAGCGGTACTACCACCTTTTCTGATATGTACTTTTTTATGGAGGATGTAGCAAGGGCGGTTGGAGAAAGCGGGATAAGAGCAGTTCTGGCAAGGGGGATGCATGGAGACGCTGCTGATCCAAAGGATTATAGACTTAAAGAGAATCTGGAGCTGTTTGATAAATACAATGGAGCCTTCAATGGCAGAACAAGTGTAATGTTTGGTCCCCATGCAATATTTACTTGCACAGTTCCATACATGAAGATGGTTTTTGATAAAGCCAAGGAGCTCGGTACTACTATACAAATACATGTAGCGGAAACAAAGGAAGAGGTTAAGGCTTGTCTGGAAAAGCACGGAGTAACACCTGTAAAGCTCCTGTATGATGCGGGACTAATGGATGAAACGGTAGTAATGGCACATTGTGTTAATCTTACAGAGGCTGATATTGATATGCTGGCTGAGAAAAGGGTAAATGTGATACATAATCCAGGAAGCAACCTGAAGCTGGCAAGTGGTATAGCACCCATCGTAAAAATGCTTGATAAGGGTATTAATGTGGGCTTGGGAACTGACGGAGCTTCAAGCAACAACAATCTGGATATGCTGGAGGAGCTGCGTATGGCTACGTATCTTCAAAAGGTTCACATGGACGATCCTACAGCACTTCCTGTAGATACGGTTTTGAGAATGGCAACGGTCAACAGTGCGAGAGCGCTGGGACTTGGAGATGTTGGAAGCCTTAAAGTGGGTATGAAGGCGGACTTAATAGTGGTGAATACGGAGAAGCCTCAGTATTACCCAAAATACAATATAAAGTCTGCGATTGTGTATTCGGGGAATTCCTCGGATGTTGAAACGGTAATAGTCGATGGTAAGATCATCATGGAGAAGGGTGTTATACTAGCCTTTGACGAGGAAAAGGTATTACATGAGGCTCAGAAATTCTCGGAGCTTCTTACCCGGTAAAAAAGATATAGACACTGACCCTCTACTTTGACATGCTCCCATTATGGTAGACAGTTAGAATAATAAAACTGTATATCATAAGGGGAGCATGTTATGTAAGTAGAGGGTTATTTTTTTAACAAACTGATATAAATGCAAGTTTTAAATACTGTGAAAATCATAACAAGGTTATGTAAAGACAGAAAAATGTGAATGTTTTAACTATTCATTGAATATTATCTAACAATGTAATAAAATGGTGACATGGGACAAAAACCAAATAGATAATTTTTCCAATTTTCTTATGGAAGGGGAAGTAAGATGAGGGAGATAACTTCACAGCAAAAGGTACGGGAAGTAGTCGAAAAATACGGAGGAGTATGCGAAAAACTGGTTCAGATATTGCTTGAGCTGCAAGAAATATCCGGACAAAACTTTATATCAAAGGAGGTTGCACTTACTGTAGCAGAAGAAATGGGACTGCCCTTGAGTAAAGTATATGACGTTATAACGTTCTATTCAATGTTCAGTGTTGAGCCTAAGGGCAGACACATAATAGAAGTATGCAAAAGTGCACCTTGTCATGTAAATAGACCTCAAAGTGTAGTTAATATGTTTGAAAGCGCTCTTGGAATAAGAATGGGTGAGACTACTCCTGATAAAACCTTTACCCTTCAGCATTCCAGCTGCTTTGGTGCTTGTGATATTTCTCCTGCCATAAAAATAGGAGATGAGATATACGGAAACCTCACTGAGGACAAAGTTCTGGAAATAATCAATTCATATCGGGAGGGGTATAGAAATGTCAATAGAAGCTAAGCTATTATCAGCAAACTTTGATAGGATAATACCTGATTCCTTGGAGGACTATAAAAGATTTGGGGGCTACAACGGACTTAAGAAGGCTATGAATATGAGGCCTGAGCAGATAATTGAAGAGATAAAGCTGTCAAAGCTTATGGGGAGGGGAGGGGCTGCTTATCCTACGGGAATTAAGTGGGAGCAAGCCCATGAAGTAAAAAAATTTCCAAAATATGTTGTATGTAATGCAGATGAAGGAGAACCGGGAACTTTAAAGGATAAATATGTGATGGATAAGGATCCCTACAAGCTTATTGAGGGAATGACAATAGCAGCTTACCTTTTAGGCGCAAGGGAAGGCTACATATATGTAAGAGGTGAATACAAAAAGTCTCAGGAAATTCTTAGAGGGGCTATAAAAAATGCCGTAAATGCTAATTATCTTGGGGAGAATATTCTTGGCTCAGATTTTAGCTTCGATCTTGAGGTTATCTCCGGAGCCGGTGCATATGTATGCGGCGAAAATTCTGCGCTGGTAGAGTCCAGTGAAGGCAGAGCCGGAAGACCGAGAATGAAGCCACCTTTTATAAAAATATCAGGCTTCAGGGGAATGCCAACACTTCTTAACAATGTTGAGACCTTCGCCAGCGTCCCTGTAATAATGGATATAGGCGGAGAAGAATATGCAAGCTATGGAACAGATTACAGCGGAGGCACAAAGCTTATAACCCTTTCAGGCAATGTTGTAAACAAAGGTGTGTTTGAGGTTCCATTTGGAATAACCTTGAGAGAAATAATATACGAGCTTGGTGAAGGAATAGCAAATGGCAGAAAGCTGAAAATGATTCAGATGGGCGGTTCTTCGGGAGCTTGCTTTAGTGAAGAGCTTTTGGATACTCCACTGTGCTATAAAACTGCAAAAGCAAAGGGTCTAAGCTTGGGCTCAGGTGCCATACTGGTTATAGATGATTCTAACTGTGTGGTAGACTTTGCAAAATGTATAACAGAATTTTTCCTCCATGAGTCCTGTGGAAAATGCACACCCTGCAGGGAGGGAAACAGGCAGCTGGCAAAGATATTAGATAAGTTTGCCAAAGGAAAGGCCTCCAAAAAGGATTATGTATCAATAGACAGGATTTCAAACGCCATGACCAATGGAAGCTTTTGTGGCTTGGGTCAGACTGCTGCTACTGCTCTAACTACCTCCTTGAAGTTTTTTAAGGAAGAATTTGATGCTCATATCTATGGCCGCTGCTTAACTGATTGCTGCAGTATGTCTGAAGGGGAGGAATAGATAATGAATATGATAAACATTGTCATAGATAATAAAAGGCTTACTGTTCCTGAAGGTACTACCATATTGGAAGCGGCAGAAAAGGTTGGGATTAAGATACCCACCCTTTGCAACCACACGGATCAAACGGTTAAAGCAAACTGCAGAATATGCCTGGTAGAAGTTAAGGGATCCAAAAAGCTCAGTGCGGCATGTGCTACACCTGTATGGGAAGGGGCAGAAATAGTTACCAGCAGCAAGTCTGCAAGGGATGCGAGAAAAACAGTACTGGAGCTTATACTTGCAGACCATGCACAGGACTGTCTGAATTGTATAAGGAACGGAAGCTGTGAGCTGCAAAAGCTCTCCATGGAGTTTGTTATATGTGAGCCTAGCTTTGACAATATAGCAAAGGAGCTTCCTATTGATGATTCAAACCCTTCTATAGTCAGAAATCCATCAAAATGCATACGCTGTGGAAGGTGTCTGGAGGTGTGCCATGATGTGCAGTCCATTGGAACAATAAGCACAGCTCACCGCTCTGATGAATATGTAATATCAACTGCCTTTAATATGCCTCTTGATCAAAGTGCATGTGTTTACTGCGGACAGTGCTCACTGGTCTGTCCTGTGGGAGCAATATATGAAAAAAATGATGTTGACAGGGTTTGGGAGTCCATAGACAATCCCAATATGCATGTTATAGTACAAACAGCTCCTGCTGTAAGGGTATCCCTTGGCGAGGAATTCGGGATGGAGCCAGGAAGCATAGTAACCGGCAAAATGGTTGCTGCACTCAGAAGGCTTGGTTTTGACAGGGTTTTTGACACTGATTTTACAGCTGATTTGACTGTAATTGAGGAAGGCTATGAGCTGATTGGACGTCTTAGGAACGGAGGCAAGCTGCCTATGATTACCTCCTGCAGTCCGGGCTGGATAAACTTTATCGAGAAGTTTTATCCTGATCAGCTGGAGCATTTATCAAGCTGCAAGTCGCCGCAGCAAATGTTTGGGGCATTGGCTAAGACATATTATGCTCAGCGTGCGGGTATAAACCCAAAGGATATTTTTGTGGTGTCCATTATGCCTTGTACTGCCAAAAAGTATGAAAGCACAAGAAGTCAGATGTATTCAAGCGGTTATAGGGATGTGGATGCAGTGCTGACTACAAGAGAGCTTTCAAGGATGCTGAAGCTTGCCGGTGTGGACTTTAGGAATATAGAGCCTGAAGAATTCGATGCACCTCTTGGAATATCCACAGGAGCCGGTGTGATATTTGGTGCCAGCGGCGGAGTTATGGAGGCTGCTCTGAGGACTGTGTATGAGGTGCTTACTGAAAAAGAACTGGATAAAATAGATTTTGAGAGCGTAAGAGGGCTGGAGGGTATTAAGGAAGCTACAGTATATATTAATGATATGCCTGTAAAGGTTGCAGTGGCAAATGGACTGAAGAACGCGAGGCTGATAGCTGAGAGAATCAAGAGAGGTAAATGCGACTATACCTTTATAGAAATAATGTGCTGCCCTGGCGGCTGTATTGGAGGAGGCGGCCAGCCTCATACAACTACAAATAAAGCCAGAGAAAAGAGAATTGGCGCAACCTATACTGAGGATAAGGGCATGAAGCTTAGAAAATCCCATGAAAACCCGGCTATTAAGGAGCTTTATAAGGAATTCCTTCATGAGCCTAATGGCCATTTATCGCACAAGCTGCTTCATACAACCTATAGACATAGAAAGCATATAAAATAACAAATCGGCACCCTAAGGTGCCGATTTGTTATTTTATATGCGAATACTAAAAGTATATTTTCTTTGATTTGGTAAGTTCTTCCATTGTAGTCGATTTCTTTAAGAAGCTGAAGGCATTTTCATAATCGCCTTGCTCTGAGTATATTTCACTCAGACTCTTGTAGGCAAAGGCAAGGATTTTTGAATCTCCCAGAGTTTCCATTATTTCTATGCCTTCCTTCATGACGGCTAGACCTTCATTGATTCTTCCGAGCTTATTAAGAGTTAGTCCCTCATATATCTTTGTATTTAAAATTGCAAGATAGTCAAATTTGAAGGGAACATAATCACGGGGGTAAATGACCTGGGCGGCAGCATTGAGAGCATCGGAATACTTATTCATTTTGTAGAAGGCTATAACCTCTTGGGCATATATTACAGGATATGCTTTCTTCATAAGCTGTTTGCACACCGCTGTTTTTTCTAAGGCTTTGTTCGGATTATTGATCTTATTGTAGAACATTGCCCAAACGCCTTCGATACTTGCCAGAATAGCATTGTTTTCTATAAATACCGAATACTGCCTAGCTTTTTCCATATAGTGCTCAAAGTCCTCATGTTTATCCATGAACAGATTAATGGCTCCAAGGTTCTTATATAGTTCGTCAGTTTTATAATATATTTCGGTTTCCTTGGAGATGTCCAAGGCTCTTTTTATTGCACTTATGGTTCCATCTACATCATTGACTCCAGCATAAAATATTGATTGCATATAAAGAATTTCTATTTCGAAGGCATGGTCTTTACTAATAGAACAATTATATGTCTCCAAGGCTTTATAAACCAGATTCATGCATCCTATATAGTCAAAGCTGCTCCAGTATTTGCCTAATAATAGCAGCATTGACTTGGCTGCATCTACATACAAGTACTTGCCGGTATATACATCAATTGCCTTCTGAATTGTTTCTTCACCTTTTGCGTATTCCTTAAGGTCAACAAGGCATTCACCATACTTTGAAAGAATATCTGCATATAGCTTGCTTGAATAGTCCAACGGAGCTGTTTTTAGCAAAGCCTCAAGCTGTATTAAGGCTTCAGATTGATTTCTTTCATTTATAAGCTTAGTTATACTCTTAAGCTTATTATAAATTTCTTCAAAGCTTGCACTGCCCTGTAAAAAAATATCGTCTATAAAATATGAAATAGGCTTGCTAAGACGGTTTGACAGATATTGAAGGCTTTTCATGGAGGGGGTAGCCTGGTTGTTTTCAATCTGACTGAGCATGCTCTTAGTTATTTCACTACCAGCAAGCTCTGTCTGGGTCAGTTTCAATTCCTTCCTCAGCTCTTTTATCTTTTCACCCAGGGTTTTTGACATAACTATCTGCCTCCAATAACTTATCCTTAATAACATTATAGTATAGTCTTATTTAACATGCAATAATCATGAAGGGCTATATTTTGCATTAAGTTTAATTTAATTAAACAAGTATGTTGACTATATATTAAAATAATGATAAAGTTAGAATAAGTTAAATAAAATTAAACATTACGATTATTATAAAAAAAAGGAGAGTTTTATATGGAAGGCTTTGCAATTAATCCAATTATCAATCAGACAGAAAAGTCCAATAAATTAATAGAAAAGAAGGAAAAGCAAAATTTGATTCTGTTTACAGCAGGCAAGCTGGTATCCTTACTAGGCACTTATATATATACCTTTGCTATTTCGCTGTATGTATTGAAAACCACCGGCTCAGGAACTTCCTTTGCTTTCAGCATTCTTTTCGGCACCTTGCCAAGAGTGCTGTTAAGTCCTATTGCAGGCTCAGTGGCAGATAGAGTGGATAGAAAGAAAATGATTGTAGGTCTGGATATATTAAGTGGTATAGTGGTTCTTGGTCTTATGGGTTTATCGGTAGTGTACGGGTTGAGAATTCCTTTTGTATACGGTGCATCCTTTGTATTATCAGTTATAGCTACCTTCTTTGGAACAAGCTTTGGAGCAGCTATACCCAAGCTTGTGACGGACAAGAGTTTAATAAAAATAAACTCCTATAACAGAGCGATAGACTCAAGCGCTTCCATTATGGGACCAATATTCGGTGGGCTGATATTCAGTATGGTTTCCATAAACTTGTTCCTGCTGATAAACGGTATTTCCTTCATCCTGTCAGCCATATCAGAGCTATTTATAGAATTTGACCTGAATTGTACGCAAAACGGGAAGCAGACAGTGAGTAAAACCATAAACGCCAGCACCATAATGCAGGATATAAAAGAAGTAATTATATTTATTAGAGGTAATAAAATCCTATGTACCATAATGCCGTTTTCTATGATGTTTAACTTTCTTATACATGCCAGCCTTGCAGTTGTATTTCCTTATTTAATAAACAGCGTTCTTAACATGTCAGCAGCACAATATGGCATAATAGAGGCCTCGTTCTCCCTAGGCATGCTGGCAGCTGCAATAATAATCGGAAGACTTCCTGAGAGAAAGAATAAGCTTAAAGGATTGATTGTAGGAATAATAGGGATGGGCTTGACGTTATTTGTCATGGGTATACCGGGTGTAAGCTTCTTTAGAAGTGCTAATATTAACGTGATTTTTCTGCTTTATTCTTTAATGGGACTAATATTTGCTTTTCTGCTGGTTATGATAGATATGCCGTTAAATGTTTTACTGCAAAGAATAATACCAAATGAAATGCTTGGAAGGGTAATGGGTATCTTGGGTACAATATCAGGGGCATTAGCTCCTTTAGGTATTCTTCTTGCAGGTATATCCCTGAGTATAATCCCAGCTTATTTAATATTCTTTGCTACTGGCATATATTTCGTGACGGCAGCTTTGCTAATGGCTAAAAACAAAGCTATGCAGTCATATTAGCTTCACATCTGGTAAGAGGTGATGTTATGGGATATGATAGAGTCAGAGAAAGCATATAAATAACAAATCGGCACCTTCGGGTGCCGATTTTGCAATTATTAATGTATCATATTATTTAAGCCTTGTATCATACTTGTAAGAGCTGTAAGAGAATTGTTTATTTCTTCCATGGAAGAGCTTATCTGTTGAAGTACTGCCGTTGAGGCTTCAATATTCTGATTTGTAGTATTAGCAGCATTGGCTGCTGAGTTTATTTTTTCAGTTAGCTGGTTACTGAACAAGAGCTGCCCTTTTACCTGCTCTGCAACGTTATGAAGCTTAGTGACGTTCTTATCAGCACTTTCTGATATCACCTCGGATGAAGCAGTTAAATGCTTTGATACGCTAACACCATCATTTACTTTGGTAATAGAGCCTTTTAGTGAACTTATAGTATTCAAAACTATCATATTATTGCTATCTATTATCTGAATAATGTCTGTACTAAGGGTCTTTGAGGAATCTGCAAGCTTTCTAACCTCATTGGCAACTACGGCAAAGCCCTTTCCTGCTTCTCCTGCTCTCGCCGATTCTATTGCGGCATTAAGAGCGAGTAGGTTGGTTTGCTCAGCTATGGAAGTTATTTTATTAACGGCATCCTGTATGGACTTTGAGCTTTGATCAAGCTTATATATATAGCCTTCAACCTCTACCATGGAGGCTGAAATTAAGCACATTACACTTTCAAGGGTCTGAGTCTCTGCCCTGCTATCCAGCGAGAGCTTTTTCATACCTTCTGCAAGGATATTAGATTCTTCTGTGCTAAGACGGACGTTTTTAATACTTTCGTTAAAGACCATAGTACTTTTATTAATGCTTTCCATCTGCAGCTTTGTATTACTTGAGTTTTGCGCTATTATTCCTGAGCTTGAAGCAATTTCCTCTAGCCCCTGATAAGACTCGTTAACTGCTCTTTTGACCTCATTGCTTAGTCTGGTGGCTGTAATAACAACCTCCATAATGTTGTTCATAAGCTGTTGATTTTCTTCATTCTTAACGGCTATGGTCTGATACTGCATACCGTTTTCGTCAAAGGACCTCTTGAACTTGCTGTTCATTATAAACATTACAATTGCATAAATAGCAATAATGAAGGATCGTACTATTATTCCAACTATAGGCTCTTCATAAAGATATTGGGGGTAGGCAAGCATGATTGCAAGATTGACCGAATATACAAGCAGCAGATTATACAGCAAGAGAAGCTTGTCTAAGAACATAACACTAAAGGAAATGATTATAAAGCCTATTGCCCAGTTTATTGTTGAGTAAGCATACATAAAGATGACCAGAGCATATAATACAAGGAAGCAGGAAGTTACAAGATATGTAAGCACCTTCTCTGATATTTTTAGCTTTCTTAGTAGGTGAGGAACTATTGAGAGCACAGTGCAGCCCAAGACAGATACGATGCCTCTCGTCCAATTTCGGGCTGCAGCATCCATAAGAAGCTCTGAAAGCAAAAAACCAATAGAGCCAAGCCCCATGATAACACTTAGAAATCGTATCAGAAAAGTGTTATTGCGAATTCTTAATTCTTGATAGTAAGTGTGTAAATCCATATAACTTCCCCCTAGTGAATATTTAATACAGCGCGCTTTGTATCTTGTGCATACCTATGCGTTGTCCGAACAACCGTATCTATAAAAATTCTAGCACTTATTTGAGCTTTCAGCAAGATAATATTAATCAAACCCTTGACAAAGCAAGCTATAAAGATTTATACTAGCTTTCAAGAGAATGAAATATAATGCTTTGAAGAGGAAAATTAGAAAGACTACAGGGTCAAGAGAGCCGATGCTGGTGTAAATTCGGTGCCTGTGCTTTTAAAGGAAGCCTTGGAGCAGCAGCTGAAAGAAATATGGCTTTAGCCTACATCATAGTAAGCATGCCGGAGCCCGCCGTTATCGGGGTTAAGAGGATTGTGCATGCAAGCATGCAAAGTCAATTTAGGTGGTACCACGGAAATATACCTTTCGTCCTATATAGCAGGATGAAAGGTTTTTTTATTTATAGTCAAGCAAATAGAAAGGATGATTAGAATGTCAGACAATAAGAAGTTAGCTGAGCTTTTATTTCCTCACATAAAGAGGACGCCTGAGGAATTCGAAAAGATGTACCCGGAGAGAACACTGCCTGACGGGGCATGCGTAACAAGGTTTGCTCCAAGCCCCACCGGCTTTGTGCATCTTGGCAACCTCCTTGTATCACTGATTGATGAAAGACTTGCACACCAATCGGGAGGAGTATGCTATCTTCGTATAGAGGATACAGACAAGAAGCGTGAGGTTGAGAACGGGATAGAAGGAATTATAAAGGCTTTAGAGGGCTTCAACATTGCCTTTGATGAAGGCGCAACGGGGTCAAATGCAGAAAAGGGGCAATATGGCTCATATAAGCAAAGTGAGAGAGCAGAAATATACCAGACCTTTGTAAAGAAGCTTGTGGAGGAGGACTATGCTTATCCTTGCTTCTGCGCTGAGGAGGAAATGAGTGCCATAAGAGCAAAGCAGGAGGAGCAAAAGCTTACACCCGGCTACTATGGGGAGTGGGCAGTACACAGAGGCTTTACCTTAGAGCAGATAGAGGCTGAGCTTGCCAAGGAAAAATCCTTTGTGGTAAGACTAAAGTCAAAGGGCAATCCTGAAAATAAAATAGTACTGGATGATCTTATAAAGGGAGAAATAGAATTCCCTGAAAACAATCAGGACCTTGTAATTCTAAAGACTGATGGACTACCGACTTATCACTTTGCACATGCTGTTGATGATCACCTAATGAGAACTACACATGTGGTAAGAGGTGATGAGTGGCTTTCCTCGGTACCGCTCCATTTTGAACTATTTAAGGCATTAGGCTGGGAAAGACCAAACTATGTGCACATATCACCTGTTATGAAAATGGATGGAGAATCCAAAAGAAAGCTTAGCAAAAGAAAGGATCCGGAAGCGGCTGTTTCATATTACCATGAGCAGGGCTACCCGGTACAGTCTGTTAGGGATTATCTTTTAAACCTTATTAACTCAAATTTTGAGGATTGGAGAAGAGAGAACCCTGATAAGCCAAATACAGATTTTATCATTGATACCCAAAGGATGTCGGTCAGCGGCTCGCTGTTTGACATGGTCAAGCTGACAGATGTGAGCAAGGAGATAATATCCAGAATGACTGCCGAAGAGGTGTATAACCTCACTCTTGTATGGGCTGAACAATATGATAAGGACTTTGCAAAGCTGATATCAGACAAGGAGACTTATGCAAAGGCAATATTAGGCATTGAAAGAGGCTGTGAAAAGCCAAGAAAGGATATAGGCAAGTGGTCTGATGTACAGCCATATGCACTGTATTTCTTTGATGAGCTGTTTGCTGCAAATACTGCAGGCGGCTATGATCTTGCAGAAAATATGTCCAAGGATGAAATAAAAAGTATATTAACCGGCTATTTGGATATATATAATGCAGAGGATGAGCATGAGGAATGGTTCAATAAGGTTAAGGCATACTGTGACAGCCTTGGCTATGCTAGCAATATGAAGGATTACAAGAAAAACAAGGAAGCCTATAAGGGTAATATTGGTGATATTATGGGAACCATAAGAGTAGCCTTGACCAATAGAAGGTCAACTCCTGATATGCATCAGGTTATGCGAGTTATGGGCTACGACAGAGTCATAGAAAGACTTAAAAAGGCTGCGCTTATATAAGCAGCCACCAGCTTCCAGCTGTGAAAAATTCAAAGGAGGAATTTTTCAGTGACCGATTATGAGCTTAAGATAAAAAAGTATATGTTTGAGCACGGCGTTACTGCTCAGCATCTTGTATTTAAAGAATCCTGCCACTCTGTCCAGGAGGCGGCAAGGGCTGTTGATGCAACTCCTGAGGACTTGGTAAAAAACATCTGCCTTTTGGATGAGGATGGGGAACTCGTAGTTGCCATAGTAAAGGGAGAAGACAGAGTAAGTAAGGATAAGCTAAAAACCCTTACCGGCGCTAAGAAGCTTAAAAGCTTAAGCCCCGAGGAGATTTTGGATAAGATAGGCTATCCTTGCGGAGGTGTACCTTCCTTCGGCTATGCTGCAAGGTTTTTTATAGACAGCAGGGTGATGCAAAAGGAAATAGTGTACAGTGGAGGCGGGTCCGCTAATTCACTTATAAAGATTGCGCCTACTGAAATAGTAAGGGCAAATGGTGGAGCAGTAGAGGAAATTAGGTCATAATTAGTTGCTTTTTTTCATATTTGGTATATAATAGAATTGAAATCTACTAAAGGTATTCAGAAAGGAGAAGCCATGTACAATTATGCACTTTTTCAAATCAGAAAATAATATCGTTTTATCTGATGGGAGTGCACCTATGGAGGCATAAAAGTGCTTTATACATAGGCTTAGTTAATTATGGCTAATTCTGCTAATATTATATATACATCTCTCACAGGTTTTTTTGACCTGTGTTTTTTGTTTATTGGCACTTCCATCAGCAAATACATGGAGGTGTTTTTATGTTGTTAAGAGTGGAAAAACTTGAGAAAACAATTGTAGTAAAAAAGATATTTGAGAATATAAGCTTTATTATTAACGAAGGGGATAGAGTGGGATTCTTGGGGCTTAATGGAGTGGGTAAGACTACACTTCTTAATATTATTGCAGGTGAAGATAAGGAGTATAGCGGAAGCTTTTTTTATACTGACAAGGATGTATCAGTTTTCTATGGGAAGCAAAGTCCTGAATACGACATGGATAAATCTGTGCTTCAACTGGTGCTTGGTGTCGATGAAGTGGAAGCGGAGGACAAGGATGGCATAACAGAAACCGTTCTAATACTTAAAAGGCTTGGGCTGAATGAGAATGATATGGATAAGTCAATAAATCAGCTTAGCGGAGGTATGATTACAAAGGTTACACTGGCTAGAGCAATGTACCATAAGGCTGACTTTCTTATACTGGATGAGCCCAATAATCACCTTGATATGGAGCAGCTTGAGCAGCTTGAGGACTTTATAAAAGGCTATAAGGGTACTGTTTTTGTTGTCTCCCATGACAGAAAGCTGCTTGATAATGTTTGTGATAGAATTATTGAAATGGATAGAGCTGAAGCAAGATCCTATAACGGCAACTATACAGCTTACGTAAAGCAGAAGGATCTGGAAATTAAGACACAGATGGCTCAATATGAAAGCTACAAAAGAGAAAAAGAAAAGCTCAAAGGAGTAATAGTCCAAAGAAAGGAATGGTTTAAATCTGCACATAAGGCTGCAGGACAAAACGACTTCGCAAGAGCCAAGGCAAAAAAACAATACCGCGTCGTTAAGTCAAAGGAAATGGCACTTAAAAGGCTGGAGAGTAAAAATATTAAAAAACCCAAGGAATTTGATAAAATTAACCTTGAATTTTTAAAGTCTTCCTCCGAAGCTAATATAGTGATGCGTATAGAAAATATTACCAAGAGCTATGGGGAGCAAAGGATACTGGAGGATGTAAGCGCTGTAATAAAAAACCAAGAGAGGTACTGTCTTGCAGGACCAAATGGAAGCGGCAAAACTACATTCCTTAATATAATCTGTGGCCTGGATGATGCTTTCTACGGAAGGATTACAGTGAGCGATTCAGTTAGGGTTTCCTACTACAGGCAGCTTCATGAAAACATAAACCTTGAAAATACCATACTTGAAGAGATAAAGGATATGGGACTGAGCGCCAATGAAGCAAGGCTGCTTTTGGGCTGCTTTCTCATAAGAGGGGATGATGCTTTTAAGAAGGCGGGTGAGCTGAGCGTAGGAGAACGAAGCAAGCTTGCTCTTCTGAAGGCTATAGTTTCCGGGGGAGACATACTGGTACTGGACGAACCGACAAACCATATGGATGTCTATTCCAAGGAGAAGATAGAGGAAGCGCTGCTGGACTATGATGGCGCAGTCGTATTTGTATCTCATGACAGATATTTTGTAGAGAAGATGAGCACAAGGATACTTGCAGTACAAAATAAAAAGATCATAGAATATCCTGGTGACTATGGTTACTACCTGCAAAAGTCAAAGTCAGCTGCTGCAAATAGAGAGGTAATAATGGATGCCAACAGCAAAATGCTGCTTGAGAACAGGCGCTCCTACCTCTCAGGAAGGCTTTCAGACGTAAATCTAAAAGCTGAAGAGAAAAGTCAACTGGAAGCAGAGTACTTTGAGATCTGCAAGCAATTAAGAAAATAGTAGTAAATAAATTCCTGTTTTTGGTGTATAATGGTAATGAATAGTCAAGGGTTGAATGGAGGATTTGAATGAGAAGGCTGATACCTGTATTAATGGCTCTTATGCTGGTGCTTGCTTTACCGCTTGCAATGCTGTCTCCGGTTATTGGAGATAGCAATAGCGGAGCTCGGGTAGATGAAAGCATCTATAGAATCAGAACAACCTACACAATTTCAAATACAGGCGCCTATTCTGCGTACAATGTCAAAGTCAGCGTACGTGTTGGAGTTGACAGCAGCTCGCCCTATCAGGATAATCTCAACTATTTAATAGAGCCTGCAGCAAGCACGGTAAGACGTGATTCGGCAGGGAACATATATGCAGAGCTTTGCTTTGAGGAGCTTAGATCAGGTGAAAAAAGGACAATAGCTGTAGACCGATACTTTGCTAACAGTGGAATTGATTTTCAGGACAATATTTATAATGTTAAAGGAAACAGCTTAGCCTATGAAAGTGATCCTGCTTTACAGCAGTTTGTTCAGCCGTCAGACAAGATTGAAAGCAATTCCTCTGAGATCAAAAAGAAGCTTAGAGGCTTTGATCTAAAGAAAAGTCCTGTAGCCTTGGCCAAGGATATTTATGATTTTGTCAACCTTCATATAGATTATGACAGCAGTCCTAAATACGCCAATAAAGGAGCTTTAAGCGGACTTTTGACTGGCAAAGGGGTATGCGATGAGTATGCTTCTCTTTTTACTGCTTTGTGTAGAGCAGCGGGCATACCTTCAAGAGTTGTTTCCGGCTATTGGATTGATGATACTGTAAAAGCAAATGAATGGAAGGATGTAAGCGGAAAAAGACATGCCTGGTCTGAATTTTATGTAGACGGAGTTGGTTGGATACCTGTTGAGCCTACACTAATGTACACCTTGAATGGAGTAAGGACACCTAGCAAAGATTATTTTGCAAGGATTAAGGCTGATGACAAGCATATCATAACGGGCTATTCAAGCAAAAACAGCAAAAGCGAGCTGAACATGCAATATTCCTGTATAAAGGATACAACAGTTACTGCAAAGTTTGGCGAAGAGAAGCTGATTCGAGTGGACAGATACTACTCAAAGGCATTTTTTTCTGATATCTCAAGCAGCTGGGCAAGGGAATGTATCCAGCGATTATATACTAGAGGGATACTCTTTGCCAGAAAAAATGATATGTTTGAGCCCACAGGAAGCATAACCAGAGCGGAATTTGCAGCTTACTTGGTAAATTCCTTAGGACTTGATTCGGAAGGAACCTCCGGACGGTTTAAGGATGTAGCCTCAAATCATAGCCTGCATGACTTTATATATACAGCCGCAGCAAAGGGCTTGATAAAGGGCGACGATCAGGGGAATTTCAGACCAGATGAAAGCATAAGCAGACAGGATGCTGCTGT
>CALJSV010000129.1 GCA_937976095.1 uncultured Clostridia bacterium | reverse complement strand
GGTAATTATTTTTTTGCATTTTTCATGTGATATTTTTAATATTAAGCCAAATAATATTAAATAACTGGTTTTAATGTGTTTATCTCAAAATTTCATAATTTTATAAAGAATAATAGAACTTTAAAAAGGTTAACTTAATTAAGAGAAGTTTTTTGAAGGAATGACTCTTCTGGGGACTCAGGAGAGTGATGTTATTGAAATTAAAAAATCTGAAGCTTTTCGCACTTTATGTTACCATTTTTATGGTGGTTTTCATACTAATAAGCAGCTTCGCAGTGCTATACAGCTTCCCTGATGAGATTAATGTTATAGAAGGACAGAGTAAAATGCTATCTGATAGTCTTCTATTCACACTAGTGTTGGATAACGAAAAGCAAAGCAACGTAGAGCTTGAATGCGCCAGCAGACTGGTATCTAACTTTACCCTAATTCGCGGTAATAGTGAAGGAAGAACAAGCGGAAGCGTAAGACTATTCAATGCTATTCCTATCAAAAGCGTAAACGTAAATGTTATACCGGATGTGAAATTAATTCCCTCTGGAGAAGCCATTGGAGTTAAGATTGAGACAAAGGGACTTTTGATAGTAGGAATGTCCAGCATCACCAGCACTGATGGCAAAAGAATGAGTCCAGCAGCAGATGCAGGCTTTGAAGTAGGAGACATCATACTTGAAATTGATAATAATAAGGTAGAGGTAGAAAATGACATAGTTAACTACCTTAATGGTAAGAATATCAAGGATGATATGGTAAATGTACTGGTTGAAAGAGCAGGCAATAGGATCAATATATCTGTTAAGCCCGCATTGAGCAGCGATGAAAAAACATATAAGCTGGGCTTATGGGTAAGAAACAGCATTACAGGTGTAGGTACAATGACCTTTTTTGATCCTAAATCAAAAACCTTTGGTGCTTTAGGGCATGGAATAACTGATGTTGATTCAGGTGTGCTAATGGATGTTAACAAGGGCACTATACTAAAGTCAAGTGTAGCATCAGTACAGAAGGCGAGAAAGACAGCGCCAGGAGAGATTATTGGACTGTTTTATGAGAATGATGAGCCCTATGGAAAGATAGATAAAAATACCAACTTTGGTATATACGGAAAAATAAGCAATACAAGAGAAGTCAAAAAATCTAAGCCAGTGTCTATAGGCTTGAATTATCAGGTAAAAGAGGGACCTGCAAAAATCCTTACTACTATTGAAGAAAATATAATAGAAGAATTTGATATAGAGATTCAGAAAGTTATACGTCAGAACAATGCAGGCTCGAAAAGCATGCTTATTAAAATAACAGACCCTCAATTACTTGAGAAAACAGGCGGCATAGTACAAGGAATGTCTGGCAGCCCTATAATTCAAGATGGTAAGCTTATCGGCGCTGTTACACATGTTCTTATAAACGACCCGACTAGAGGCTATGGAATTTTTATAGAATGGATGTTGGAAGAAACAGATATAAACTATAAAACCAGCTATAAAACTGTTGTAGGACAATAAAATGTCCACAACAGTTTTTCTTATTTTTTAAAGGTTATTTTGAAGGTTTGTCGAAATTTGTAATTAAAATAACTTATAATCTATTTGGTCGAAAAGGGAAGGTATACATAAAGCTATTAGAATCCCTTTATATTGCTAACTTATCGCGTAATCCTATAGACGACTTGGGGCGCAATAATTTGTAGAATAATGCTGTTACTTTTTGTATTAAAAAATAGAACGATTATTGGTAGAAAATAGAAGGATATAACCCTGATTTGTCGAATTTAATAAAAGCAATACTAAAGTAGGAGGAATAATTAATGAGCTTAGACAAGGTCAAAATACTAATAGCTGATGATAATAAGGATTTTTGCAGCATACTCAGCGAGTACTTAAGTGCACAGCCTGATTTTGAAGTAGTAGGTGTAGCAAAGGATGGTCTTGAGGTTATTGAAATACTTGAAAATATTATCCCTGATATAATAATCCTTGATATAATTATGCCGCATCTAGATGGACTTGGAGTGCTGGAAAGACTTAATTCCATGCGTCTTGAAAGGCATCCGAAGATAATCGTCTTATCCGCAGTAGGACAAGACAAAATAACACAAAGAGCATTAACCTTAGGTGCTGAGTATTATGTTGTAAAGCCATTTGATATGGAGGTATTCTCAAAGCGTATAAGAGAGTGCGTCGGAATAAGAGTTAATGAGCCTGAGATAAGAAGAAGCTATGTTCAGCCTATTTCATCAGGTCTTGCTGTCTCTTCTACTCCACACGAGCTTGAAACAGCAATTACTAATATAATACATGAAATTGGTGTTCCTGCACACATAAAAGGCTATATTTATTTAAGAGAAGCAATTACAATGGTAGTTAATAACATGGAGCTTTTAAGTGCAGTTACAAAAGAGCTTTATCCGTCAATATCCAGAAAATTTAATACCACACCAAGCAGAGTTGAAAGAGCTATAAGACATGCCATTGAAGTAGCATGGAGCAGAGGAAGAGTTGAAACAATAAGCACACTGTTTGGCTATACAATACATAATGTAAAAGGCAAGCCAACAAATAGTGAATTTATCGCTATGATTTCTGATAAGCTTAGACTAGAGCTTAAGATCAGCTAAAGAAAAAAGTCGGGTACGACTTTTTTTTCTTTTTTGAACAAAAAGGCTTGTCTCTGTATATCCTAATAGAGGGTGATATCAATGTATGAATTCAAATTATATGAAAAGAAAAAGGCTCTTATTGCAGTCGTCAAAGGAGTAATTACCCTGGATGAAGGCTATAAGATTGTTAATGAGTTTAAATCAAAGGTAGCTGAGATAAAGACAGAGGAGTATACCTTTATACTAGACG
>CALJSV010000128.1 GCA_937976095.1 uncultured Clostridia bacterium | reverse complement strand
GGAAAAACTTAGGGTTAAGGGAACTCCTACAGTGAGGTTAAATATGTATACGAATAGGTTGGGAATTAGAATTACCATGAAACCCAATATTTCTGCTGCATTGCTTCCAGACTTTATAATTATAAAAAGCACCAAAAGCAGAGTAGTTGAGGCTGCTATAATAGAAATTCTTATATAAGCCTGCAAGGCTATAGTAATTCCATCTAATAGGGCTGAGCGACTCCTCTTTAGCTCTAGTTTTTTTTCTTTAACTGCAAGGTCAACTAACAACTGGAGTATAGTGGAAATAATAAAGCTGAAGAAAAATGCTCTAAATATTGAGTAGCTCATGCTTAATGTAACTTGTGTATAGAATACTTCTGCAGTAATTGATTTGTAGGCTGCTAATGAAATAACTGTATTAATCAGCGAAATTATGAGGGAGCGGCTAATAATGGTAGAAGCATATTTATCTTTATCACAGTTAAATTTCGATGCTATCAGTTTTTTTTCTATAAGTTTTGCTGCCAGGATTGAAAAAAGAGGTAATAAAGTTATTACTAATAACCCAAAGGTAAGCTTAACACTGGCGGAAAAATTCATACCTAATATATCACTGGATGCTTTTACTAAAGTTCTCGGAAGGTAACTGAATAAGTATAACGGGATCGGACTTTTATTTAAAAAGCCGTCCAAAGGTATATAACCAAAGGAAGCTGTAATTGAGCCTATGGCACTCTTTATTTTAGCAATAGCAATTGCAACTAGCGCAGCTGCAAAAAGCATATTTATAATAAATGTTATAAAAGAAAAGATTGCTGCTGAAATCCATAGGTTCTTTGATTTATAGTCGTTTAAATGGGCAAGAAACACATTTTTTACATTTGTTAGTAAGGGCATATTTTCAATCATATCTATTCGTGGGAATGAGCTTTTTTTCTCAAAAGCATAGTTGACTGCTGAAGCGCCGCAATTAGAACAATACGTGTTATTTACTTGTAACGAATCTCCACACTGGGAACAAAAAGAGCTGGACTGTTTGACGATAAAGCCTGTAGCGTGCAGCTGACTTAAAGACTTACCACAACTAGCGCAATACTGGCTGTATTCAGAATTTTTATTTCCACATTGGCTGCAATACAAAGATACCACTCCTATCTATTAAATTTTGATCCACAGGCGATACAATATTGTCCGCCAGCTGAAACATTGTGATTGCAAACAGAGCACTGCTCTACACCTTTGCTGTAGAAGGTCTCTATGTCAGAACCGCACGAGGAGCAAAACTTTCCCTCCGATGAGCTTCCACAATGTGGGCATTTTCCACTGCTTTTATCAGGTATACTTGCGCCTGAGGCCTCATAAAGCTTCGAATCAATAATTCTTAGCTGTTCACTGATGCTTCTCATTTCATCTGTAAAGCTACCTATGCAGCTGGTGCGCATTTGATAATGTGATATCAGGCCAAGCTCAATTAAAAGCTTCACCTTACTATCCTTTAGTTCTTCCAGTGCTTTTGTGTTTATACTCGACATAAAAAAACCCCCTTTAAAATTTGTTATTACTGGATCAAACTACATAATTCTACATATTTTTCATAAACCCTTCATTCATATGAAAATGCAGGGTTTTACTGCTATGAAGGAAAGCATAATTATATGTCGAAATACATTAAATAATACGAATTTAGTAGTGTAAGGTGAATTAAATGGAAATAAATATAAGTCTTACCAAGCAAATCGACGAAGCCAGGTATCTTACAGCTGATAACGCTTGGCGTTACAGAGTAATTTTAAGATATTTCTATCTTGAGTATGAGAAAATGAGCTACTATATGTACAAGGAGGATGTATTTGAAGAGCTCAAAAAACATCCTGAATTTTCGCAGTATACCATGGATAACTGTAAGCAGGATCTTGATGTGCTTGTCTCATGGAAAAACCTCATACCTGTTCAGGATACCTCTAAGGCTGCTACAGTTGAAGAGTTTAAAAACAAGCAGTTCAGATATCAGCTTTCTGAGTATTCGGTTGAAATAGAGAGAATGGCAATCCGCCTTGAAAACCTCCACATAGAAAGCGCGTCCCTTGAACCATCTCTTCTGGAGCGAATAAAGCAGGAGCTAAGAAAATTCAACAGTATGGCAGATAAGGATGAGCGGGAGGTCGGTATGTGGTGGAGCTCTCTGAACAGCGACTTTAGGCGGCTAAATCAAAATTATCAGGACTATATAAGAGAGCTTTATGGAGCGAAGGCTGATGAGCTTATGCGGACAAATGAATTTTTAGTTTTTAAGGATAAGTTCATAGATTATCTCAGAGACTTTGTAAAGACTCTACAAAACAACTCCTATGCCATAGAAGAGATAATACGCTCCATTGATAAAACTACTGAAAAAATTGTTATGGATAAGGTGTTTGAGTACGAAAAGTCCATTCCTAGGCTAGATTTTAATATATCTCTAGAAGCCGTAAGAGAAAGTATAAATGGAAGATGGAAGAACCTCAAGTACTGGTTTTTGGGAGATGAAGGAAGACAATCGGAGTCAGCAAAGCTTTTTGACATAACCAACGAAATAATAAGAAAGATAACCCGCTTTGCTTTTCAGATATCGGAGACAATGAATGCAGCTGCAAACAGAAAGGAAGAGTATAAAAAGCTTTGCCAGATGTTTTTAAACTGCAAGGATATTAAGGAGGCACACAAGCTTTCGGCTACGGTTTTTGGCATATTTAACACCAGGCATATAAAGTATGACTTCGAGAGAAAAACAGAAAGCATAAACAGCGGAGTATATGATGAAGAGCCTTGCGTGATAACCATAAAGCCAAGAATAAGGAACTACAGAGAGAAAAGTCAAAGGTCAGTAATAGTGAGCCGAAAGGAAGAAAAGGAAAGGCTGCTCCAAAGCCTGATAGAAAAGAGACAGGAGGAGCAGAGCATTATTGAGAGCTATATAAAGGACGGCAAAATAGACTTTGCAAGCCTTCCGATTATAGACGCCCATGTAAGGGCTGCTTTTCTGAGATGGTTAGGTAAAGGCCTCATTAATGCAGACAAAAAAGCCAAGACAGAGGATGGAAGAGTATATCACATTATTGAGGCAGAGGATAGTGGGCGCTGTGTGCTGGAGTGCACAGATGGAAGCTTTGAAATGCCTCACTATATAATAGTGTTTGAATAGGGGAGAAAATGATGAAGGAGCTTGAGCAGCTGCTTGAAAGCTATTGGATAATTAAAGATGATGACAAAGAGCTTTATTATAGCATCAAGGACTCGATTTCCGGCTATAGAAGCTTTATAACAGAGAAGCTGGGCTACCAGGTGCTTGTTAATCCATATCTTATAAAGCTGGAAAAGGTTCCAGGGAAGGCAGAGTCATGGATGGGCATCAGAGACTTCTCCAATAAGCTGGAGTATATATTTTTTTGCTTGCTTTTGATGTTTCTGGAGGACAGAGACAGAGGAGAGCAATTTGTATTGTCAGAGATAACTGAGTTTATACAGGGAAGCTGTCCGGGAGACGAGAAGGTCGACTGGACACTATACAGACACAGAAGATACCTGATAAAGGTGCTACGGGTTGCTCAGGAGCTGGGACTTATAAACATAAATGACGGGGACGAGCAAAGCTTTGCAGCTGCCCATGATGCAGAAATATTGTACGAGAACAGCGGGATATCGAGATATTTTGTAAGAAGCTTCACCGGCAATATCATGAACTATAGCAGCTATAAGGATATTGAAAACGAAGAGTGGCTTGATATAGAAAAGGACAAGGGAATAATAAGAAGAAACAGAGTTTACAGACGCCTAATAATGTCTCCGGCGGTATATCGTGAGGGTGATGACGAGGATGGAGACTACCTGTATATAAAGAATTATAGGAATATGCTGCAATCAGATATTGAGAAGTACTTGGGCTGCAGCCTCCATGTTCACAAAAATGGAGCCTTTATGGTGCTGGGCAGTGATAAAAACTATAAAAGCACATTTCCTGAAACCAAAGCAATAAGCGAAATAGTATTGCAGACCAATGCTGCAATAGTAGAGGCGATTAATAAAGGTCTGCTGATAAGGCAGGAAAATGATGTTGTCACTCTTTCCTTGGCTCAATTTGAAAGCATTCTTAGAGAGGTGAGAAATGCCAATATCAGAGGGTGGAGCAAGGAATACAGAGAAATGAGTCCTGAGGGTGTACAAGAAGAAATCATAAAATACATGGAGGACTTCTTGATGCTTGCTCTGACGGAGGATGGAGAAGAGGTCAACATAATGCCACTTGCTGGAAAAGTAATAGGAAGCTATCCGGAGGACTTTACGCCCTCAGAAACAGGAGTGATGATTGATGAAGGATAACAAATGGGTAATAAATAGAGCAGGGCTTGTTAACTTTTGGTACTACGATGAAGAAGAATTTCAATTCTCAGAGGGAAGGATGCTTTTAAGAGGCACCAACGGCTCAGGTAAATCAGTAACCATGCAAAGCTTCATACCACTGCTGCTGGATGGCAACAAAAGCCCTGAGAGACTAGACCCCTTTGGCTCAAAGGCAAGAAAGATGGAAAATTATCTTCTGGGTGAGGATGAAAACGGAAAGGATGAAAGCATAGGCTACCTGTTTATGGAGTTTATGAAGGAAAAGACAGAAAATTTCATAACCATAGGAATGGGCTTAAAGGCAGCAAGAGGCAAGAGCCTTGACTCTTGGGGCTTTTGCATTACAGACGGCAGAAGAATAGGTAGGGACTTTCTACTTTATAAGGATATTGGCGAAAAGGTACCATTGACTCAGAAGGAGCTAAGAAACAGAATAGGCAGCGGAGGAACGGTTGCAAACGGTCAGAAGGAATATATGAAGCTGGTTAATGATCTGCTCTTTGGTTTTCCTGACATTGACGAGTACGATGAGCTTATCAAGCTTCTGGTGCAGCTTAGGACACCCAAGCTTTCAAAGGAATTTAAGCCTACTGTGGTATATGAGATAATGAACAACTCCTTGCAGCCGCTGTCTGATGATGACTTGAGGCCAATGTCAGAAGCCATTGAGCATATGGATGGCATTAAAAGTAGATTAGACGTGCTGATAGAGAGCAAAAAGGCAGGGTTAAAGCTGAGAAACAGCTATGACCAATACAATCGGTTTATGCTATACGAAAAAGCAAAGGACTTTGTAAAGCACCAGGATGAGGTGGAAAGGCTAAAGCTGCAAAAGCAGAACCTTAATAAGGATATAGAGCTGTGCAAAGCAGAGTTTGAAGGGGCGGAGGAAAATGTACAGGAGTTGACCCTTCAAAGAAAAGCTATGGAGGAAAAACGCAAGGAGCTAGAAAAGCACGACAGCGTGCAGATAAAGGAAAAAATCAACGAAATAGAAGAAGCTCAAAAAGAGCTTACAGAGCAGAAAAAACACAAGGAAGAAGCGATAGACAAAAAGAAAGCAGAGGAACGCAGGCTTCAAGTTGAGCTTAAAAAGGCTGCGGATGAAGAGCTGCTCCAGAAGGACAAAGTCCAGAGGCAGCTGTACGACATGGATGAGGCTGCAGAAGAATTCAAATTTCATGAGCAAAGCTTTGTGAGAGAAGAGCTTCTAAGGGACATTAATAAAGAATACAGCTTTGGCTATGTAAAAAACGGGCTGAATACCTATGGAGAAAAGCTGTCCAAGGCTCAAAAGGCTTTGAATGAGGAACAATATAAAAACAAAGAATACGATCGAGTACTTGCTGAGCTTGAAGGAGCAAAGCATGACCTGACGGCAAAGCAGAAAAAGCATGATGAAGCAAGGGTTTTCCTTATGGAAATAAAGGAAGAGCTAATAGAAAAGGTACACAGCTGGAATAGAAATAATACAGAGCTGCTGATGCAGGATGAGGATATGGTAAGCGTCACAAGACAGATAAACAGCTATGGGGAAAGCACCAGCCTCTATGATATAGACAGGGTGCTGCGTGCTAAATACAACTTTTATGAGAGTATACTTAACAAACAAAATATCACCTTGGAGCACGAAAAAAAGCAGCTTAAGGATCAGCAACAGCTGCTAAAAGCTCAGATAAAAGAGTGGGAAGGCAAAAAAGAT
Source organism: uncultured Clostridia bacterium (assembly GCA_937976095.1). Taxonomy (GTDB): domain Bacteria; phylum Bacillota; class Clostridia; order Lutisporales; family Lutisporaceae; genus CALGKJ01. The sequence continues at coordinate 30,653 of CALJSV010000128.1, read as the reverse complement.
CCAGAGCCACAGAGAGATCCAAAGGTAATACTAAATAGAGAAAGGCTTGCAAAAGAAGGAATTCCCTATGTTCCTTTATATATGGCTTTAGACTTTAGCAAGGAGCTTACTGAAGGCGAAAAGGGAAGGATAGAAGAAGCATTGCTGGATATAGGCATTCTGGATGCATTGATTGTGCCGGAAAAGTATAAGCAGCAGGTGCTGGAAATGGACAGCTCTATGGCTGATAAGTATTTGTTCCCATCTCCAAGACTTTTAAGTCATGACCTGTCGGCTATCCTAAGAGTAGATAAAACCGAGCTGCATCAGATAGCCTTGGAGTATGTTGAGGATGTGTTAAGAAGCATAATGCTTAATGAGGATGACGGCGCAATATTTATAAAGCCCGAAGGTGAATATGGCTTTGGAATATTAAGAGGAAAGGCTACACAGAGCTATTTGCCGAAGTTCATTGGTGGTGCAGCACGCAAACGCTATAAACAGGAAATGATAGAGAATCTTAATAGGGATTGGGCTGAGCTTGGGGATAGAATTTCTGGAGTAGAAAAGGAAATAGAGAAAGTCAATAGCAGATTCTTGGTGCTGAAGCAAGAGATCGAAGGCTTCCCGGATAAAACCGATATTGAGGCTACTCTTAAATGCTTGCAGGAGGCTCACCTTGATGCAAAAAAGGGTGAGGAAGATGTAACCAAAAAGGAGTCCGCAGAAAGGAAAGCCTACTCAGAGCTCAGAGCTGCAAGGGAAAGAGCCTATGAGTCAACCAGAGGAATAGAGCTGTCTCCGCAGATAGATGTATACAACGAAGCCATAGCGACCCTTGAAGCCTACAGGAAGCACCTTTATGAGCTGGAGTCTCTTCATGGAAAGCTTCTGCATACTGCACAATATATAAATATGCTTAAGGAAAATGCAGAAAAGCTGGAAGAATATCTGGAGGAAGCACTATACGATCTTAATGCCATCGAAAGAAGACAAAGAGAAGCCAAGCTCAGTCTTGACAATCTCAACCAACAGCTTAAGCTTTCGGATTATGAGGAAATAAAAAGAGAGATCAATGAATGCCTAGAGCTATTAAGAGTGCTTCCGGATAAAATACTTGAGGAAGGAAGAAAAGGAGCAGCAGGCAAGGAAAAATACGAGAGGATGAAGACGGAGCTGTACAGCCTGGTGGAGCTTAAACTAAAAAAGGATGCTTTGCTTGAAATATACAGATATGGCTTTGAAGCGGAATTCAATCTTGGATATGTCTATGGGGCTGTTGAGTTGATTGATAGGTATAAGCAGGCAAAGGATATTTTGAAGGAAACCGGAAATGACTATCTTACAAAAAACAGAGAGGATCTTACCCGATATATCTTTGAAAAATATAATGAAAACAAGCATTACATGACAGAATACAATCTGAAGCTTGATTATATTTTTGAAAATAAAATTAACACAGAAGGTGAAGAAGCAATAAATGCCATGGTAGCCCAGAAGCGTCTTGAAATCACAGGGCGTATAAGAGGCAAGCAGGTAAATTTTTATAAGCTTATGGAAATGATAGAAGAAGCAATAAGCGACAATGAAAGGCTCTTAAGGGAAAACGACAGACAGCTTTTTGAGGATGTGCTGGCAAAGAATATAAGCAGAAAAATAAGGTCAAGAATATCTCATAGTGAGCTATGGGTAGACAAAATGAATTCACTTATGGAGTCAATGGATACCTCCAGCGGGCTATCCTTCAGCCTTAACTGGAAAAGCAAGAAGGCGGAAAGCGAAGGTCAGCTTGATACACAGGAGCTGGTGCAGCTATTGAAGCATGATGGAAGTCTTTTGAAAGAAGAGGATCTCAACAGATTGTCAGAGCATTTCCGCTCAAAAATTGCAGAAGCCAAGAGGCTTGCCGAGGAAAGTGGAAAGGTACAAAGCTTTCATACCTTTATGAAGGAAATACTGGACTACAGAAAGTGGTTTGAATTCAAGCTGTTTTTCAAAAAAACAGGAGAAACAAAAAAAGAGCTTACAAACAATGCCTTTGACAGATTCAGTGGCGGTGAAAAGGCAATGGCTATGTATGTGCCGCTTTTTGCTGCTGTATATGCAAGATATGAAGGTGGAAGGCAGGACTGTCCTAGAGTGATATCATTGGATGAAGCCTTTGCCGGAGTTGATGAAAACAATATAAAGGATATGTTCAGGCTACTAAACGAGCTTAAGCTGAACTATGTAATCAATTCTCAGGTGCTGTGGGGAGACTATGACACTGTTCCGTCTCTATCTATCTGTGAGTTGGTAAGACCGAACAATGCGAATTTTGTTACAGTCATAAGATATAGATGGAACGGAAAAGTAAAACAGTTAATTACGAATGGGGAAATGCAGTATGGATAAGCTGCTGCTGGAATGTATAAAGTACTTTAAGGGAAACAGAGGCTTTAATAGAGCCTTTGAAAAAATCAGAGAAAAGTACTTGTCCTTGGGAAAGCTTGGAGGAAGCATAAAGCTGAACGAGCTGTCTGAGCTTGAAAAGGAAGCTCTGACTGGCTTTCTCAGGAGAAACTGCTACAGTGACTCTGTCACCATAAGTATCAAAAGCGTTATTGCTGCCCTGGAGCATACCAGGTTTGCAGAGCTTGAATTTGTGGATATACTTGAGGGCTATTTTGGAGAAAAAATGATTTCCAAGAAGGCACAGCAGGAGCATGCCGATTCTTTGAGAGAGAGTTTTTTTGCTGAGATAATAAACGACTATAAGGATAGCCGGGCTGGAGCTTGGCTTGGTAATACCCTCGATACTAAGGACAATGCATATAGAACAATTATGATGAGGTATGAAAGCTCAAGGGAGGACTTGAGAGGCAGCTTATATTATGTCTGTAATGCCATAAACTCCCTGCCTGCATGGGAGGGTAAGACTTCACGTCTTGCAGTGTTTTCCTCAGAGGTCAGCAAAAACCCTCATACCTTTGATGATGGTACTGAGTGCGGCAAGCTTCTAATACATGCAATATGCTATGTGCTTCAAAGACCGTACCCTCAGAATGCCGAAGAAAGGCTTGAGCTTCTTTATGCCGCGGGAATTATTAAGGATGAGATATCTAACTTTACAGTGTGCTGTGGTATAAATGGATATAAAAATGGGATTGTCCATAAGGGATGGCTAGGCTTCTATGAGTCAGGAGAGGTTCTTATGCTTAGTCTGCTGAATCTTAGTGAAATAGACAAAACCTCAAGTCCGACAGGCAAGGTCTTTGTTTTTGAAAACCCGGCAGTTTTTGCAGAGATATCGGAAAGGACAAAGGAGCTAAGGCCTGCGTTGGTATGCACCTATGGACAAATAAAGGTAGCATCTCTAATGCTTCTGGATATGCTTTATAAGGATGGGTGCCAGATATACTACTCGGGAGACTTTGATCCCGAGGGAATGACAATAGCCAACAAGCTGAAGGAAAGATACAAAGAAAAGCTGACGCTGTGGGGCTATGACGACCAGAGCTATCTTAAGGCCAAGTCAGATAAAAGACTGAGTGAACTAAGGCTAAGCAAGCTTGACAAAGTCAATGACGAAATGCTGAAGGAGCTGGCAATTACCATAAAAGACACGCGGTATGCAGGCTATCAGGAGCTGCTTATTGATAAGTTGATTGAGGATATTAGTGAAATTGCTAAGTGAAGGCATAAGCCTGATTGGTTTGATGTTATATAAACGGAGCTAAGCTAAATTGGATGAGGTATTAATAGCGAGATAGGGGTTATGCTATAATAAATATAATTCTAATGTTTTGTAGTGGGAGATATGTTCTTTCCAGTGCAGTATTGTGATATAATGAGTGGTAAGAAATATCCACTTTAGCTGAATAATACTTGAATATCTTATAATAGGTCAGCAAGAACTAAAAAAGATAATGAGGTATCAATACAATGGAAGATAAAATGTTTGAATTAATTGAAAAATTGTATTCTGAGGTGAAGCAAGGTTTTGCAGAAGTAAACGGAAAGTTTGCAGAAGTAAACGGAAAATTTACTGAAGTAAATGGGAAAATAGATACTCTATCTAAGCAAGTGATAAATTTAGAAAATGACATAAAGCCAAAGGTAGAAGCTGCTCTTGATGGCTATAAAGCAGTGTATGAGAAGCTTAATATACTTGAAGATAAAGTTGATGATATAGCAGCTAAGGTAGAGAAGCAAGACGTCGAAATCAGAGTAATAAAGACTGCGAAATTAGGATAAGTATCAGGGGAAGCTCCGAGAAAGTCTTTGTTCAAAGTATTAATAGACAAACATACATTGTGCTATAATAAATATAATTAGAATGTTTTGGAGTGAAGCACATGTCTTTGTATCAAGAAATGGCAGAAATTATCTATGAAATGGAACAGGTGGCAAAGCTATTTGGAGTCGAACCATTTCCGATGTATTTTTTAGGAGGCTCTGCATGCCTGCTTGGCAAATACACGGATAGAGCTACAAAGGACTTTGATTTTATTGATTTAGATTATTCAGCCAAGCTGGGCAAGGTATTTGTTCACTTGCGTGATTATGATATACTGGAATACCAAAGCGCAGCGGTATCACCTAAGTACAAAGAAAGAGCTTTGAAGCTTGAAGAGTTTAGTTATCTGCAAATATATGTTCTCTCAAGAGAAGACATTATTGTAAGCAAGATAATAAGAATGGCAGGAAAAGATATAGAAGATATAGATAAGCTTATTGAAATCTCTGATAAGCAGCTTATCCTTCAGATAATTGATGAAGTGCTAAATAGAGATGATCTTTTTGAAAGTAAGAAAGATGCATTTAGAAGAAATCTTTCTGCATTTAAGGAGAAGTATAATGTATAGGATTTTTTATGAGAGCTATAAAAATTATATTAGCAAATTTGACAAAGTAAATGAAACAGGAGATTTCAGATATATTATTTCTGAACCAATAAGGCTTATTACCGATATAGGGCTATACGAAGAACAGAAAAAAGAATGTTCACTACTATATCAAAAACTCTCAGATACATTGTTTTATCTATCTATAAATGAAAGTGAATATCCTAAGTCTAAAGCTTTTCTATGGACACTTGAATCAAGAGGGATAGTTGGAAAACACTTCGGGATTACAAAGGATGAAGAGCTTAAGGAAGTAGCTAAGCTTATAAATCTATTTTTGAATTTAGCATACTGGGATGATTCAGCTGCATAGTTGAGTGAAAACCATAACGCATTGAAAATAATCATATTTAGCGTTATAAATCTACAGCAACCCCCATAAATTGTATTACCACTACAATTTTGGGGGTTCTTTTTATGATAAACAAAATATGGTTCTTTATGATACTTATAGCTGTAATCTTCGCCATAACGGCAGGTAAATTGGAGCTGCTCTCCGAAGAAATATTCTCATCCCTCAGCACATCTGTCGACCTTGCCATAGGCCTTATAGGCGGCATGGTGCTGTGGTGCGGGATACTTAAAGTAGCTGAAAAATCAGGGCTGGTAGATAATATATCAAGGCTTATAAGACCAGTAATGAAGCTGATATTTAGAGATGTACCGTCCAGAGGAAATGCTATGGGTGCAATGGTTATGAATATAACCTCCAACATGCTGGGGCTTGGCAATGCAGCAACCCCTATGGGACTCAAGGCTATGCAGGAGCTGCAGACTCTTAACCATAAAAAGGAAATGGCGACTAATGCCATGTGTATGTTTTTAGTTGTAAACGCAGCGCCCATACAGTTTATACCTGCCACAGTAATGTCCCTGCGCTCATCTATGGGCTCTACCAACCCGGGGATCATCATACTCCCTGCCATACTAACCTCCTCCATAGCTCTGACCACAGGTGTAATAGCCTGCAAGCTGTTGGAGAAAACCTCGGGAGGTGGCAGATGAGCTACATAATACCAGTTATAATTGTAGTTATCCTTACATACGGACATATGAAGGGTGTAAAGGTTTATGAAGCCTTTATAGAGGGGGCTAAAGAAGGACTAATAATTACATATAGGATATTTCCATACATAGCTGCCATGCTTATAGCGGTTGGGATGTTGAGACGATCAGGGGGGCTTGATTTTCTCCTGATGCTTTTAAGTCCAATCTCCAATGCTGTCGGAATACCGCAGGAGGTAATGCCTCTTGTCATTATGAAGCCCCTATCCGGGAGCGGTGCTCTTGGAGTACTTGCGGATATACTCAAGAGAGTAGGGCCCGATAGCCTTACCGGCATAATTGCCTGCACCATAATGAGCAGTACAGAGACTATTTTCTACACTATTACAGTGTACTTTGGTTCAATAGGAATAAAAAATATAAGACACACTTTAGCTGCAGCGCTTATAGCAGAAATTGCCGGGGTGGTTGCGGCGGTTATTATTTGCAAAATGATTTTTAAGGTTTGATTGTTATCGAATGTCGCTTAGGTTTTCTAAGCGGCTTTTTTATGCGCATATAGTATAAAAATGCAGAAGAAACAAATTATTATGCATAATAACAAATTATAACTAAAACCACTGAATAGTAAGAATATTCAATCGCAATCAAACATATGAATAAAAACTTGAAAATGCAGTGATGAACATATTTCATACACGTCGAATTACAAAAAACAAACAAGCATACAAAAATATTTTAAAAAAGTACTTGCATAAATATACATACATAAGTATAATAATGAAATATACCAAAATGAAGGAGTTGAAAACAATGGCTATCCAGAAAAAGAAAGCAGTTCTAGCTTATTCGGGCGGACTGGACACTTCGGTCATAATTGCTTGGCTGAAGGAAAACTACGATTTTGATGTAATTGCTTGCTGTGTAGATGTAGGGCAGGGAGAAGAGCTTGTTGATGTGAGGGAAAAGGCACTTAGAACAGGCGCAGCGAGAGTATATATAGAGGATGTACGGAGAGAATTCGTAGAGGACTATATAATCCCAACCATGAAGGCTGGAGCAGTATACGAAGGAAAATACCTATTGGGGACTTCCTTTGCAAGACCTCTGATAGCCAAAAAGCTGGTAGAAATTGCTGAAAAGGAAGGTGCAGAATATATAATCCATGGCTGCACAGGCAAAGGCAATGACCAGGTAAGATTTGAGGTCTCTATAAAGGCCTTAAATCCTGAGCTAAAGATAATAGCTCCGTGGAGGGAGTGGAATATAAAGTCTAGAGAGGATGCAATAAACTATGCTGCTGAAAGGGGTATACCTGTACCCGTTACAAAGGAAAAGCCCTACAGCATGGATCGAAACGTATGGCATCTCAGCCACGAGGGTGGGGATCTGGAAGACCCTTGGAATGAGCATTCAACCAGTATATACATGCTGACTACACCACCGGAGAAAGCTCCTGATAAGCCAACCTATGTGGAGCTGTACTTTGAAAATGGTGTGCCTAAGAAGCTTAACGGAGTTGAATATAAGCCCCTTGAGCTTTTAGAGAAGCTAAATAAGCTTGGCGGGGAAAATGGAATAGGCGTTATAGATATGGTAGAAAACCGTCTTGTAGGCATGAAGTCCAGAGGAGTATACGAGTGCCCCGGAGGAACCATACTTTATACTGCACACAAGGAGCTGGAGTACCTGACCCTAGACAGACAGACCATGCACTTTAAGCAGATGGTTGCAGAAAAGTATGCACAAATGGTATACGATGGGCTCTGGTTCACAGCCCTTAAGGAAGCCCTTGACGCCTTTGTTGAGACCACACAGCAGAGCGTAACCGGCACAGTGAAGCTGAAGCTTTATAAAGGAAGCTGCAGCATAGCCTCAATGAAATCTCCATATTCACTATACGACCAAAAGCTATCAACCTTTGAGGAGGATGATGTATATAATCAAAAGGACGCAGAAGGCTTTATAAACCTTTTTGGACTGCCAACCAAGGTAAAGGCCATGGTAGATAGAAAAAACAAGGTGAAGCTCATAAAGGGAGCGAAAAAGGCTATATGAAGCTATGGGGAGGCCGCTTTGAAAAAGGTACAGATCGTATAGTTGAGGAATTTAATGCATCCATATCTATAGACAGCCGCATGTATAAGCAGGATATAAATGGCAGTATAGCACATGCAAAAATGCTTGGAAAATGCGGTATCGTAGATATGGGAGAGGCAGAAATAATCATAGCCGGACTTTTGGAAATACTGAATGATATAGAAGCAGGCAAGGTGGAATTCACAATAGAAGATGAAGATATCCACATGAATATCGAGAGGCTGCTGATAGCAAAAATAGGAGACATAGGTAAGAAGCTGCATACTGCAAGAAGCAGAAATGACCAGGTAGCGCTGGATTTCAGGATGTATACAAAGGATACTATACAGCAGGTAATTACCTTGCTAATTGACCTTGAAAAAACCATAATCAACAAAGCAGAAGAAAACATATCCACAATATTTCCAGGCTATACACATTTGCAGAAGGCGCAGCCTATAACCCTTTCACATCATTTTATGGCATACTTTGAAATGTTCAAAAGGGATATGGAAAGGTTTAAGGACTGCCTAAAAAGAGTAGACATTATGCCCTTAGGAAGCTGCGCATTGGCTGGAACCTCATATCCTCTCGACAGATACATGGTTGCAGACGAGCTTGGCTTTGCAGACATAGCTGCAAACTCTATAGACGCTGTATCAGATCGCGACTTTGCAATAGAATTTGCAAGCTGCTGCTCTATACTTATGATGCATCTCAGCAGGTTTTGTGAGGAAATAATTATATGGAACAGCAGTGAATTCGGCTTTATAGAAATGGATGATGCCTATAGCACAGGCAGCAGCATCATGCCCCAAAAGAAAAACCCTGATGTAGCAGAGCTTATACGAGGAAAGACCGGAAGAGTATATGGAGATCTTATTACACTCCTTACTATTATGAAGGCATTGCCCCTGGCATACAACAAGGATATGCAGGAGGACAAGGAGGCAGTATTTGATGCTGCTGATACCGTAATTGCATGCCTTAAGGTATTTGCACCGATGCTTTCTACAATGCGTTTTAAGGATGAAGGCATCAAAAAATCCTTGAAGGATGGTTTTCTCAATGCCACAGATATTGCAGACTATCTTGTAAATAAAGGCGTCGCCTTTAGGGATGCTCATGCAGCGGTAGGAAGCATGGTGGGCTACTGCATAAAGCAGCGTAAGGCTCTAGAGGACTTAAGCATAGAGGAATTTCATATTTTTTTCGGAGGTATAGAAGCAGACATTTATGACTATATAGAGTTAAGCAGCTGTGTTAAAAGAAAAAGCATAGTGGGAGGTCCCTCGCAAAAAATAGTTGCAGAAGCTATAAAAAAAGCAAAAGCTTATATTGACACACTCTAAACTTTATTGTATATTTTTCACATATAGGTGAAAAATATAAAAAAGTGATGAGGGAAAGAGTAAGCGGCGGATGTGGCAAAGAGAGACGGCGTGGATCGTATGATCTGTGGTGAAAGCCGGGGCACTGAAGATGCTGAACATGGCTCCTGAACTGTATGTGCGAAGCGTTTCATTTGCGCCAAGCATTTACCGGAAGGCTACCGTTAAAAGGCACAGTACTAGATGGTACTTATGGAGTTTTCTGTCGTGAGGCAGAGATAAACTAGGGTGGTAACACGAGCGGCTCTCGTCCCTTTATGGGATGAGGGTCTTTATTTTTGAATATTTAAGGAGGGAAAATGATGGATAAGAAAAAGTTTTACATTACAACTGCTATTGCATATACATCGAAGGTTCCACATATAGGGAATACCTATGAGGCGGTACTATCCGATGCTATTGCAAGGTACAAGAGGATGAAGGGCTATGATGTGTTCTTTCTTACAGGCACAGACGAGCATGGGCAAAAGATACAGGAGCAGGCAGAAAGCGATGGCCTGAAGCCACAGGAACACGTGGACATCATAGCAAAGGAAATAAGAAGGATATGGGACTTTATGAACATAAGCTATGACAAGTTCATAAGGACAACAGACAAGGAGCACAAGGAAACAGTACAAAAGATCTTTAAGAAGCTTTATGAGCAGGGAGATATTTATAAGAGCTCCTATGAAGGCCTGTACTGCACACCTTGCGAATCCTTCTACACAGAGTCCCAGCTTGTGGATGACAAGTGTCCTGACTGTGGACGCGAGGTAAAGAAGGCTAGCGAGGAAGCTTATTTCTTCAAGCTTTCTAAATACGCTGATAGACTAATGAAATTTGTCGAGGAAAACCCAGACTTCTTCTGGCCTGAATCCAGAAAGAACGAGATGGTCAATAACTTTATAAAGCCGGGTCTGCAGGATCTTTGTGTATCAAGAACCTCCTTCAACTGGGGGGTGCCTGTAAGCTTTGATGAAAGACACGTAGTATACGTATGGATAGATGCCCTTTCCAACTATATTACAGCACTGGGCTACAATCCTGATGGAGAAAGTGGAGAGCTATTTAAGCGCTACTGGCCGGCTGATGTACATGTAATAGGAAAGGATATAGTAAGATTCCATACTATTTACTGGCCAATAATACTGATGGCTCTAGATGTAGAGCTTCCAAAGCAGGTATACGGTCATCCATGGCTCCTGACTGGCAAGGATAAAATGTCCAAATCAAAGGGCAATGTGATATATGCTGAGGATCTTGTGAGGTATTTTGGACTTGATCCTGTAAGATACTACCTACTAAACGAAATGCCTTTTGCACAGGATGGAAACCTTACCTATGAGCATATGATAGGAAAAATAAACAGTGACCTGGCAAACAACCTAGGGAACCTTGTAAACAGAACAATTACAATGGTGAAGAAATACTTTGATGGAGTTATACCTGCTCCAAATGTTAAGGATGCATTGGATGATGAGCTAATAGCCCTCGCATTAGAGACTTCCGGCAAGGTAGAGGCTAAAATGGAGGAGTACAAAATAGCCGAAGCACTGGATGAGATATTTATATTACTAAGAAGAAGCAATAAATATATAGATGAAACTACTCCATGGATATTGGCTAAGGACGAAGCTGGCAAGGAAAGACTTGCAACTGTTCTATACAACTTACTGGAGTGCATTAGAATAGCTTCAATACTGCTGGCTCCATTTATCCCAGATACAGCACTAGAGATACAAAAGCAGCTTAACGCTCAAAATACAGAGTGGGAAAGCCTCAAGTCCTTTGATGGTACAGTAGTAGGCTTAACAGTAAATGAAGCAAAGCCGCTCTTTGCAAGAATAGACGAAGAGAAGAAGCTGGCTGAGATAAGTGAAGACAAAGAGGAAGCATCTGCAGCTGAGCCGATAAAGGAAGAAAAGCAGGAAAAGAAGGAAGCTAAAAAGGAAGAGAAAAAGGCTGAGAAAGTAGAGACAAAGCCTGAATTTATAACTATAGATGACTTCGCTAAGGTTGAGCTAAAGATTGCTAAGGTTCTTGAGGCCGAAAAGGTAGAAGGCTCAGATAAGCTTCTAAAGCTCCAGCTTGAGGTTGGAGAAGAAAAAAGGCAGGTAGTATCAGGAATAGCTAAGACCTACAAGCCGGAAGACCTCATAGGAAAGCACGTGGTGCTGGTTGCAAATCTAAAGCCGGTTAAGCTAAGAGGCATAGAGTCCAACGGCATGATTTTGGCAGCTTCAAATGGAGATGAGCTGACTCTCGTAACTCCAATGACAGAAATAAAGTCGGGCTCTACAGTAAGTTAAATATTGGCTGCTGGCTACTAGCTTCTGGCTGCTGGGGTTTGGGTAAAGGCTTCGAAGCTGATAGCTGGCAGCTCAAAAAAGGATTGATATGATGAAATTATTTGATACACATGCTCATCTGGATGATGGCAGGTTTGATGAAGATAGAGACAGTATGATAAGCCAGTGCATTGAGGATGGGGTAAGCCTTATCCTCAATGCCGGCAGCAATATTGAAACCTCTCTAAAGTCAGTAAGCCTGGCGAAGGAGTATGAGCTTATATATGCATCTGTTGGAGTGCACCCTCATGATGCGGCTACTATGGATGATACTTCCATAGATATTATAGGGGAGCTGACCTCCAACCCGAAGGTAAAGGCAATAGGCGAAATAGGCTTGGACTACTATTATGATTTTTCGCCAAGGGATATACAGAAGAAAAGATTTATAGAGCAGATCGACCTTGCAAGACAGCTTAAGCTTCCGGTTATAGTCCATGACAGAGACTCCCATGGAGATGTAATGGATATTTTCAAAAAGACAAGGATAAATGAAGTCGGCGGAGTACTGCACAGCTTCTCAGGAAGCGTAGAAATGGCAAGAGAATGCCTAAAAATGGGATTGTATATATCCATAAGCGGCCCAGTTACATTTAAAAATGCTGTAAAAACAGTAGAGGTAGTAAAGGAGGTTCCCTTGGATATGCTGCTAATAGAAACTGACAGTCCATATCTTACTCCTGTGCCCTATAGGGGCAAAAGGAACTATCCGGGCTATGTTAGATATGTAGCAGAAAAGATAGCAGAGCTAAAGGGAATAACGGTGGAAGAGGTCGCACAAAAAACTCTTGAAAACGGTAAAAGATTATTTGGTATACTATAAGGGTAGGAACACTTTACAGGAGGTGTGGGTATGCCAATGGAAACCAGGGAAAAAAGTAAAGAGCCTAAAGTGGTTGTTTCCAACTCTGCGACAATAGAGCTGTTTTCTATCTTAAGGCTGCTTGTGGATAAAGAGCTTGGAGAGGATATTGATGATGAGCTGTACAGAGATATGCAGCATAAAATAAAGCTGAAGGGCAGTTTTGTAGACTGTCTTAAAGCTCTAAGAAACAACGGTGTGGAGTTTCTGGAATTCGTTATGCTTTTTCGTATACTTGATGATATAGATGAGCTTCTAAGAAAGATCAAAGCCTTGGATGAAGTTGATTTTCTTTATTATTTTTTCGGTGAAGAAATCAATAGACAGCAGATTCAAAGTATAAGGGAAGACCATGAAAGACTTCGATTTTACTGGGAAAACGGCCTGAAAGGGCATGTTTATGATGTGGATGTGGCAAGGTTAATTGTCACAGATACACCCGTATTTCTGGAGGAGTTTTTTAATGCCATTGAGCTTATAAGGCAGGTGGGCTTTGAAGCACGGCTTGATGCTGTTTTTTTAAAGCATAACGCTATTGCGGAGGATATCAGGCAGCAGCTAAAGGATTCAAAACCTCTGGAGCTTTGTCAGAAGCTGATGAACAAAACCTTTGCAAGGGTTTCAATATATAATAAGTACTACTTCGTACCCTCAAGCTACATAGGGCGCTATCATACACGATTCTTTAATTCCGAGACACTGATTATGATTATTAATGTGCAAAATACCTTTGACGGCTTTACAAGTGAAGCAGATATGCTGGATTTTCTTAAAACTATCGGGGATAAAAACAGGCTAAGTATATTGAAGCTTCTTTCGAAAAACAAGCTATACGGAAAGGAGCTTGCTGATATATTAAAGCTTAACAATGCTACTGTATCACATCACCTGAACCTGATGAAGGATGCGGGAATACTGATAGAAGAAAAAGAAGCGCAGGTAAAATTCTATAAAACCAACAATACAAGGATCAGTAGATGGTTTAGGAGCATTGAAAAATACATAAGGCAGTGATGCAGGCGCGGCACTATAGGGAACTATAGCAGCCGTGTTTTTTATTTTGCTCAATGCAGACCTGCTTAATATTGACAATTATTGCATAGGCATTTAATATATATTGTATGAGTGTGATATATATATTAGATGTAAATCGTAAAAGGAGGATTGTGCTGTGGAGAATGCTATTTATGTGAAAGACTTGGTAAGAGAGTATGATGTAGCTAAAAGCAGAGAAAAAGGAGGAAAATCTGTCTTACAGGCTCTAAAGGGAATAAGCTTTGAAGTAAATAAAGGAGAAATCTTTGGCTTGCTTGGACCAAATGGGGCTGGGAAAACAACCACCATAAAAATTCTTACAACCATGCTTACATCAACCTCAGGTGAAGCAAGAGTACTAGGCTATGATGTCAACAGGCATGAAAAGGAATTAAGAAATCATATAAACTTTATTTTTGGTGGAGAGAGGGGACTATACTGGAGATTATCAGCAAGAGACAACCTGATGTATTTTTCTGATCTCTATCGACTGGATAGGAAAACGAGGACTAAGAGAGTACCGGAGCTTTTGGAGATGGTTGGCCTTGCAGATAGGGCAGATGAGAAGGTTGAGCGATATTCGAAGGGGATGAAGCAAAGGCTTCAGATAGCAAGGGGACTTATCAATGATCCCAAGGTTGTTTTTCTGGATGAACCAACCTTGGGCTTAGATCCTATTGGGGCAAGAGAGCTTAAGGGTATAATAAAAGAGCTTAAAAGCCTGGATAAGACAATTCTTCTGACAACACACTACATGCTCGAAGCAGATGAACTATGTGACCGTATAGCAATTATAGATAAAGGTGAAATAAAAGCTTTGGATACCCCTGATAAGCTAAAAAAGCTGAATGCCAATATGTCCGTAATAGAAGTGACAACTATAGGAATTTCAGGGCAAGCGATAGAAGAATTAAAATTGGTAAATGGGGTACAGCTGGTAAATGTACAGGATATGGATCAACAGCAGCAGCTTCAAATCCACTGCGAAAGCCCCTCCATGGTTGTTCAAGGAGTATTAGGGGTACTCAGCCAGTTTAAGGTTATTGACATGTGTATAAGAGAAGCTACCTTGGAAGATGCATATGTAAAGCTTGTAGAAGGTAAGGAGTGATGATGTAAATGAAGCTGATACTATCCAGCTGCTTTCTTCAAATGCAGCTATCCTTTTCCAGATCTATGTTTAGATATTGCCTGCTGGTTGATCCTATCTTTTTTGCCCTAATAACTTATATGATATATAAGGATTCAAGCGTGGAGAACTTTATAGCCTATGTTATTCTGGGGACGGGCTTATCCAGTCTTTTTAACAACATTGTATTTTCCTCTGCCGGTGATATTGATAGAGAGAGATACATGGGTACCTTGGAGATGATTTTTACAGCGCCTGGAGGCTTTAGAAATATTATACTGGGAAAAATTATAGGAAATACACTTCTTGGACTTTTATCCATGCTGGTAGTAGTAGTCTTTTTGAACATATTCTTTGGCGTAAATATGAAAATAGCAAGCCCGATGTTTTTTGTAATGGCTATGCTGCTTTCTGTTGTCTCGTTTATAGCTATTTCACTCATAATGGCTGCTATTTTTACACTATCTAGAAATTCAAGGGGACTGATGAACTGTATATCCTATCCTGTCATGATACTTTGCGGCTTTTATTTTCCAATAACTATATTGCCGGAATGGAGTAGGGTATTTTCCTATATACTGTCTCCTACATGGGCAGTAAAACTACTAAGAGAAGCTGTGTATGGGATCAAGGACTACAGCAGCTTTTATATGGAGTCAGGAATCCTTCTGGCGCTATCGGCTGCATATATAGTATTGTTTATAATCTTGGCAGGGGTAATGGAAAAAAGAGTTCGTGTAAAAGCAACATTGGGGGTGTATTAAATGACAGAAGCTATAGGTAGATTTATCCGTCAGAGCATATTTTCCTACAAGGCATTGTTTGGATGGATAAGTCCTAAAGCATATATTACAAGTAAAATAGTAGGTCCCATATTTCAGCTGTTGTTTTTTTGCCTACTTACGAGATATAGCTATGGCAGTGAAAATATAGCTAGATGGGTGGTGGGAAATTCGCTGGTTTTTTGCTATCTCAATGCTTTTTTCGGTATAGGAACAATAATGACAAATGAAAGAGCAGCAGGAACGCTGAAGCTGGTAGTGGCTGCCCCTTACAGCAAATTTCTGACGTTTTTGGGAAGATCGTTGATGCATGTGCTGGACGGGATATTTAATGTAGCTTTAAGTCTGTTTACGGGAATAATCCTCTTTAGAATTGATCTATCCGGCATTAATATGACCTTATTCGCATTTAATATATTAGCTGCAGTTATATCGGCATCAGGACTTGGGTTGACCATCGGCAGCCTTGGGCTTGTAGTAAAGGATACAAATCTTATGCTAAACACTGCATCTACAGCTTTATTAGCACTAACAGGTGCAAATTTCCCAATAGAAAAGCTGCCACTGCTGCTCCAAAAGCTGGCCTACTGTCTGCCTCTAACCAGAAGCATCCAAGCAGCAGGCCTGCTGCTCCAAGGGGCAAACGCGTCAAGAGCGCTGGAGCTGATGCTCTTGGAGATAGCACTAGGAACGGCTTACACTCTACTGGGATATTTTTTGCTGCAGCTGATGGAAGGCTTATCCCGCAAAAAAGCCGCTCTTGATCTATTTTAGCTTGCTTTGGAATATATTGGGCTAATTGGAACTTATGAAGCAGTATATCAGTCTAATGCCATGAGGGATAAAGAAGTCTAATATATAAAGGGGAGGGAGAAATATGTTAAGAAAGAGAAGCATAATATGCCTGATAATGTCAATGCTGCTGATTGCTACTATGGCAGCCTGCGCAAAAAAGGCAGAAACTCCAATGGCGACTAGTCCGGAAATGGCTAGTGATATGGCTACCATGGAAAACAAGGCAGCAGGCGGAGCGCCGGCGCAGAGCAGCAGAAAGCTGATTTTTAATGCAAATGCTACTATCCGAGTAAAGGATATACAGGAGGCAGTTGTAGCTGCTGAAAAAAATGCACTGGATATCGGCGGCTATGTAAGAAATTCCTTTGTAAATGAATACCATGGAAGGGTTACCCTTATGATTCCCGCGGGGGACTTTGATGCTTTTTTAGGAAAGCTGGATGCATACGGGAAGGTACTCCATAAGGAAAAAGGAACACAGGATGTTACAGAGCTTTATTTTGATACAGAAATCCGCATCAAAAACCTTGAGGCTGAGCTGGAAACCCTAAGGGGGCTTCTTAGAAGAGAGGGCTGGAAGGTTAGTGAGCTGCTAGAAATTGAAAGAGAAATAAGAAGACTTACTGATGAGCTTGAGCTTCTTAAGGGCCAGCTAACAGGCCTTGACCGACGAGTTGAGTTCAGCCAACTGGATATAGAATTTGCTGCAGAGCAGACAAGGGTAGAGCTGGATGACAGAGACTCCTTTATTTATCAGATAAAGGTTGCCTTTAATTATGGTATAGAAGCCCTTATGAGGCTAATAACCATAGCAGTAAGCATCGTTGTTTTCTTAGTGCCCTTATTGCCGGTAGCAATTGTGATATATATTTTAGTAAGGTTTGTAATAAAGCCTATCGCACGAAGAACTAAAAAGAATCAGCAATAGCGTTAAAGCTAAGGAGCCCGTAAGGGCTTCTTTTTTTTCTTAAACTGAATAAAGCTGCTAAAAGTGGTAAAAATATAAATAAGCTGACAAGCTCAAGCATACAAAAAAGTGTTTCACATATAATAGACTATATGGGAATAATATCCAAAAAAATTGACAACATTTAAGAATCAAGATAAAATTATGCTATTATGATAACGCATTATAAAGTAAATATTTTCCAGTAATTAAAATGCGTTATTAGGCAAACACTTTTATAATGACACATACTAGAGTGAGTGTTTGCCGGCAAAGTGTATTATGCTAGAGTCAGTTTACAGCACTTTGTTATATAAGTCACACTAATTAATTTGCATTTGAATGTAAGGTGACTTATATTAAAGAGAACACTGCGCGTGTTCTCTACAGCAATATCAAAGGAGGATACTTAATGAAAGCATACTTGAGACAGCACAGCAGTTTAATCAAGCTAAGCGCCACGTTGGTACTATGCTTGGTACTGACTACTTCGTTTGTCTACAGTGCTATGAAAAAGGATATTACAATTTCAGATATTGATGGACAGAAGAAGATCAGCACATTTAAGACCAATGTCGCAGATGTGCTGCAAGAACAAAATATCCAATTAGCACCATTTGACCGCATTGACGCAGCAATGGATGCAAAGCTTAAAGACGGCACAGTGCTTTGTATTGCAAGAGCAAACAAAGTGGAAGTTAAGACAAACGAGTTCAGTAAGTTTTTCTTTACTAATGCAAGAGATATAAAATCAGCTCTAGAGGAAGCAGAAGTCTATATTGGTGAGCTTGATATAGTGGAGCCATCTCTTGATACAGCAATCGCCAGCGACACTACTATAAGCATAGTAAGAGTCACTGAGGAGGTTGTTGATGATACAGTAGAGCTTAGTTTTATTGAACAGGTCGTAAGAAGCGACAAAATGGATAAAGGCGAAAGTCGTTTGGTTCAAAAAGGCCAAAAGGGCTTAAAGCAGGTTTCCACAAAGGTAAGATATGAAGACGGCAAGGAAGTTGACCGTCAGGTTATAGGTGAAAAAATACTTAAACAGGCTGTAAACAAAATTACAGAAGAAGGTGCAAGAACTACTCTGGTTACCTCCAGAGGTCAGTCCTTTACATTTGTAAAATCTCTAGTTATGTCTGCTACAGCTTATGATCTTAGCTATGAAAGCTGTAAGAAGAACGAGGGAGACCCCTATTATGGTATAACTGCTTCAGGAATTAAGGCTAAACCAGGAATTGTTGCAGTAGATCCAAAGGTTATACCACTAGGAACCTGGCTATATGTTGAAGGCTACGGAGAAGCTCTCGCAGCTGACACCGGGGGTGCTATAAAGGGCAACAAGATAGATTTGTTTTATGAGTCTTCCAAAGATGTAAAAAACTTCGGAAGAAAAAAGCTAAAGGTTTACGTACTGGATAAACCAAAATACAAATTCAAATAAATTTTTCATAGTACAATAATATTCCACAGGATATATCCTGTGGAATATTATTGTATATGTGTGAGGTTCATATGATAAAGGAAACCATAGTAGTAGAAGGAAAAAACGATGCGGCCGCTGTGAGGCGCGCAGTTGAAGCTGATATAATAATAACCAGCGGCTTCGGTCTTACGAAAAAAACTCTCCAGCTTATAAGGACAGCCCAAGAAAGACATGGAGTAATAGTACTTACTGATCCGGATTTCATGGGAGAAAAGATAAGAACCATCATTGCGTCTAAGGTTAAGGGTGTCAAGCACGCCTTTGTGGCAAAGGCTGATGCTCGGGCTGAAGATGATATAGGTATAGAGAATGCTTCTCCGGATACCATAAGAAGAGCGCTGCAAATGGCTAAGGCTGAGCTAGAAGAGGTTATTGCTACATTTAACATCTCAGATCTTATGAAGTATGGATTAGTTGGAGATGAAGGCTCTTTTGAAAGTAGAAGCAGAGTAGGAGCAGAGCTTGGCATTGGTTATGGAAATTCGAAGCAGTTTATTACAAGACTCAATAAGTATGGAATAAGCAGGCAGGAATTTGAAGCTGCATGTGAGAAAATTACAAAGGATGAGATAAGATGAAAACAGTAATAACACCGGGAACCACAAAGGACTTATTAAAGCAATATAATTTCAAAATGAGCAAAAGCCTTGGGCAGAACTTCTTGATTAACGAAGGCATACTGGATGAAATAATTAGCGGATCTGAGCTTACTAAGGAGGACGGCGTGCTGGAGATAGGCCCAGGTATGGGAGCTCTGACACAGAAGCTGTGCGAAAGCTCAGGAAAGGTGCTTGCAGTTGAGCTTGATAAGAGACTTATACCTATACTGAACGTTACACTATTTGGCTTTGATAATTTCAAGCTGATAAATGATGATATACTAAAAATAAATCTTAAGGAAGTGCTGCAAGAAAATTTCGGTGACAAGCCGGCAAAGGTTGTAGCGAATCTTCCTTACTACATTACAACTCCAATAATCATGAAGCTATTGGAGGATAAGCTAAATCTCAGAAGCATAACAATTATGGTTCAGAAAGAGGTAGGGGACAGACTAAAGGCAGCGCCGGGAGGTAAGGATTACGGTGCACTTTCGGTGGCAGTACAGTACTACAGCAAGCCTACTCAAATTGCCTTTGTTCCACCTGATTCCTTCATACCTCGGCCGGAGGTAGACTCGGTAGTTATTAAGCTGGATATCCTTGATAAGCCGCCTGTAGAATTGGAAGACGAAAAAATGTTTTTTAGAGTAGTTAAAGCTTCCTTTGGACAGAGAAGAAAGACACTTCTTAATGCGCTGAGCTCAGGAGATTTTGGGCTCTCAAAGGAAGGTATAAAGCAGCTCTTAGATAGTCTGGGAATAGATGAAAAGAGAAGAGGCGAAACCCTTTCCTTACAGGAGTTTGCTGATATTGCAAACCGAATCAAACAAAATTTGAATAAATAGGTTCATAAAAGCCTCCTGCATACATATTATAGTAACAAGTATGTATAAAAGGGGGTTATTATGTGTCCGTGAATAATGAATATAAAAGATATTTCATCATCCTTCAGGAAGATGACAAGGGCTTTGAGATATCATCGGGCAAAATACCTACAGGCTATGTCAAAATTGAAATAAAAAATGGGAAAGCTAAGGCAACGGTTTTTGTACAAAATATAAAAACCAACGACATGGCTGAGCTAAGGTTTTTGCTTGTAGCACCTGCTAAGAAGGTAGCTGTAGATGTAGGTAAGATAATGATTGACAGCAGTGGTCGTGGTGAGCTTTCCTATGAACTTGAATCGGACAATGTTTTAAAGAGCAATCTTGATATGTCTCAATTTGCAGTTGCAGCAGTTGCAAGCAGCAATGCAATCCCTCTCTCAGGTTATATGGGAAGAGATAAGCTACAGTGGAAGAGTGACTATGAAATAATAAACAGACCGGCAAGAATCGATAAGGTGAAGGAAAAGCTGGCTGAGGTGGCTGCGCCAATAACTATGAAGCCAGAGAACATACAGCCTCTTCAAAAGGAATTGTTTGAAGTGCCTGAAGTAGTGCAGTCAATACCTATAATAGTAGAAGAGCTGCTTCCACAAGTAGAAAACATTAAGCCAATAGAGAATATCATGCCAAAGGAAATGTCTGAACTGCAGGATATGATGAAGCTTCCTGAGCTCGAATTTATGCCCAATATGCCTACACAGCCAAAGTTTGAGTTTAAGGCAGATGCAGGCTTAAAGACCGATGTAGAGTTAAAAATCGGGGATTTTGAAATGAAAGCAGGAGCTAATATAGAAGCAGAAGCAGAGCTTAAGATAAACTCAGATAATAAGAGGGAAGTAGAAGGCATTGATTATGATTACTATTATTATGAGGAAGAGCCTGAAGAGCAGTTTAGAACCCATATGCGCTGTGACAAATGTGAGCATGAGGATAATCCGCACCATGCAAAGGCAAACGAAAACTTAAAGCCTGAAGAAAAGCTTGGCTACTATGACAGTCCAATGTATAAAAGATTGGAAAGGGTATTTGACAAGCTGAGGAAGTATGAGCCCTTCGATGAAAAAGAAAGAGGCTACAGCTGGTTTAAGGTGGAAGACAACATACAGCTGCTTAATACTGCTGCAATACCTTTCATGGGAAGCATGATGCCTCTGGGATATCCATTTATGATGGAAGAGTGCGCGCTTATGATAGGCAAGAAGGACTATATAATAGGCATAAAATATGATAAGATAACAAGAAGGGACGATAAGAAGGCTATAAAATATGTGTTCTATGGAATTCCCGGAGTTTATAATAAGAGAGAAGAAATGTACTATAGAATGAGAGGCTATGCATATTTTAGACCTCATAAATCAAGAGGCTATGGCTACTGGATAATGTGCGTTGATATAAGAACAGGACAGGTAAAAATGTAAGCCTTTGATTAATTTACCTTAAAAAAATACTGAAAAATATGATAAAATATTTATATATATAAATATCGCAGTACGGAAGAAAAGGGTTGATTTTGTGAGATTAAATGATATAGTCGATAGGAAGCTTTTAAGAAATATTGATATTGCTATACTTATAACTATGGCACTGCTGATAATTATTGGCATAGTGGCAATAGCAAGTGCTACACATGTTGCCTTTGGAGGCTCAATTAAACATGTAAAGGTACAATCAATAGCATTTGTGTTGGGGTTAGTAGCTATATTTCTGATACTACTGATAGACTACAACAGCTTTGGAGACCATCAAAAGGCAATATATATAATAAATATAATACTGCTGCTTTCTGTATTTGTATTTGGTTCAAAGATCAAAGGAGCTAGAAGTTGGATTGATTTTGGACCGCTGAACTTTCAACCTGCAGAGGTCGTAAAAATAGGCTTTATACTCTGCTTTGCAAAGTTTCTTGAAAAGAGAAAGGATAGTCTGACGAGGATAATAGACGTGCTTCCGGCACTACTTTATATTTCAGTACCGGTCATTCTGATTCAGCTTCAGCCTGATACAGGAACTGTGCTCGTATTTGTATTTATTTCAGCCTTTATGATGTATGCTGCAGGACTTCACTACAAATATATAGTGGTGTCCATAGGTACATTGGTTGCGAGTGCACCAATACTTTGGTTTTTTGTACTTAAAGATCATCAGAAAAACAGATTCCTTGCATACCTTAACCCTGCGGCTGATCCAATGGGAAAAGGCTATCAGGTTATGCAGTCTAAGACGGCGATAGGCTCTGGACAGTTCCTTGGAAAAGGTCTTTTCAACGGAACCATGAACAACCTTGGGTTTATACCGGAAAGACACAACGACTTTATTTTCTCTGTAATTGGTGAAGAAGTTGGTTTGATAGGGGGAGTTGTAGTCATTCTGCTGTTTTTGCTCCTGCTTCTAAGATGCATTCATCTTGCTAAAGTTGCTAAGGATGACTATGGTATGCTTATCTGTATAGGTGTAATGGCGATGTATCTGTTCCATGTTTTTGAAAACATAGGCATGACTATCGGAGTAATGCCCGTAACCGGCATACCACTACCGTTTATAAGCTATGGCGGAAGTGCTCTTTTGACCAATATGATAGCTATTGGGCTAGTGGTCAACGTAGGTATGCGGCGACAGGTTATAAGGTTCTAAAATAATAAATAGTCACAAGCTCAGCTTGTGACTATAATTTTGCCTAAGTCAGGCAGTCTATTCAACGTTTTCGACAGGTGTTTTTACACCACAGTTAGGGCAGTATTTTACATCCTCGTCAATTACCTCATTGCAGCCTGTGCATGTCTTTGTACCCTTAAGAGATAGAACTCTTTCGCGAAGCTTAGCGATATTTTCTTCCATTTCCTTTATCTCTGTGCATTTAGTATCGAAGTAATCACCGTAGGATTCGCCGTTTTGGAAGTTCTTATAAAGCTCGCTGCCTATTTCTAAAAAAGCCTTCTTAATCTTGTCTTCTTCATTTCCGATAGCCAGGTTGAGCTTTGTTATTTCTACAAGGCTTTCTGACTTCTTAGTCACTGTCTTAGCAGTTTCAGTAATTTTCTTGCCGATATCACTCAAAAAATCCATTGGTATCCCTCCTGTTATAAAGCTTAGCTAATATAGCTATTAATAAGTATTATACTATATATTGTATATAACTTCAAAAATAATTATGCGGTAAAATTTATGATGAGAATAATAAGACTATATTTATTATCGCTATTTATATATAATTGTTATTATAGTCATTTAAATTATTATGCTTTGGGGGAGATTGTGTGAACAAAAATGCATTTTCAAAGACATTGATGTGGGACTTGAGCCTGCTGCTGGTCGCAATGGTTTGGGGTGGGGGCTTTGTAGTTACAAAGAATGCTCTGGCTGCAATTACGCCACTGTATTTTTTGGCTGTTAGATTTATGATAGCAGGACTTATTATGCTGATTGTTTTTTTCCCAAGAATAAAAAAGGCATCTATAGGAGATATTAGAAACAGCTGTATAGTAGGTGTGTTCCTTGCTTTGGGCTTTATTACCCAGACTATAGGGGCGAACTATACTACACCGGCAAAATCCAGCTTTATTACAGGAATAAACGTAGTACTGGTGCCCTTTGTACTTATAGCAGTTACAAAGAAGTTTCCAGGGAAAAAAGCCTTTGTTACAGCGGCTATTGCCTTCCTCGGCATGTCACTGTTATCCCTTAATGAGGCATTAAGCTTTGGCTTAGGAGACACGCTGACCTTGTTCTGTGCTTTCTTCTTCGCTTGCCACATAGTATCCATAGGCTACTATGCCAACAAGCTGGATACATACGTGCTTGCATCCATCCAGATACTTTTTACAGGGGTATGCTGTACGATTTTAGCACTTGTTTTTGAGCCTGCACCTGCAGCACTTAATATAGGCGTTTGGAGTGGAATAATCTACTCTGCTATATTAAGTACACTAGCAGCTTTTTTGATACAAAACCTTGCGCAGAAAAACACACCATCTACACATGCAGCAATAATACTATGCTTGGAGTCGGTATTTGGAGCAATAGCATCAGTACTGTTCTGGCATGAGTCCATGACTTTTAAAATGGTTATAGGCTGTTTTATGATTTTTGCTGCAATATTTGTAAATGAAGTTGATATAAAAGCACTGTTTGGCTCTAGTAAGGAGAAGTCTACATAGAAGAAAATTACTTTACGACTAATGTTAAGTTTGTGTAAAATCTTGTTGAAATTTAGGTTAAATGAGCTTTAACCGATTGAACCTTAGTAGGACAGGTCTTATACTATATATTGGTATAATATTGATTATGGGGGTGTACTCTTGAAAACTTATCAAATGGTCATTGCATTGCTTGCCGGCTTAGGTATCTTCCTGTACGGCATGAGAGTAATGTCAGACGCACTGCAAAAGTCAGCGGGGGCGAGACTAAAGAAGCTTCTGGAGGTTTTGACAAACAATAAATATTTGGGAGTTCTGTTTGGAACAGTAATTACTGCGGTTGTACAAAGCAGTAGTGCTACTACGGTTATGGTAGTAGGTCTTGTTAACTCAGGCATTATGAACCTTACTCAGGCAGTTGGGGTCATAATGGGTGCCAACATAGGTACAACGGCTACAGCACAACTGATAGCGCTTTTTAAATTCAAGCAGATGATTCCGTATACCATAATACTTGGCATAATTATCTTGATGCTTGCTAAAAAGAAATCCATAAAGCACTTTGGTGAATTCTTGATAGGCTTTGGTATTCTTTTTATGGGTATGGAAATGATGGGCGATGCAATGAAGCCTCTTAAGGAAGCTGTGTGGTTTAATGACCTTATGGTAAATCTTTCGCATCATCCATTCCTTGGAGTGTTGGTAGGTATAGGCTTAACAGTGTTGGTGCAAAGCAGTAGCGCAACAATAGGTATACTTCAGGCGTTAGCCTTCCAAGGCTTGATACCTCTTACTGCAGCACTGCCGATACTATTTGGTGATAATATCGGTACCTGTGTAACTGCTTTACTTGCAAGTATAGGAGCCACAGTTACAGCTAGAAGAGCGGCAGTAATACACTTAACCTTTAACCTCATTGGTACACTTATTTTCCTGATACTGCTGAATCCACTATACTACATAGTACAAAGGTTAACTGGTGATGTAGTAAGTCAGATAGCAAATGCACATACGATATTCAATGTAGTAAATACTGCAGTACAAATCCACTTTGCGGCACTGCTTATCAGATTTGTCACTAAGGTAGTACCGGGTGAAGATAAGCAAGACCAATTTGAGCTTAAGTATCTTGATAAGAGAATACTTGAAACTCCATCAGTTGCGGCTGGTCAAATAGTAAGGGAAATAGTAAGAATGGGTGAAATTGCCAGAGAGAACGTGGCAAGAGGCGTAAATGCTATGATTACCAAGGATGAAAAGGTAATTAAAGAGCTTTACGAAAATGAAAAGATTTTAAATGAGCTTGAAAAGCAAATTTCAGAATACCTCGTATTAGTTTCAAATACTGCTTTGAGCGATGAGCAAAGATATAAGATGACAGCAATGTTTAATACAATCCATGACGTAGAAAGAATGGGTGACCACGCTGAGAATCTTGCTGAGATAGCAGAGTACAGTATAGAAAACAACATTAATTTCTCGAATATGGCTATAGAAGAGCTTAAGAGCATACAGGAAAACGTTGATCTGGCTATATCCAATGCGCTGGAAGCTCTCAAGACAGAAAATGTTGCCTATATAGATAATGTTGAGCTATATGAAAGCAAGGTTGACGAGCTGAGGGAAAGATTTAAGAATACTCATATTGCAAGACTTAACAGAAGCGAGTGCAACATTAATGCAGGCGTAATATTCTTAGATGCCCTTACAAACCTGGAGAGAATAAGTGACCACTGCATCAATATAGTTGACGTAGTAAGACCTGGCGGCAGACAGTATGAGCAAGCTGACAGAAAGCATGAAGCTGCTTCAGATATGAACACGTAATAATAGCTATAAAGTCGGTTTTAGATATTTTCTGAAGCCGACTTTTTATTTGTTTAATTGAGGTAGCGGCGTACATATTGTATAATTAAGATATATTTTTATTGCAGGAGATGTGTATGAGTAAATATGATTATTTAAGACAGATAAGTATTTTTAATGAGCTTGACGAAGAGTATATGGAAAAGATAAACAGTATATCAATAATCCGAAGCTATGCTAAGGGGAGGATACTGTTTATGGAGGGTGAGCCGGGAGAAGCATTTTTCTACATAAAGTCCGGGCTTATCAAGATTTCCAAGCTCTCAGCTGATGGTCGAGAGCATATACTTCATATACTAAACGAAGGTCATGTGTTTGCAGAGGTCACCCTTTTTAGTAAAACTCCTTACCCTGCAACAGCAGAGGTGCTAGAGGATGCAGAAGTTGGGATGATAAAAAATGCTGAGCTTGAAAAGCTAATCGAAGAAAATCCAAAGCTGTCACTGTGCCTTATCAAGTACCTCAACAAAAGGCTTATAGAGGCTCAGACAAAGGTAAGGAACCTTGCGCTGTATGACACCTATGCCAGAACAGCTCAGTCCCTTCTAAAGCTTGCAGAGGATTATGGAAGAAAGACGACCGACGGAATAGAGCTGGATCTTAACATTTCAAGGCAGGAGCTTGCAAATATGGTAGGAACGACAAGAGAAACCGTTATCAGGGTACTGGCTGCCTTCAAAAAGGAAAAATCAATACATGTCGGCAAGAGTACTATAGTTATAACTAATATGGATAAGATTAAGCAGTGGTATGAATAGTGCTAGCTATATTTGTAAATTCTTGTATTTAGTTGGCGAATGTTATAAAATAGTGACATGGACATGTATAGAATGGAGGTGGTAATATGAAGAGCAGATTCTTCAGGATGAATATTGAAGTAAAGCTTATAGTTTACTCAATAATTAGTATTACCATACCCATTCTTATTTTATATAACGTAAGTAACAGCCTGGTTACTGGTCAGCTTGAGAAGCTCCAGGAGGAGAGAGTTGCCAGCATAAGAAGAAATATACTACTAGCACTGGATAATGAGATGCAAAACCTTCATATTGATAATATAGACTACTCACATTGGTCTGATATGTACGACGGGGTAGAGACTCGCGATTATGCTTGGCTGAAAGATGTTTTTACAATTCAGTCCTCACACAAGAAGGTTGAGCTTATTTATATTTTGGACAAGCAAGGCAATATTGTATTTGTAAATGAGGATGTAGATGGATTTTATAGAGATGCTAAAAAGTTTATCAACATTGCCCGAACAGGCAGAGAGTTTGCCACGCTTGCAGACATTGGAAACGAACTATTCATAATAAGCCTTGCCCAAATCGTAGATCACGGCTTTACGGAAAAAAGCAATGGTATACTTATAATGGGGCGAAAACTAGATAAGGAAATACTGGAAAAGTTCCCTTCGTCTTATAATTTTAGCAGTGATTTTATTTATAATGGCAAAGGAATTGTTGATGAAAATACTACTATATCTAAAGCCAAAGGAAGTGTCAGTGTATTTTCACATAAAAAAGATGTTTATGAGCGTGTACACATAGACCAAATAAGCGACTATACAAATTCTTCTGTTGCCTATCTATACATCAAAGAGAACGGAAGCTTTATCGAAGATACGCGAGCTAGTTTTCAAAAGGGACTGATAACTGCCATATGTATAACGTATGTGCTTGGCATGCTTTTGCTATATTTTATCAGAAGCAATATAATGAAGCCCATAAAGGTACTCAGAGATAAGGTGAAGCAGCTAAGAGGTAATGAAGCGGTACAGGTTAATAAAACCACCGATGAGCTTACCACGCTAACAGAGGAATTTGAAATAATGAGTAATGAGCTCCAAAAGCATGCTCGGGATATAGAAGCAAAAAACGAAGAGCTAGAGTATCTGGTTTATAGGGATGATATAACAGGATGCTATAACAAGAGGTATTTTAGAACCTACCTAAAGTATGCCTTTTACGAAGCTAAAATGGACAGCAGCACAGTATCAGTAATACTTATAGATATTGATCACTTCAGACATTATGGAGAGGTGGCTGGAAGACAGCAGCTTGATAACACTCTAAGAGTGATATCTGATATAATCAGCAGGATAGTCGATGAAGTGGTAGCTGATAACGGTAGGGTATGCTTTGACGGCACAGATGAATTTAGAATAATTTTAAACAGAGTAGATTATAAACAAGCGCTAGATACAATAAATGAAATTACTAAAGAGATAAACGAGCATAGCTTTCTGCACATGGAAAGAATGCCCGGAGGACGTATTACTGTATCCTGCGGAATGGCCAATTATCCAAAGGATGCTGTGGATATGGAGCAGCTTATGGATGCTGCTCAGGATCGCCTGATAAGGACAAAATACCATAACAAAGGCAAGGTAGGCTATTTTTATACAATCTTTAACACCTTGAAAAACGACATAGATGAAGGCGGAAAGGCCATTACCTATATGAGCAAAGCCTTCTTGTCGGTTATAGATGCTATGGATGAGTATACCTATACTCATACTGAGGGAGTAGTAAAATACTCAAGCATAATTGCGGACCAACTGGGGATAGATGACACAGAAAAGGAGAACATAAGAGTTGCTGCACTGCTGCACGACATAGGAAAGCTGGAGCTAGGCAGAGATATATTGAACAAAAAGGAAAAGCTGACTAGTGAGGATATTGAATTTATAAAGCAGCACCCAATATTTGCAGTTAATATGCTTAAGCCACTTCAAATTTTTGATGGAATAATTGATATGGTAAAGCACCATCATGAAAGATATGACGGA
This sequence comes from uncultured Clostridia bacterium, assembly GCA_937976095.1. Lineage (GTDB taxonomy): Bacteria > Bacillota > Clostridia > Lutisporales > Lutisporaceae > CALGKJ01. The sequence goes on along the minus strand of CALJSV010000128.1, from coordinate 1,669 downwards.
AAAGGCTATCCATACGGGCTAAGCGGCGGCGATATTCCTATGGGGGCACGTGTCATAGCAATAGCGGACAGCTTTGATGCTATGACGACGACAAGAGCCTATAGAACAACCCATATGAGCTATGAGCAAGCCCTTGAGGAAATAAAGAAAAACTCAGGGACTCAGTTTGACCCTGATATAGTTAAAGCCTTTATAGAGTATATAGATAAAAACGGCTTCAACTTCCTACTCCTGGACTAAAGCTAAAAGCAGGATGCACTTCAATTAAGGCGCACCCTGCTTTGTTATTTATTCACTCGTGCAATAAGCCTGTTTATACTTATTCCCATTTGAGAGAACTTCTCTTCATATTCTGTGGTTATATTATGAGGATCCTGAAGGCTGTGGAGATCATAAGTAACAGCTTCAAGCTCAAGGCCTGCGGACTTGAATTCTTCCACTGAGAAATCAAAGAGCGGGCGGTTGTCAGTTTTAAACTCAATGTGCCCATCCTTCGTGAGCAGCAGCTTGTACTTTTCGAGGAAGCCCTTATGAGTCAGTCTTCTCTTGGCATGTCTGTCCTTTGGCCATGGATCAGAGAAGTTAAGGTATAGGGTGTTTATCTCCCCTTCTTCAAAAACACTATCTATATAAACAGCATTAAAGGAAACCAGCCTAATGTTTTTAAGCTCCTTTTCAAGGACCTTTCGAAGAGCTACTATTATTACCTCGTTCTTTTTCTCCATGCCTATATAATTAATGTCAGGATTGTTTTCGGCATGTGCGGTTAGAAATTTTCCTCTTCCCATTCCCAGCTCCAAATGTATAGGATTGGAGCGGCCAAAAACCTCTTTCCATTTCCCTTTGTTTTTTTCCGGATTAAATAAAACTATATCTCCGTGTTTTTGCATTTCTGGCACGGCATTAGGCTTGTGTCGAATTCGCATAGCTTCCTCCTGATTTAGATGTTCTGTGGGATAACACGTACTCTAATATTATTAGATATTATTGCGATATTGTCAACGGTTTAGCCATAAAGTTGAAAATTCTTAGAATGTAATAGTCCGGCAAAAAATGCTATAATAATAAATAAAGAAAATTCCTAGGGGGTTAGCTATATGGACGTTTTATTTCAGACACTGTTTATCTTTTTTGCCCGCATAGTGGATGTATCAATGGGAACCTTGAGAATGATCCTATTGGTCAAGGGCTACAGGCGCATTGCTGCCTGCATTGGTTTTTTTGAAGTCATGATATACATAATCATACTTGGTAAGGTGGTGGGCAGCCTCAATAACCCGATATATATAGTCGCATACTGCGCAGGCTATGCCAGCGGCAACTTTGTAGGCAGTAAAATAGAAGAAAGGCTATCAATAGGCAGGCTTATAGCTCAAATAATAATAAAAGACATCTCCAATGGCATAGTAGAAAAGCTAAGAGACTCAGGCTACGGAGTAACAGTATTCGAAGGCGAAGGCAGAGATGGCAAACGCTACATGCTGAACGTAATACTTGAAAGAAAGAAGATAAAAGCCCTCTATACACTGCTAGATAAAAACGAAAGCAGCGCCTTCGTAACCACCATGGACATAAGATCCTCCCTGGGAGGCTATTTCCAACCCAAGAAAATGTAAGTTTTGACACATGGGGACAGGTTCCTTGATTCAGCCGATCGGCTGAATCAAGG
>CALJSV010000127.1 GCA_937976095.1 uncultured Clostridia bacterium | reverse complement strand
TGAAAACTCTGAGAAAATCGCCATATCAGTCGCAAGAATTATTAATGGTGTCTCTAAAATTACTTCTCCTGCAGTCAGGCTGCTTACTGCTTCAACAAATATCATCGTTAAGCTATTGGGTGGCTCTGCAACAATAAACAGCGACCATATAACAGAAGAGGAAATAAGATTAATGATAAATGTGGGTGAGGAGAAGGGGATCTTTCAGGAAACTGAAACGGATATGATAAACAGCATTTTTGAGTTTGATAATACCGTTGCAAAGGAAGTTATGACTCCCAGAACCCATATTATTGCTATAGAAGCTGATACTACTTTAGAAGAGATGCTCGACATTATAGTTGAGGAAAACTTCTCAAGAATACCTGTATATGAAGAATCAATTGACAAAATAATCGGTATTTTATATGTTAAGGACTTGTTTAGCATGATTAAGCGAAAGATGGAGTGGGAGGTATCTCTAAAGGATATAATAAGACCGGCCTTCTTTGTGCCTGAGTATAAAAAGATAGATGAGCTCTTTAAGGAAATGCAAAAATCCAAAACTCATATAGCTATAGTCATAGACGAGTACGGTGGAACAGCAGGACTGATTACCATTGAAGACCTTCTGGAGGAAATAGTAGGAAATATCTTTGATGAATATGATGAAGTAGTTGTTGAGTATGAAAAGCTCAGCGAAAGTACATATATAGTAAATGGTATGCTTAGCATTAGCGAAATAAACGATATAATGAACCTGGAGATCCTTGAGGAGGAGTTTGATACAATAAGCGGCATGGTGCTCAGCCTATCCGGAAAAATACCTGAGGTTGGAGACGAAGTGCAGCACGACAGCATTGGCTTCCGAATAGAAGAGGTGGATGATAAGAGGATATCTAAGATAAAGATTCAAAAACTAAATGGTGAAGCAAAAAATAACCAAGAACTGCAGTAATGCAGTTCTTTTTTTACTATTATACAAATAAAAAAGCTTTACTCTTAGAGTAAAGCTAATCAAACAAATAAATGGTGCCGAAGGTCGGACTCGAACCGACACGCTTTGAGGGCGCATGATTTTGAGTCATGTGCGTCTGCCATTCCGCCACTTCGGCACAGCTACGTAATATATGATAACATATAGACTCTTAAAAAGCAATACATAATTGCAGCTCAGTTTCTATATTTTTGTAGAAAAAAGTATTTACAGCAATTGCATTTTATAAGTTGTCTGCATACTGATATAATGTAGGTAAATCGCACTACGGTTTATCAATAGAAATGGAGGAAAACACGATGGATCCACTAACTCACGCAGTAGTGGGATTAAGCCTGGCTGTCCTCTCGGGAGAGCCAATCAGCTTGATGAACCCTGCTATGCTTGCTTGTGTAGCGGGTGCAGTCATTCCTGATATTGATATAGTAATGCAGATAAAGGGTGATTATAGCTATCTGAAAAACCACAGGGGATTATCTCATTCGATACCTGCCCTTATGCTTTTTTCAATAGGCATCACTATGGTATTATGGTTAGCATTTGGAACTGCATCCATATGGAAGCTGCTTACAATGTCATTTATGGGCTGTTTATCCCATGTACTACTAGATTTAACAAATTCATACGGGGCAGAAATACTTTGGCCCTTTTACAAAAAAAAGCTTACCTTTGATTTACTTCTGATATATGACCCAATGCTTATAATTTTAGCGTCACTTATAATTTTCCCGGTATTTAAAGCTCATATACCACCGTATATGATTGGTTCAGCTTTTATATACTATCTTGGATTAAGATACCATATGAGAAAAAGAGTAAGAAGCATTATTATGGATAACTACGAAAGCCTGTACAATATCAAATATATAAGAATACTGCCATCAATGATTGGACTCATTAAGTGGCATTTTATAATAATAACTGAAGAACAAAAAATCATAGGTGAAATCAATATTTATCCAAGAAAGCACAGGATTATAAGCGTGCTGGACAACATAGAGCAGGAGCTACAGGAAATGGTCATGAATACTACTCTGGCTGAATTTTTCAGAGAGTTTACGCCTGTTTTTCATATAGAATGTGAAAAAGTGGAGGATGGCTACAGCTTTAGTTTCGTCGATTTGAGATACTATATTGCAAAGGACTTTCTGCATCATGCTACCGCAGTTATAAATCATGATCTGGAGGTAGTCAGCTCCTTGTTTCATCCATATAGAAAATCAAAAAATGTAGAGGTTTCATAAGCCATACTTCCTTATATTTCCTTGCATACAAAAATATCTTAATATATAATAACATTAGCTTTTAGCAGTAACACATTTGTAGTACTGCAATTTTTTTATTTAAATCTTTTTTATATATTGGAACAAAGCTTGAACTTTTTTCGTCTATTATAAGTAAGACCATAATTGTAATTATTTTTGAATATATGTATAAAAGTGGAAATATATTTTGTGTTGGTGTATTATATTTATGTAGTATGTTTAGATAGGAGGGGGTACGGGAATGAACGAGCATGATAGACTGCTGATAAAAAGCAGCAAGTCTGGAGATATCAAATCCTTTGAAGCGCTTGTTGCTGCCTATGAGAGAAAGGCTTATAATATAGCTTTAAGAATAATGGGAAACGAGGAAGATGCTAAGGATATGACTCAGGAAGCCTTGATAAGGATCTATAAGTCTATATCAAGCTTTAAGGAGCAATCTGCTTTCTCAACATGGATGTATAGAATAGTGACAAATGTATGTCTTGATGAAGTAAGAAGAAGGAAAAACAACAAAACCGTATCAGTGGATGGAGGCTTTGAGACTGAGGATGGAGAGATAAAGCTTGAGCTGAAGTCAGATACAGAGACGCCTGAGGAGATGTATCAGCGTAAGGAAAATAAAGAAATAATCATAAAGGCGATAAATGAGCTGACGGAGGAGTATAAGAGTGTTATAGTGCTCAGGGATATACAAGGCTTCAGCTATGAAGAGATATCGGAGATATTATCCTGCTCCATAGGAACTGTTAAATCAAGGATAAACAGGGCTAGAAACCTGTTGAAAGATAAATTAAGGCTGCGCTTGGAACTTTCTAAAGCGTATAGCGTCTAACTAAGTGAAGGGAGGGATATTAGATGAAGTGCGAATTGGCGAGAAACTTAATGTCTTCATATATAGATAGAGATATAAATGAAATAGATAAGCTTGGTCTTGAGAAGCATTTACAGCAGTGTATGGATTGCAGGGAAGAGTATGAGCTTCTGCTGGAAGTTGTTACGGAATGCAGCGGCTTTGAAGAAGCTGAGCTACCGGAAGACTTTCATGAAGAGCTACATGCAAGACTTTTAGAAGAAACGAAGACAACAGGCAAGGTCAAGAGCTTCTTTGATACAGCAAAGTGGAAAAAACCCTCCACTTGGAAGATTGCCTCCGGCTTGGTTGCTGCAGTATTAGTAGTTGCAGTTTCAATAAACGGTTCCTCACTGCTCATGGGCAAGAAGACTGAAAGCGTAGCAGATAATGGTATGAGGCAGGATTTATTTACATCCAACAGCTTTGATACAAGCTATACAGTTGGTGCTCCGGCTGCGGGGATGGAAGCTGAGAAAAGTGCGGTGATGCCTCAGATCACATCAGTAACAGGCACCAATGCAGATGAAATAAGTGTAACCTTTAGCGAGGCATTGACTGACGTCGCTGCTATAGCCCCAAATAGTACTGAGTTTACAGTGATTACGACAGCAGATAGCTCAAATCAGGTCGCTTCAAGGTCAATGGACGGCAGGAAGGTTATTAAGTCAGGCAGCATGACCGTGAAGGCTGAAAATTTGGATGCCAGAGTAAATGAAATAAGGACAATAGCAGAAGAAAGCGGCGGTTATGTTGAAAACTCACAGGTATACAATAATACCGTTAATACAGTAAGCTCCATACTGGTTGAGGATAAATACGGCGGGAGAGTAATCAAGCAAACTACTGTAAAATCTGCAAGTGTAGTGATAAGAGTGCCTCAAGCCAGCTTTGACAGTATATTTAATAGCATTAAGGCAATGGGTGAGGTTGAAAATGAGAATATCAGCGGGAATGATATAACTACACAGTATAGAGATACTGAGGCCGCGGTCACAAATCTTGAGGTGAAGGAGAAGAAGCTTCAGGAGCTAATGACTAATAAGGCTACAACTGTAGATGAGATATTAAGGATTGAATTTGAGCTTAGCAATGTCAGAACCTCTATTGACCTAATGAGAGGAAATCTGAAAAACTGGGATCATTTGGTTCAGCTTTCTACAATATATATTAATCTTACAGAGGTTAAGGAAGAAGAGATACAAAGCGTAAATGTATCAAATCTGTGGGAAAGAGCACAAAAAGGCTTTGTGAGAACTATAAATAATATTCGTATGGGACTTGAGAGACTGTTTGTATTTATAGTATCAGCGTTACCAGTAATAATAATGATTGGCGTTCCTGTTTTAATATTTGCAATTATACTTAAAAGAAAAAAGAATAAGAAGAACTTATAGAATTTTCTAAACGCATAAATATATATAGAGCTTGCTTTAAAAAAAGCAAGTTCTTTCTTTTTTGCATTTTATGAAGGGTTTTTTTATTTTGAGTGGAAATAATATAAAATATTATTGTTGGATTTTTGGAGGAGCTTTTAATGAATAACGAAAAATTTGTCTTAATTGATGGAAACAGCTTGATGCACAGGGCTTTTTATGCTTTGCCTCAGTTGACTAATTCCAAGGGACAGCACACAAACGTTATATATGGATTTATTAATATGTTAAATAAAATTATTGATGAGCTAAAGCCTACACATATCAGCATAGCTTTTGACAGGAAAGCGCCTACCTTCAGGCATAAAGAGTATGTGGAGTACAAGGCGAACAGAAAAAAGATGCCGGAGGAAATGGCTGTTCAGATCCCGCTTTTAAAGGAAATTATAAAGGTTATGAACATTGCACAGGTTGAGCTTGATGGCTTTGAAGCAGATGACATCATAGGGACGATATCAAGGCACACTGATGAAATGCAGCTGCCAACCCTAATAATAACAGGCGACAGAGATGCTTTTCAGCTGATTAGCGATAATGTACATGTTTTGATTACCAAGAAGGGCATAACGGATATTGTGGAATATGACGATGCAAGGCTTATGGAGGATTATCAGATAAGACCTGATCAGGTTATAGATATGAAGGGTCTTATGGGAGATGCCTCTGATAATATCCCCGGAGTTCCCGGAGTTGGGGAAAAGACAGCACTAGAGCTTATAAAGCAGTATGATAAGCTTGAAGCGGTGCTTTCAAGCATTGAAGGTATAAAAAAGAACAAGCTGAGAGAAAAGCTGGAGGAATATAAGGAGCAAGCTGTACTATCCAAAAGATTGGCAACTATAGTTAGAGATGTACCTATAGCTGAGCCTCTCGAAAGCTTTAGAGTCAAAGAAGTAGACAGACAAAGACTGGCAGAGCTTTATAAGGAGCTTGAGTTTAGAAGCCTGCTTGAAAAGCTTGGCACAACTGGTGATAGTAGTGAAGCTGACATAAAAGTAGAGCTAAATATTAAAGAGCTTACCGATAAAGCAGAGCTAGAGGAGCTAATAACAGGAGCGAAGCATGAAGGAAAGCTTGTTTTTAAAATATGTAAGGGTGAAACACAGCTCTTAGACTATATTTACTTCTGCACTGACAAGTGCCAATGCTTTTTCAATATTAATGACAGCACAATTCCTTACATTAAGCAACTTATGGAGGCGCAGGATATCAAGAAGCTTAGTCACGACATTAAGCAGGATGTACTCTTCTTAACGAGTCTAGACATAGCTGTTATAAATATTGATTTTGATACAATGCTGGCGAGCTACCTATTAAATCCATCTCAGGGCTCGTATTCACTAAAGGAAATCTACTACAACTATAAGGGCGCTTCTATTGAGGATTATACAAGTAAAGCAGGAGAGCCTAAGGAGCTTTATTGCAGCAGTGTTTTAGTTATTAGAGAGGTTTGCGAAATTCTTAGAGAAGAGATATCAAAGCTTGGTATGGATGAGCTATATTATGAAGTGGAGCTGCCCCTAGTAAAAATACTTGCTGATATGGAGCATGAGGGCTTTAGAGTTGACAAAAAGGCCTTGGAATTGCTATCGTTTGAGTTTGGACAGCAAATTGAAGCTCTGACAAAAGGTATATACGAGTATTCCGGTGAGGAATTTAATATAAATTCCACCAAACAGCTGGGAGTTATTTTATTTGATAAGCTTGGGCTTCCTGTTGTAAAAAAGACCAAGACTGGTTACTCAACTGATGTCGAGGTGTTAGAAGCCCTGAGCGACAAGCACCCTATAATTGAAAAGCTGCTTGAATACAGACAGCTCTTAAAGCTTAAATCAACCTATGTAGATGGTTTGATTGGTATTATTAATCCGGAAACAGGAAGGATACATAGCAAGCTAAACCAGACCGTAACTGCAACAGGAAGGCTAAGCAGCACTGATCCTAACCTTCAGAACATACCCGTAAAAACACAAAATGGAAGGCTCATAAGGAAGGTTTTTATTCCTTCTGATGATGATCATATTTTAGTAGATGCCGATTATTCACAGATAGAGCTAAGGGTACTTGCACATATATCTGATGACCCAACTATGATCGATGCCTTTGTGAACGATCAGGATATTCATACAAGAACAGCCTCTGAGGTGTTTGGAGTTGAAATTGACAAGGTGACTCCTATTATGAGGTCAAGGGCTAAAGCAGTTAACTTCGGAATAGTATATGGAATAAGTGACTTTGGGCTATCAAGGGATTTGAAGAT
>CALJSV010000126.1 GCA_937976095.1 uncultured Clostridia bacterium | reverse complement strand
ATAGTAACCTTGCCTGCAATAATATTTTTCATGACTGATGTTCTAAAAATAGTAAATGTCATTTAATATGCCTATATTTTCAACTCATTTATTTCTCATTCCAAGAAACACTATAAGTAAGAAACTCTAAGCACAATAGCTCAGATTTTTAGAAAGGTGGTAATTTTTGTGAAGAGAAATACTGATACTTCATATAGAACAATACCGGGAAGGAATATAGGAAAAAGGCGCACCGGAATTTTGGTGCCTGAAGCAGAAAATGCATTAAACAGCCTTAAAAACAGAGTAGCTGAAGATTTAGGTATAGATTTTACAATCGAAGATAAGGGTTCTTATACTGCAAAGGACTGTGGCAAGGTTGGGGGAGAAATGGTTCGTAGGATAATAGAACAGGTGAAATATGATATGATCAGAGCCTCAAACCGATACCAATAATGGATTTCAAAATATTAGAGTATTGCTTTTTAAATTCATTTATGCTAATATTTAGAGCGTGCAATAATACGGGAGTAGATGGGTGCTGGTGTGCCCTGCGGTCTTCAAAACCGTTTTGGGGGGTTGGTAGCTTCCTTGGTGGGTTCGATTCCCACATACTCCCGCCACAAAAAAAGATTATCATATACTGATAATCTTGTTCTTTATGTATCTCATATATTCGTTTAATCTGCAATTGCTTTCATTGAGACCTTTCAAAACAGAATAATACTCTTTTTCATCCATGTTGTTCTTCTTAAGACCTATTATCTCTTCAAGATTAGGCACTGCACTGTAGCTGCTCGTTTTATAAATATCCTGCTCTTCCAATGCAACAAAGTTTCTATTCCAAGCCAAATCCCTACTTAAGAGCTCCTCATTTACATAAATATTTGACTCTAGTGTAACATAGCTATGTTTTTTTGCAGTCCTTTGAGTGGTTATGCTTTTGCATATAGTAATAAAAAAGGATTCTCCCTTAGTATGGATAATATCTCCAGAAAAGCTGCAAAGCATTTCATTATCGTTTTTAGACCTTACCTTTACTGACTTATCCCTTATCAAACCCTTTTCAAGCACAAGCCTTGCTATACTCTGCCGATCCTCAAAATCAACAAATATACCAAGCTCCTTCGAGGTCCTGCCAATAACCTCTCCCCTAGAGTATTCAAAAAACTCTAAAAAAGCATTATTAGCCTCTACAAACCTGCCTTCATTGATAGTCGAAACTGATATTGGCGTGTCTGTCTGATTAAATTCTCTAGAAAAGCTTTCCTTCAATGACTTGTTTTCTATATACAACCTCAAAAGCTCACTAAAAAGATATTCCTTTGAACTCCTAAAACTTTCTATCATATACTTTACCTCTAGAGTATAAATATTATATCTGGTAAGTATAATATAACATGTTTTTGCATTTTTATCAGTATTTTTTTGTTATTTTACAGTCTATTTGCTCTGGTTTTGTCGAAAATGTAATTTTGGTGTGTATGCAGTTAATAAATATACAAAGGAGCAGTTCTAGCTGCTCCTTCTACTTCTAATACAGTATTCTTTTATCCTCTACCCTTTTTGTTATTTTTGCCTGATCAAAGCTGTCAAGGAGAGCCATGGCATATTTTCTGCTGGTATTTAAGAGGTCCCTAAATTCCGCAAGGGTGATAGCTCCATTATCCTTTATATGCGTTCTTACAACCTCAACAGCCTTATCATATGCATCTTTGGTAAAGGCAATATCCTCATCCACTCTTACAAGCATTCCACTGTCTAATAGAGCGTCAAATACCATTTTAAACTGGCCCTCATTATATCTTTTCTCAGTAATTAGCTCAGCTGGTTTAGGTGGATTAAAACTGCTGCCCTTGAAGCGTTCCATTATAAAATCCCTTATCTGCAGCTGCATTTTATTAAACTCTATTTTAAAGCTTTTTAAAGATATATATTGATTATCAAGCTTTATAATACCCATTTCTTCAAAGATGGAAAATATAGCATCAGACAGCCTTTGCTTTACATTTTCGATAAGCTTTGACTTAACTTCTTCCTTTGATATGCCGGGCTTAAGAGGATTTTTTTTGTGGTATGCCTCTAGCATATCACTTAGCTTGGTGCCCAACTCCTTAATGAATTGCATGTGAAGCAGATAGTTTTCTTCTCCTATATGCAAATCAATTATAGCGCCTTCAGTAATAAGCTCATTTACAAGACTCGAGAAGTATTCTTCGCTAATATTTCCGGTCATCTTTATTATTTCTTTTCGCTCCTGGTACTTTTGACTATTCTTTAGTATATATTGCTCAATCACTTTTGCCGGATTGCCCTGCTCTTTTATTTTTAATTCTTCAATTACATCTTCTTTAAACCTTTTTCGCTTCGGAGGATTAGAATCAAGTATTGTTCCTCCTGCTATTGTTATCATAGGAGAATATGTGCGTATTACGAACCTGTCATCCTTCTGACAAGCAATCTCCTCCTCTAAGCGGAGCTGAACAAATGCACTCTCGCCCGGTTTAAGCTCTTCTCTGTCCAGTAAAATAACCCTGCACATAACCTCGGCTGTTCCATGGTATAAACGCAGTCGATCCCTGTTATCAATACTTCGCTCAGCATCCTTAAGCATTTCCATTCGAGCGTCGATCATAATTGTTGGAAGCATGCTTCCAGGGCTTGCAAGTACATTTCCTCTCTCAAGCTCGTCTAATCTAATATTGGCAATATTTAGTGCTACTCTTTGACCTGACGTTGCAGTCTTCACGCTGTTCTCATGCACCTGAACGGTTCTTATTCGGGTTTCTTTTTTAATAGGAAATATCTCTACCCTATCACCTTCACTTACGCTTCCTGAAATCAGAGTTCCTGTGACAACGGTACCAAAGCCTGTTATAGTAAAGGCTCTGTCAATGGGCAGCCTGAATATTCCATCACCTCTCCTGTTATCAGCTTGCTCTGCCAGTTCATCAATCTCTGTTATCAGCTCTTTCAATCCATACCCTTTTGTAGAAGATACAGGAATAATGCTTACATCCTTTAAGAAGGAATCCTGAACCTCTTCCCTCACCTGCTCAGTTACCAGCTCTAGCCACTCGGCATCTATCATATCCATTTTTGTTAGGGCAATTATACCTTTTTTTACCTGAAGCAACTTAAGTATATTGAGGTGCTCTCTTGTTTGAGGCATAACTCCTTCATCTGCAGCTATGACCAAAACAACTATATCCACTCCGCCTACACCGGCAAGCATATTCTTTATAAAGCGCTCATGACCAGGAACGTCCACAATCCCAGCCCTCTTACCGCTGGGCAGATCAAACCAGGTAAAGCCCAGCTCAATAGATATACCTCGTTCCTTCTCTTCCTTTAAGCGATCAGTATCTCTTCCGGTAAGCGCTCTTATTAGAGTTGTCTTTCCATGATCTATATGTCCGGCTGTACCTATGATTACATCTTTCATCGAAAGCCCCCACCTTCCTACTTTTCCTGCTGGTTCTCCATTAAAGCCCACTCAAAGGCTTCAGTAATAGTATCATACTCGTCATCCATAATAGTCCTTATATCTAAGAGCATTGCATCTCTGCTAATTCTTGTTATCACCGGTATTTTATAGGCTCTCAGTCTGCTATCCAGTCTGTCAGCTGATATACTATGAGTCTTTATGGCCACAGCCTTTGTCGGAAGTTTATGCATAGGCATTGATCCTCCTCCAACCTCAGAAAACTCATCAGTTACATATACAGAACAGCTCTTGCCTATTATTGCCTCAAGCTTTCTTTTGAGTTCTTCCGCTCTATGCTCCAGCTGCTCTAATGTCAGTGTAAGCATTCTTAAAAGAGGGATGCTCTCAACTGCCTTTTCCTCATCATAGTACAGCCTCAGTGTTCCTTCAAGTGCAGCAAGAGTCAGCTTGTCTATTCTGAAGGCCCTCGTTAATGGGTTTTTTCTCATTTTGTCTATATAATGCTTCTTGCCTGCAATTATGCCGGCCTGCGGACCTCCAAGCATTTTATCGCCACTGAAGGTTACGATGTCTATACCTGCTTTTATAGAGCTTTGAACCGTAGGCTCATAGGGCAACCCATACCTGGTAAGATCTATCAGAACACCACTTCCCAGGTCTTCAATAGTGGGCAGCTCCAGCTTGGCTGCCAGCTCTACAAGCTCCTCACTGCTTACTTCCTTTGTGAAACCGCATATCTTATAATTGCTGGTATGTACCTTCATAAGAGCAGCTGTTTTTTCATTTACAGCACCTTCATAGTCACGAAGGTGAGTCTTGTTTGTTGCTCCGACCTCTCTCAAAACCGCACCACTCTGCTCCATCACCTCAGGGATCCTGAAGGATCCTCCTATTTCAACAAGCTGACCCCTAGAAACAACTACCTCCTTGTCCCTAGCCATAGTACTAAGAACCAGAAGCACAGCCGCTGCATTGTTATTAACCACCATTGCAGCCTCTGCACCTGTCAGCCTGCATATATGCTCCTCAACATGGCTGTACCTTGAACCTCTCTCTCCGGTGCTTAGTTCCAGTTCCAGATTTGAATATCGTGAAGCTATCTTTATCAGCATTTCGTTGACTTCTTCACTAAGCACTGCCCTTCCAAGGTTTGTATGGAGTATGACTCCCGTAGCATTTATTACACTTACAAGTCTATGTTTCATAGTGGCTTCTACTTTTTTTATAATTCCTGTGACAAAGTATTCAATATCAGGTTCTTTGATATTGTCATTATCAAAGCCTCCCCTTAAAACCTCTGTTCTGTGTTCATTAAGATATTCTCTTATTGAATCCGTAACTACTGTCCTTGGATACTCTTCTAATAAACTCTCTATACTTCTGCTTTTAAGCACCTCATCTACTGCAGGAATACTGCTTAATAGCTTTTTTCTTATTTCCATTTACAGCACCTCAATTGCATAATTTGACTTATTCTTAACTCTGCCAATTACTGCAAAATCACATTTGTTCTTTTGTTTCAGCTTCTCCATAAGAGCCTCATGCTTATCCTTTGAAACTGAAATGAGCAAGCCTCCTGAGGTTTGAGGATCATACATTATATCCACTGTATGCTGTTCTATTTCTTTGGATAAGCTGATCTTCCCTTCAAGGTATTTTGCATTATTATAGGCACCTGCCGGTATTATTCCCATCTTAGCTAGGTCGATGCTTTCTTCTAGAATAGGCAGGCAGTCAGACCATAGCTCTATAGTCACATTGCTGCCTTCTGCAAGCTCATAAGCATGCCCCAAAAGACCAAAGCCAGTAATATCGGTACAGCCGTTTATACCAACCTCCAGCATGGCTTCACAAGCATCCTTGTTAAGGTATGCCATATTAAAAATTGCCTTGCTCCTTAGCTCATCATCTGCAAGGTCAGCCTTTATTGCAGTATTGATTATTCCAATACCTAAGGGCTTGGTTAGTATAAGGTAGTCCCCTTCCTTTGCTCCTGTATTTGCAGCTATTTTTTCAGGATGTACCATCCCCATTACGGATAATCCAAACTTCGGCACATCATCCTCTACTGTATGACCCCCAATGACTATTGCACCTGCTTCAGCCACCTTATCTGCCCCACCCTTAAGTATTTCCGTAAGCACATCCAAGGGCAAGCAGGTAGGAAAGCATACTATGTTCATTGCAGTAACAGGTCTACCTCCCATTGCGTATACGTCACTCAGAGAGTTTGCTGCTGCAATCTGACCGAAGGTGTAGGGATCATCTACAACAGGAGTGAAAAAATCCGTAGTAAGTATCAGTGCTTTTTCATCATCGATTCTATATACAGCGGCATCATCAGAGGTCTCCGCTCCAATTATTAAGTTAGAATCATTAAATTTAGGTAAATGACACAGAACCTGTGCCAAGGTCTCCGGACCTATTTTACCTGCTCAGCCCGAGCTTTTTGTCATTTGTGTCAGCCTTAATTTTTTATTTGACATAATGCCGCCTCCTTCCTTATTTTTTACTACTCAATTATACCATATAAGAATGTAAATACAAATTTGTTAAGTTAACTCGTTGAGCTAGCTGATATAAAGCAATCTGCGAAGAGGCTTAGAAACTGTCAGCGTAGCGTAAGATTAGTTGCACCAATGTATTACCCCAAAGCATCTGTTGCCTTGGTGCAACCTGAAGCAAGCATACAGTTTCTTCGCCTCGGAGAATCATTGCTTGGTATCAGCTAGCTCAACGAGTTAACTCCCATGCTATTGCGTAGTTATAAAATCCTTCATCGCTTCATACTTTTTTTCGCCAATGCCTGTAACATTCATTAGGTCCTTTGCATTTTTAAAGCCTCCAGACTTTTGTCTATAAGCAATTATTTTATCAGCAGTAGAGGGTCCTATACCCGGCAGTGTCTCTAGTTCGCTTTTGCTTGCTGTATTAATATTTACCTTTCCGGATTTGCTGCTTGCATTTTTGATGGCAAATCCAGGCACACTACTCTGCTTATCAATTATTATTTCACCCTTTTTGGGGATATATACCATCTCAGCGTCTGATAGCCTGTGTGCTAGATTAACTGAATTAAGATCAGCAGTATCCAGCGCTCCCCCTACCAGCACCAGCGCTTCTCCGAGACGTACACCTTCAGTTATCTCAACAATGCCCGGGTTATATACACTTCCGCATATATAAACCTTTATTTGCACAGCCCTGCTCTCTGTGGTTACTGTCTCTTCTTTCTCGGTGCTTAATACTTCTTCCTTTTCCTCTAAGCTTTCCGAAAGCTGTATTGAAGAGCTTTCAATAGACCTGATATAAACTGTACCGCAGATAACTGCTATCATCAATATCAGTAGCAATATCAATGCCTTTTCTTTATCCGAAGAACAATTAAATGCACTTTGTAGAAGCTTACAGACTACAGATACCTATTATATATCCGGCTATGC
>CALJSV010000125.1 GCA_937976095.1 uncultured Clostridia bacterium | reverse complement strand
AAGCATAATGGGAATGTTCGTAAATACTCTGGCAATGAGAAACAAGCCAGAGGGCAAAAAAACCATAAGAGAATTTTTGGCTGAGGTAAAGGAGAATGCCCTAAGAGCCTTTGAAAATCAGGATTACCAGTTTGAAGAGCTGGTGGAAAAGCTGAATGTACCAAGAAATATGAGCAGAAGCCCATTGTTTGACGTAATGCTTATTGTTCAGAACATGGATATGGGAGAGTTTAAGCTCAGAAATTTAAGTGTTAAGCCACACAATTATGATATTAAAACCTCCAAGTTTGATATAACCTTTTCTGCGGCTGAGGTAGAAGACAGCATAGGTATGGTGATAGAGTACTGTACACGGCTTTTCAAAAAAGAAACCGTAGAAATACTTACCGGGCATCTTGTTAATGTGCTAAAGGGTATCACAAATAACCTTGACATCAGTATAAATGATATAGACTTGCTCTCAGAGGAGGATAAGCAGCAGCTTATTTATGATTTTAACAGCAAAAGAGCAAGCTACCCAAGGGATATGACTATTCATCAGCTTCTTGAGGATCAGACAAAAAAGACTCCGGATAGTACAGCTGTTGTATTTGGAGATAAGCAGCTTACTTACAGTCAGTTGAACGAAAGAGCTAATCAGCTTGCAAGGGCACTGATACTTAACGGTGCTGAACCTGGCAGCATCGTAGGAATCCTAATGGAAAGGTCCATTGATATGATTGTTGGTATAATGGCTGTGCTAAAGGCAGGAGCGGCGTATCTTCCCATAGATACAGCATATCCGTCGGAAAGAATAGAATTCCTGCTGCAGGACAGCAATGCAAAGGTGCTGCTTACTCAGTCAAAATATATAAGCATGGTGGAGCATAGCGCTATTATAAACATTGAGGATGAAAGCATTTATCCTCAATATTGCTGCAATCTCCCTCATGGTTCATACCCAAACAGCCTGGCATATATAATATACACCTCCGGTTCTACAGGCAAGCCAAAGGGAGTAATGGTTGAACACAGCAGCTTGATGAATACACTATATGCATTGCAGGATATGTACCCGTTACAGCGGGAAGACGCCTTCCTTTTTAAAACAACCTATACCTTTGATGTATCTGTGGCGGAAATTTTTGGCTGGATCATGGATGGAGGAAGGCTGGTAATACTTGAGCAAGGCTCAGAAAAGGAGCCTCTCGATATTTACAGAGCTATAAGGGATAACAAAATAACTCATGTTAACTTTGTACCTTCTATGTTTAATGCTTTTATAAGCATGATAGACAAAGCAGAATGGGATAAGATGAGCAGCCTGAAATATGTGATGATAGCAGGGGAAGCGATATCTGCAGAGCTTGCTGCTAAGATAAAACTACTGCCGACTAATACTAGCTTTGAGAATCTGTATGGGCCAACTGAAGCTACAATATATGCTACCGGCTACAGTTTAAAGGAGTATACTGACAGCATCAATGTATCCATTGGAAACCCATTTACTAATACAAGAGCATATGTGCTGGATAGAAAGCTTAGGCTGCAGCCTGTGGGAGTTCATGGGGAGCTATGCCTAGCTGGCAAGGGACTTGCAAAGGGATATTTAAATAGAGCGGAATTAACAGAAGAAAAATTTGTTGCAGATCCGTTTTATGCTGGTGAAAAAATGTACAAAACAGGAGACCTTGTGCGCTGGCTTCCGGATGGCAACATAGAGTTTCTCGGAAGACTTGATCACCAGGTAAAGATAAGAGGCTTTAGAATTGAGCTGGGAGAGATAGAAAATCAGCTCTTAAGCTATATCGGTATAAGAGAAGCTGTAGTAGCAGCGTATAAGGATGAAGTTGGTGTCTACTATTTATGTGCTTATTTCTCGGGTGAGGGCAGTATTGATCCTACCGAGCTCAGAATGCACATTGGCAGAGAGCTTCCGGACTATATGATACCTGCTTACTTCATGCAGCTTTCGGAGCTTCCGCTTAATTCAAACGGCAAGGTAGACAGAAAGCAGCTGCCTAAGCCGGACGGAAAGACAGCAATTGGAGCTGCCTATGAAGCACCTGCAAGTCAATTTGAGGAGGAGCTTTGTAAGCTATGGCAGGAAGTACTGGGGCTCGAAAAGGTTGGAGTAAACCATAACTTCTTTGAAATAGGAGGCCACTCCCTTAAGGGTGTAAACCTTGTTGCAAGGCTGCATAAGGAATTTGGAATAGAAATATCCCTGAGAGAGATATTTAAATACCCTACAGTAAGACAAATGTCAAATTACATCATGAGCTTAAACCAAAGCAAATATGAAGAAATAGAAGCGGCACCTGAAAGGGAATATTACGAGGCTTCGCCTGCACAAAAGAGGATTTATACTCTGCAAAGATTAGAGCCTGAGAGCACCGGTTATAATATGCCGGGTGTATATGAGCTGGAGGGCAGACTTGATTTAGAAAGACTTAAGGCAGCCTTTGAGAGGCTGATAGAAAGACACGAGGCACTAAGAACCAGCTTTGAAGTAGAGGATATGGGACTTGTACAAAGGATATCTAAGGAATGTGAGCTTAAGCTTTTGTATAAGGAAGTAAGTGACCTACAGCTTGATAAGCTTGCAAAGGAGTTCATAAAGCCCTTTGATCTGTCAAAGGCGCCGTTGCTTAGAGTAGGGCTTGTTAAGGTACAATCCGAATCGGCTGATGGTGTTGATAAGCACATTTTAATATTTGATATGCATCATATAATTTCAGACGGTGTATCTATGGAAATATTGACCCAAGAGTTCTTGAAGCTTTATACGGGTGAAGAGCTTGAACCTCTTAGAATACAATATAAGGACTTCTCTGAATGGCAGTACAAGCTATTTAAGGACGAAAGAATAAAGCAGCAGGAGGAATATTGGCTGAGCAAATTCAGTGAAGAGGTAACGGCTCTAAACCTTCCATATGATTTTGAACGACCTGAGATGCAAAGCTTCGATGGCGACAGAATAAGCTTTGAGCTGGATAAAGGTATGGTTGAAAGGCTCAGGCAGATAGCAAGGGAAGCTGGAAGCACTATGTATATGGTACTTCTGACTGCATTTAATATACTTTTGTCCAAATACAGTGGACAGAGTGACATTGTCGTAGGAAGCCCGGTGGCAGGAAGGCACCATGCTGATTTATCAGGCGTTATAGGCATGTTTGTAAATACACTTGCCTTAAGAAATCGTATAGATGGAAGAAAGACCTTCAGGGAGTTTTTGCTTGAAGTAAAGGATAATTCGCTGTCTGCATTTGAAAATCAAGACTATCAATTTGAGGAGCTGGTTGAAAAGCTTAACCTGACGCGGGACTTTAGTAGAAATCCGTTGTTTGATGTGATGTTTACACTACAAAAATCAAGCGCTGGTGAGGTTAAGGCAAAAGATTTAGCTGTTAAGCCCTGCAATCTCGATGGTAATATATCAAAGTTTGATATAACCTTAGGCGCTGTTGAAAGCAGCGAAGCTTTAAGCATTAGTATCAACTACTGCACAAGCCTGTTTAAGAGGGAGGCAATTGAGCGCTTAGGCGTGCATTTTGAGAACATCCTAATGAAGGCAGCAGAGGATGCAGATGTAAGGATATCTGGTATCAACATGATAACTGAGAATGAGAAGCATCAGATTGAGTTTTTGGGAAGGATAGATAGCGAAGTAAAGAAGAGGGGCTCTAAAATTGAACGTACGGCTGTAAAGGAAGTAGCAGCTTCAGCTGAAGCAACGGCTGAGAATGAAATGCACATAAACGAGCTTGAAGCAATCCTTCTAGGCATGTGGAAGGAGATACTGGGCATAGAAAGGGTAGGAATAACCAGTAACTTCTTTGAATTGGGCGGACACTCATTAAAGGCTATAAATCTGGCAGCTAAGATATATAAAAGCCTCAAGCTGGAATTTCCAATAAGAGAAATGTTTAAAAGACCTACAATAAAACAGATGGCAGAGTTCATTAAAGAGCAGCAAAGCTTAATCCGCAGTTTAGACTTTAGCTCTATAGAAACTGCAGAAAAGGCTGAAAGCTATCCTCTGTCCTCCTCTCAATTGAGAATATATACTCTTCAGAGCATGCAGGGAAGTAGTATAGTGTACAATATTCCATATGCTATGAGAGTGGAGGGTAAGCTGGATATAAAAAGGCTAAAGCAGGCATTTGAAGAGCTTATTAAAAGGCATGAAGCCTTAAGAACCTCCTTTAAGCTGCTGGATGGAAAGCCAGCACAGGTTATTCATGACAGTGTTGATTTCAGCCTGAGTGAAAGATCATGCAGTGAAGCCGAGCTTGAGACACGTGTAAGGAACTTTATAAAGCCCTTTGATCTAAGCATGGCTCCACTTTTCAGGGCAGAGCTTATAAGTCTTACAGCTGCAGCTGATGAGTATATGCTGCTTTTGGATGTACATCATACAATTTCGGATGGAACCTCAATGGGAATACTTGTAAAGGAGTTTGTCCAGCTTTATGAAGGTCAAAGACTTCCTGAGCTGGGCCTGCAATACAAGGATTATGCAGTATGGCAAAACAAAATGCTTCAGAAGGAAGCCATGAAAAAGCAAGAGCAGTTTTGGCTTGAACAATTCAATGACAAAATACCTGTTCTGAATCTTCCAGCAGATTTTGCCAGACCAACAGTACAAAGCCTTGAGGGTGAAAAATTCAGCCTTAGTCTGGATAAAGAGCTTACAGATGGGCTTAAGAGCATTGCGAAGGAAACAGGGACAACCCTTTATATGGTGTTTATGACAGCACTCAACATAGTGCTTTCAAGGTACAGTGGACAGGAAGACATAGTGATAGGAAGTCCTGTAGCCGGAAGACCACATGCAGAGCTTCAAAGCATAATGGGAATGTTCGTAAATACTCTGGCAATGAGAAACAAGCCAGAGGGCAAAAAAACCATAAGAGAATTTTTGGCT
>CALJSV010000124.1 GCA_937976095.1 uncultured Clostridia bacterium | reverse complement strand
CTCTATACCTGATATTCCAAAGGCTGCACTATAAAAATCACCACTCTTATCATCAGTGCTGTGCGGCGCATGATCTGTTGCAATTACATCAATTGTACCGTCACATAATGCCTCAATAAGAGCTTTTGCATCCTCTAATGTCCTTAACGGCGGGTTTACCTTGCAGTCTGTATAGCCCTCACTTATTATTTCATCTGTTAGCGCTAGATGGTGAGGCGTTACCTCACAGCTTACCTGGACACCCCTTCTTTTGGCTGCTCTAATTATTTCTGCTGAGCCTTTAGTGCTTATATGCGCAATATGAATACTAGCACCAAGCTGTTCTGCCATAGCAATATCTCTTTCTATAGAAGCCTCCTCAGATGCTGCTGATATTCCTTTTAGCTTTAGCCTGCAAGATGCATCACCTTCGTTAACTACACCTCCATTTACAAGCCTAAGGTCTTCACAGTGATCTATTAGTAGGAGCTTTCTTTGCTTTGATAAAAGCATGGCATTTCTTAATAGCTCTTTAGATGCTACAGGATGTCCGTCATCCGAAAAGGCTATGGCCCCCATATTTTTAAGACTGGTCATATCCGTCAATTCTTCTCCCTTTTGCCCAATAGATATCGCAGCAATGGGATATACATTTACAACTGCATCTTTTTCTATTAACTGAAGCAGAGCTCTCAAGCTTTCAAGGTTATCTATAACAGGCTTTGTATTAGGCATGCAGCATATGCTTGTGTATCCTCCTCTAGCTGCAGCCATTGTGCCGCTTAATACAGTTTCCTTGTACTCGTAGCCAGGCTGTCGTAAATGGGTATGCATATCAATAAAGCCTGGCATTGCCTCTAATCCATTTGCATCTAATTTCAGCTCTACATCGGCTTCAATTTTAGCTCTTACTTCTGCAATAATACCATCTTCAATCAATATATCGCAGCTTTCAGGGTAATCCACAAATGGGTCAACCACTCTACAGCCTTTAATAAGTATTTTCATTAAATTCCTCCTTACCACTCTATGGTAGTGTCAAGTTTGACACTACTTTGGCAACAAAAAAAGAGTAGATAATACTACTCTTGTTCTCCTAATACTACTCCATCCTTGGAGTCAACCTCTTTAACCATAACTACTACTATTTCATTTTTTGAGGTTGGTAAATTTTTACCTACATAATCAGCTCTTATAGGAAGCTCTCTGTGTCCTCTATCAACCAATACAGCAAGCTGAATGCTATCAGGTCTGCCAAGGTCAATAACCGCATCCATTGCTGCCCTTATAGTTCTCCCGGTAAAAAGTACATCATCTACAAGTATAACCTTCTTTCCTGAAATACCAAAGCCAACAACCTCAGAATTCTTAAGAGAAGCTTTAATACTGCTCTCCAGATCATCCCTATAAGGTGTTATATCCAATGCACCTACCTGCAAAGACACTCCCTCTATGCTTTGTACTTTGTCTCTTAATCTAAAGGCAAGTGATACTCCTCTTGTTTTGATCCCCAAAAAAACTATATCATCAATACCCTTGTTCTTCTCTATTATTTCGTGTGCAATTCTTGTGAGAGCTCTGTCTAGTGCCTTTTCATCCATAATTTCAGTCTTCAGCTTCATACAACCTACACCTCCAATCTTATAACAATGCTCCCGGCATTCTTATGGCATAAAAAAATCTGCCAAAAGGCAGATCAAGGCGTCTAAAGTAAATTTTTACTTCAACTATTAACCTTGCTCGCCTCACAGGACCAGCTTAAAGGACTTTTATATGATTTTAGCATAGTGCTTTTATTTTGTCAACAAAACATAGAGCTGAAATACAGCAGCCGGTAGCCTCCCTATAGCTTTGTCCTAAGCACCTTCAATATCTTCTCAAAGTAGTCAGGCAGAGGCGCTTCAAACTCTACATACTGCTTGGTTTCGGGGTGGATAAAGCCCAAAATCCTTGCATGGAGCAACTGACCCTTAGTATCGAATTTTTGCTTGTGATAACCGTATACAGTATCTCCTACAACAGGATGCCCCAAATAGGCCATATGTACTCTGATCTGATGTGTTCTGCCAGTCTCAAGCTGTGCTTCTATAAGTGTATTGCTTTCATATCGTTCAAGCACCCTAAAATGTGTTATAGCCTTCTTACCATTCCGGTCTACAACTGCCATCTTTTTTCTGTCTGACGCACTTCTTCCAATAAGTGTTTCTATAGTCCCGGCGTCCCTCTTAAGCCTTCCCTCAACCAAAGCGTGATACTTGCGATTTATAGAATGCTCCTTCAGCTGTTCAGCAAGGCTCATGTGAGCTTCATTTGTTTTGGCAACAACAATTATACCTGAAGTGTCTTTATCAATTCTATGAACTATTCCCGGCCTCATGACACCATTTATTCCAGATAGATTATCGCAATGCTCAAGCAGCGCATTAACGATGGTACCTGAGTAGTTGCCATGTGCAGGATGAACTACCATACCCTGTTGCTTATTGATAATCACTAATGAATTATCCTCATAGACTATATCAAGCTCAATCTTTTCTGCTTCAACTGCAAGAGGGATCGGCTCCGGTATAACTACCTTTACTAAATCCTTAGCTCTAAGCTTATAGTTGGACTTAACAGCTTTGCTATTAACCTTTACCGCCTCATCGTCAATGAGCTTTTGCATATATGTTCGCGAGTAGCCTTCTACCCGCTCAGACAAAAGAAGATCAAGCCTTTTATTTACTTCCTCTTCTCCTGCAATGAATTCATATTCTTGCATATAATATACCTCTTTATATGTTAATATCCTTTTTTATTAGTATAATTGCACATAGAGTCAGTGCACCAACCACTATTGCTGAGTCAGCAATATTAAAAACTGGCGGAAATATAGAGAAATGTAAAAAGTCTACTACATAACCTAAACGAATTCTATCAATGAGATTTCCAATAGCTCCTCCAAGTATTAAGGAAAGGCATATTGATACAAGCATATCCTTTCTATAGCTTCTTGCGAGAAAATATACAACCAAAATTGAAATCAAGCTGGTCATAACAATAAAAAAGATTACATTGTTCTTAAACATACCAAAGGCTATACCAAAATTCTCTACATAGGTTATGTAGAAAAAGTTCTTGATAACTGTTATATCCCCATTTAGCATAACATTAGCCAACACCAGCTGCTTAGTCAGCTGGTCCAAGCCAACTACTAAAGCAATTATGAAAATAATATACAATACATTCCCTCCAGTCGGTAATTAAGTCTTAACATAAGTTTTACCAAAAAATTATATCATAAACAGCAAAAAAAGACACGGGTTAACCGTGTTTTTTTTGTGCTAGCTTATATTAAAGACTCTCTTAAGCGGCTTAGCTATTCCAGCTGTCTTTTATACTGCTCATTGCTTATCTTTTCGACATCCTCCACAGTACCAAGATCATCCTCTACTCCATACTCATAGCCAGAGTCCTTAACATTATACTCATTAACCTGCTGCCATGCATCCTCGCCGTCAAACCCAACCTTATCCTCAATGGAATTGTCTGTAAATGATCTTCCAAAAGGGGGATATAGAACCTTTTCTTCAATTGATCTTCCTCTTTCTTCATCCCATACCTTTTGTTCGAAATCATTTTCGCAGTTAATGCAAAGTCTTGCATAAGGTCTTATTTCCAGCCTCTCTTCATTGATATCCTTATGGCATACCTCGCATTTGCCGTACTCGCCATCATTTATTTTTTTTAGAGCTACATCTATCTCACTAACAATATACTTATCATTTAATCTAAAGGAAAAATTCTTCTCTGCTTCAAAGGTTTCTGTACCTAAATCTCCCGGATGATTGTCATAAGAGGAAAGCTCACTTGTACTGTCACGTATTGAGACATCCATACCCATTTCATTTTCAGTCAGACTTGCTACCCTATGCTCTTTTTGGCTGTCTAGAAGGTCTCTAAAGTAATCTAATTTCTCATTGTTCATAGCTACAACTCCTTTGCAGTTAAAAATATTAAGCTTACTAAAGTCTATCTTGAACTATTTTTACTATTTCAGCTATAAAGCTGCCTATAATTGGTATATTGAGCATAACCGCCTGCCTTAAAATATACAGCACTAATGCTCCTAGGATTGTGAAGCCTATAGCAGTACCAAAGCCCCTGGCAAGTCCTCCCAGAAAATTATTGATAAGGAGGGTTTTTGGCTTCGTCATGATATTTACATAGTCACCCAGCTTTGCTCTTTCCAAAATAAGCGCTATTTCGTTAAGCTTGGATTCAAGCTCCTTTACCTTTGTTTTTTCGGCGCTCATAAATAATTCCTCCGCAGCTTTGCTTTCAAAATAGATAAAGCCATAGAGTACCTTTGTTATACTCCATGGCTTTATTTTTTTTAAAATGCTACTAAAATATTCACTATATTCCTCTAATATCAGAAAAACAGCTCTTTACAGCCATAATTCTTTTTGATACCTGTTCAAACTCTTCAAAGCTTAAGGATTGCTCCGAGTCAGAAAGAGCTTCCTCAGGAACAGGGTGTACCTCTATCATTACACCATCAGCACCCGCTGCCAGTGATGCAAGTGACATTGGAAGCACTAAATCTCTTCTTCCTGTTCCGTGACTCGGGTCTACAATAACAGGAAGCTTGCATAGCTGCTTTAATATTGGAACTGCTGTAATATCAAGAGTATTTCTAGTATAATTCTCAAAGGTTCGTATTCCTCTTTCACATAGAACTATGTTATCATTGCCTTCGTAGGCTATGTATTCAGCCGCCATCAAAAAGTCTTCTATCGTTGCTGCCATGCCTCTTTTTAAGAGTATTGGTTTATTTGTCTTTCCCACCTCTCTAAGCAGTGAAAAGTTCTGCATATTTCGAGAGCCTATCTGAAACATATCAACATAATCATATATAAATTCTACATCCCTAGGATCCATAACCTCTGAAACCACAGGCATACCTGTAGCCTCAGATGCATTTTTGAGATAAGTAAGCCCTTCGTTTTTTAAGCCCTGAAAGGCATATGGCGAAGTCCTAGGCTTAAAAGCGCCACCTCTTAAAAGTACTGCTCCTAATCCTTTTACAAAGCGTGAGGTCTTAAGTATCATTTCAGCATCTTCTACTGAACAAGGACCTGCAATTATTACAATATCACCATCGCCAATAGAGACATCCTTTACCTTAACAACTTTTCTGTTTTCATCTTTTTTGTCAATATATCTTAAATCCATTCAGCAACCTCCTGCATGAACATATATCTTTGTCATCAGCATTATATATTATCCCACAAAACAATAATAATTTCCATAGGTATGTAAATATATCGACACGAATCTGCAAAATAATAAACTCCTTTAAGCTGTTTTGATACGCTTCCCTCCTAGCAGTTGATCTGCTAAATACCTTAAAGGGTGCATATCATTATTCTTAAAGGAGTCTTATTTATACCTCATTCAGGTTTACGTTTATCGCTTCTAGTTCAGCCTCAAGTAAGGTTCTGAATCTTGTCTTGAACACTTGAACTTCCTTTTTAATGCCTTCATATTCTCTGGTTATATTTATAACGCTGTTGCTGGCATCTTCTCTAATTTTCTTAGCCTGATCCTCTGCTTCTTTAATTATCATCTCTGACTTTTTTCGTGCATTTAGTACTACTTCGTCAGCAGTAGTTTGGGCTACTATTAGTGTATTTTGTAAGGTTTTTTCCATCATCGCATAGCTCTCAACCTTTTCATTATATAGGTTTAATCTATCCTTAAGCTCGCCATTTTCCCTATACAGTCTTTCAAAATCGGCAACAACCTTGTCTAAAAACTCGTCTACTTCCTCTTCCTTATAACCCCTTATAACCTTTTTGAATTCCTTATTATGAATATCCATAGGAGTCAACATAATATAACCCTCCCTACAACAATATCTTTATAGCAACTCTTATTCTATCTTTCTTGGTATTTCCAAAAACCTCTTGAAGTACTATTCTACCCTTCCCCCTCAGTGATATGGTATCACCTTCCTTAACCTCTTTAGAAGGAGTATCAATATCCTCCCAGTTCAGCTTTACCTTTCCGCTTTTTATTGCTTCAACAGCCTTTGATCTCGAAACTCCATAGCCGCTGCTCACAATGCTATCCAGCCTTAATGAAGATACGGTAGAATTCACTTCCTTGCTTTTATCTGTTCTTTTTATATCAGCAGCCGCAAGCTCAGACCTTACAGACACGCTTCCTATCTTACTGATATTTAAAAGTATAAAGCTTGTTACCTCGTTTTTGCATACCAAATATGCAATGTCTTCTTCGACAATAATATCTCCAATCATTTCTCTTTTTATGCCGCTTCCTATCAGACTTCCCAAAAAATCTCTGTGGGATAACTTTTTCCCATCTGCATACCAGCTGAACTTAACAATATCAACTGCATTAGTTGAAACATCTTCCTCTAAATCCTCATGTCTTATAATACAAAGCTTGCGTTCTGCATCAGGTATTCCACCTTCAAAGCTAAAGCTAACCTCATTGAATTTTTCCAAGAGCTCATCAGCTATACCCTGCTGCCTTGGATCAAGGAAATGAGTATATTTACAGGTAAAGCTTTTCCGGCAGTACTCAGCGGCATCAACAATCCTGTTCGCAAGCAGCCTATCCTCATAATCCTTATATCTGTCTAATAATGCAGTTTTGTCATACATTATTATTACCTCAAAAACATATACAGAAGATTAA
This sequence comes from uncultured Clostridia bacterium, assembly GCA_937976095.1. Taxonomy (GTDB): domain Bacteria; phylum Bacillota; class Clostridia; order Lutisporales; family Lutisporaceae; genus CALGKJ01. The sequence continues at coordinate 484 of CALJSV010000124.1, read as the reverse complement.
TAATGAGTGGCTTCACCAAGTATGAAAGAAGCAAGGTAGCCACTAAAGGCGAAAAGTCTATCATGCCAGTTTCGACACCAAGCTTATAAATAAGCTTTCTTATTGGTTCTAGTATAGGCTCAGTCAGCTGATAAAGCATTGTAAAGTACTTATTTCTATGGTCTATTCTTGCAAAAGACATCACTATCCTCAGCAAAATAAGAAGGTTTAACACGCTAATAAATATATCTACTGCTCTTATAACAAGAAATCTCATAATTCACTCTCACACTTTCAAAATTATTTAAGCCAGCTAAAGATTCCCTCTAGATCAAAATCCTCATCAGCCATACCACTCTTTATTTTTCCCAGTATATCTACATTTGATGGTGCAACTACTACTATACCGTTTGAAACCTTTTGTATAGTACCGTCTAAAGCAAAAACTGCACCACTGAGAAAATCAACCATTCTTTTTGCTAGATCCTTATCAACATTTTCAAAG
>CALJSV010000123.1 GCA_937976095.1 uncultured Clostridia bacterium | reverse complement strand
CCACAATAACCAAAATAACCAAGACAGACAATAGGTAAAAGGAATAAAGGGCTGTTTAGTATTTTTCATTACTAAACAGCCTTTTTTATTTAACCTTGATTTTACATTTAATTGCTATACAGGAATTGTTGAATATGATAGAATATAATGATAAAAATGCGTATTATTTGTCAAAGGATGAATTATTATTACTATGGAGGTTTCTATGCATTATAAGACTACAGAATACTTGATTAATAAGCTGAATATCAGTAAGAAGATTATTGATCTTTGCATATCCACTGAGGATGAGGTGCAGGGTCAGTTTAAAAAGATAGATGAAGTAAGAGAATACAACCAATATAAGGTTCTGGCAAGCATGCAGAGCAACAGGCTAAGTGACACTCATTTTAACTATTCAACGGGCTATGGCTACGGTGATATAGGAAGAGAGACAATTGACAAGGTCTATGCTGATGTTTTTGGTGCTGAGGATGCCCTTGTAAGGCCTCAAATAGCATCAGGAACTCATGCATTAGCTCTATGCTTATATGGCGTTTTAAGACCGGGTGATGAGCTTCTAGCTGTTACAGGAAAGCCTTATGATACTCTCGATAATATAATAGGTATCGAGAAAAATCTTCCCGGCTGTTTGAAGGACTTAGGAATAACCTATAGCCAGGTAAACCTAAATGCTTCCGGTAAAATTAACTACAATGAAATAACAAAGAAGATAAACGGAAAAACTAAGCTTGCACTTATACAGCGTTCAACAGGCTATGACTGGAGACCATCTTTATCCATGGAGGATATAGAATATACTATAAAGTTTATCAAAATCATTAATCCAAACATAATCTGTATGGTAGACAATTGCTATGGAGAATTTATAGATTTTAAAGAGCCGACTGAGGTAGGCGCAGATATTATTGCAGGTTCTCTAATCAAAAACCCCGGAGGTGGCTTGGCCCCGACAGGGGGATATGTTGCAGGCAAAGCAGATATTGTGGAAATGGCAGCAGGAAGGCTAATTGCGCCGGGCATAGGTAAAGAATGTGGAGCAACCTTGGGAGTAAACAGACTGTTTTTCCAAGGACTTTTCCTTGCACCTCATATAGTATCCGAGGCTGTTAAAGGAGCAGTATTTTGCTCAAGGCTTTTCAGCAGACTTGGCTTTGAAGTAAACCCTGACTTTACGGCAAGAAGAAGTGATATAATACAGGCCATTAAGTTTGAAAACAGAGAGGCTTTAATTGCCTTCTGCCAAGGTATCCAAAAGGGCTCTCCCGTAGATTCCTTTGTAAAGCCTGAGCCATGGGATATGCCTGGCTATAATGATCAGGTAATAATGGCAGCAGGAGGGTTTGTACAAGGCTCATCTATAGAACTAAGTGCTGACGCACCATTAAGACCACCATACATTGCTTATTTACAGGGAGGCTTGACCTTCGACCATGTAAAGATAGGTCTTATATACGCACTACAAAACCTGGTAAGCAGCGGCTGCATCAGTATTTAAAATATTAATCTTATTAATTATAAAGAGGTGAAGGTATGAAACCAGTTTACAATGTATTAAAAAACGATCTACTTTATGTGATTAAGCCCCAGAAATACAGTAAGGCAGAGCTTATTGCACTACTGAACAAGCATCCTGAGATCAAATTCGTATCATTGGCAGGTGTTGATTTAACAGGTAACACAACTGATGAAAAGATACCCATTGAACTGTTTTATAACAATATTGATGAATTCCTTAACGGTTCAATACAGACAGACGGCTCAAGCGTTGTGCTGCCGGGGATTGCAACTCTGAACAACGGCAAGGTAGATTTGGTTGCAGATATCAATGCCAACTGGTTCGTTGACTATAACTTCGAAAACATTGATCCTGAAACAGATAAGCCTATAGGCTCTCTCAGAATACCTGCTTTTTTGGTCCATAATAATGTAATGGTCGATTCTAGGTCAATACTTAAGAGAGCAATAGAAAATTTCCAAAAATCCTTAAAGGAGATTTTAAGGCAGTACCCTCACCTTCTTGAAGAATATGGAATAAGATCAGAGGACATAGATAGTATAATAATGACTTCGGCTACAGAGCTTGAGTTTTGGGTAAAGACACCAAATGACGAAGCAGACCAGGAAGCTCTCTCGGCGACTCAAGTGCTGCAGGAATCATACTGGAAGAGGACCAAGGGTGTAGTCAGAACTTCTATGGAGCAGGCACTGCTCTTAATGGAAAGATATAAATTCAATCCCGAAATGGGACATAAGGAAGTCGGAGGAATACAAGCAAGACTAGACAACTCAGGCAACCTTACTCACATAATGGAGCAGCTCGAAATAGATTGGAAGTATGATGAGTCTATGCAGGCGGCAGATAATGACCGCTTTGTCAGAACTATCATAAAAGAGGTATTCAGACTTAATGGTCTAGAGGTTACCTTCCAGGCAAAGCCCATAGATGGAGTAGCAGGCAGTGGTAAGCATACTCATATCGGAGTAGCAGCAAAGCTTAATAATGGAAAGAGAATTAACCTTTTTGCACCAAAGAACATGGAAGCTGATTATACCAGCGCAATAGGCTACGGGGCTCTTATGGGACTCCTCAAAAACTATGAAGTAATAAATCCATTTATTTCTGCTAATATAGATTCCTTGAACAGACTTAAGCCAGGGTTTGAAGCTCCTGTATGTATAGTTTCATCCTTAGGTCATACCGTACACACTCCTTCAAGAAACAGAACGGTTCTTGTTGGTCTGGTTCGAGATATGGAAAATCCGCTGTCAACCCGCTTTGAAGTAAGATCACCAAACCCTCTTACAAACGTTTATCTGGCATTAGCTGCACTTTATCAGTCAATGCTGGACGGCATAAGAGCTGCTGCAGAGTCAAAAAAGACAGCAAAGGAGCTTGAGGCAGATCTATCAAAGAACCCGGGGGATGAAAGCATTTATCTCGAAAAGGATAGAGCATATAGAAGCGAAGAGGATGTATTTGAGCATTTTACTCCTGAAGAAAGAAACAAATACTTTGGCAAGCATCCTGCAACTGTATATGAAAATGTTTGCAGCTTTGATAAATACCCAGAGAGAGTTGAGGTACTGAAGGCCGGTGAGGTAGTATCTGATAAGATAATTAGAAGCTTTGCTACAGCAGCAATACTAAGATGGGAAACTGAAATACAAAACAGACTAATACCTGAGTACATGGACTTTGTAAGAATCTGTACAAAGCTCCACAGCGCTCAAGATGAAGTTGATGATAGGAATTGGGCTAGAGTAAACTCAATCAGGTTATATCTTATGAAGGACAATGAAAATAGCAAATCCTTATTCAATCATATAAGAGAGGTTGCATCACAAGAAAAGTATGCTGAGCTTTCTGAGCTTCAAATAGAGCTTTGCAATAAAGTAAACGAGTTGAAGGAAGCTTATAATATCTATAGAAGAAATATTATTGATTAAAAATATTACCATAAAAAATACTGACATTTTGCTTGTCAGTATTTTTTATGTGGTAAATAAGTGTCATTTTTACATTATTTATGAAGTTGTATAGCATTTTATAGTGTATAATGTAATAAAGCTTACATATAAGGGAGGTAACACACATGAGAAAATTAGGGCTTATACTTCTAGTAGCTACTATCACTTTATCTATCATTATGGGACAGCTTCCTATATTCTATGTATCAGCTGATAGCACTGAAACATGGACAAAAGTATTTGAGCTTAATAAGGCCGGTCGTGCTGCAGTATGGACTGGAGACAAATTTTTTGTATCAGGTAATAGTGGTGTTATATATTCGTCAACAGATGGAACTAACTGGACACAACATACAAGCGGGATATATACAATCCTATATGATATAGCTTGGAATGGTGAGGTGCTTGTAGCAGTTGGAAATGACGGATCAATATGCTACTCAAAGGACGGTTCCAGCTGGACCCAAGTCAGTACAGGTGTAAAAAAACACCTTGAGGTTGTCATTTGGGATGGAAGCAAGTTTATTGCTGCAGGACAAGGAGGGGTAATGTTCACCTCTACAAATGGCGAAAAATGGAGAAATATTTCTCCTGAGTCTGATGTTTGGGTTCAGGATATAGCTTTTAATGGAGACATGTATGTGGCTGTCGGCTTTCTAGGTGGGGCTATGATATCAACAAATGGCATGGAATGGACTAAGGTTGATGTGAAGCTTGAAGGGTGGCACAATTTTATTAGTGTAGCCTGGCATAAGGATAAATTTGTTGCTGTTGGGGGTGATTTTGGAGATGGCGCTATTTATACATCTACTGATGGTAAAAAGTGGACAAAGGTTGAAAACCTTGTTTTAAAGGACAGGGTGGAATCAATAGTAAGCAACGGAGAAACCCTTACAGCAGTTGGTTGCATGGGACAGATACTTAGCTCCAAGGATGGGCTTAGCTGGAGCTTTGAGGATTCTGGGTCAAAGGAGTGGCTGAGCAGTGTAAAATGTAATGACAGCATGTATATTGCTGTAGGATTATTTAACATATATACTAAGCCAAACAAAGAGGGCAATACTAGCAAGCTACCTGAAAAAAAGGACATAAATAATGATGCAGGGAAGCTTACTAACAATCCTATTACGCTACCTGCTAAACAGAGCTACTATTCAATTACTGAAAATGATAGCTTAGGGGAAATCATACTTGTTGATGATAAATATTTCATAGTTGGAGGAAAGGGCTTAATCCTTGTCTCAGAAGACTGTAATAACTGGTATAAGCTAGAGACTGATGTATCAAATTACCTAAACGATGTTGTTTGGAATGGAACGCGATTTGTCGCTGTAGGTTCAAATGGTACTATACTCTCCTCTGATGATGGAGCTACTTGGACCAAGAGATCAGTAAGCACTAGCAAGCACTTTATTTCTGTAGAATGGGATGGGAAATGCTTTATTGCTGTCTGTCAAAATGACATATATACCTCTGATGATGGTATATACTGGTATCATGATACAGGAAATTTAAATGCACTTGAGAGAAATACTCATATATACCTGAACGTTATCTATAATAAAGACACAAAGCAGCATTTAATAACCGGCACAGAAGGCCTTGGAAAAGTGGTATTGCTATACTCAAATAACGACATGAAAAAATGGGAGTATGGAGCAATTGGATTTGTTGACAGCACCCAGCCAAGCATATATGGTGCGCCTTATGATGTGGTTTGGAATGGCTCTATATATGTAGCTGTAGGTAATCATGGAAAAATACATACCTCTAGTGAAGGTACTGTATTTACTATAACTAAGCATTTAACCGACAAAACTCTGAGAGGCGTGGACTGGAGTGGAGAGCTTTTTGTTGCGGTGGGGCATGACGGAATTATTGTAAAGTCTCATGATGGCTATGAATGGACAGAAGTAGCATCCCCCACAACAGCAAACCTAACTGATGTAGTATGGGATGGCTACAGGTTTGTAGCAGTTGGAGATAAAGGGTTAATACTAAACATTGATAGGACTGGTACAAATGTTACTACAGTTTTTGAAGATAGGCCAAAGAAAAAAGAGGCTCTTACCAATCTCTCTGAGGTAAGCAGTTGGGCACTGGATGCTGTAAATGCAATATGGACTAATGAGCTTTCTGATATAGCATTATTTAGTGATTATCAAAAGCCTATAACCAGAGAGGAATTTGCCATGATAGCTGTGAGACTTTATGAGAAAATCCATGGCACTATAGCTATTGCAAGTGACTTTCAGCCCTTTAATGATATTGCTAACAGCAAGTATTCTTTAGAAATAAGAAAAGCAAATAAGCTAGGAATTGTTGGAGGAATTGGAGAAGGAAGATTTAACCCGGAAGGTAATATAAAAAGACAGGAAATATCAAAAATGTTATATAATACAGTGGCAGCAATATACCCTAAGGACAATCTGGAAGTAAAGGATGATATAGTATTTGCTGACAATGATCAAATTGACGGATGGGCAAGAGTACCTGTATTATACCTGTTCAAAAACGGTATCATGACAGGTACAGGCAATAATGGTATTTCTCCACTAAGCAATTCTACACGAGAGCAGGCATTTGTATTCATATACAGATTAGCAAAGCTAAAGTCTATATTGAAGTAAGAAGAAGACATAAAAACGAGGCTTTGAAAAGCCTCGTTTAATTTATTTTTCTGAACACTCCAATAACCTTACCCAATATAGAAAGCTCCTTAGTTATTATTGGCAGTAAGTATGGATTCTCTGGTTGTAGTCTGTAATAGTCTTTTTCCTTGTAAAATGTCTTAACAGTTGCTTCATCCTGAAGCAGGGCTACAACTATCTCGCCATTTCGGGCTACAGACTGCTGTCTCACTATTACATAATCACCATCATAAATTCCCGCGTTGATCATACTGTCACCCTTAACAACAAGTACAAAAGCGTTAGCATTGCCAACAAAATCAACAGGCACGGGAAAAATATCATCTATGTTTTCCTGAGCAAGAATAGGTTGCCCGGCAGTAACCTTACCTACAACCGGTAAATCTACCATTTCCTTTCGAGGATATAAAGAGCTGTTACCATCCAATACTTCAATAGCACGAGGCTTTGTAGGGTCACGTCTTATATAACCCTTTTTTTCAAGTCTTTCTAAATGACCATGCACAGTTGATGTAGACTTAAGTCTAACAGCATCACAAATCTCTCTTACAGAAGGAGGATAACCCTTTTTGCTAATCTCTGTTTTTATAAAATTAAGAACTTCAAATTGTTTCTTGCTAAGCTCATCAGTATTCACACTAACACTCCAATACTCTAAAATAGTTTAAGCAGCGACAAAGCACTTGCTTATTGGTACAGAACAGTATCTATAATGCTATTATAACATATGTTTAGAAAAATTCAAACATATGTTCGTTTTTTTGCTATATTTTTCTTGACATAGTACATATGTTTGCATATAATTGAAGTATAAGAACACATGTTCGGAGGGGTGCGGCTATGAAATACAAAATAGTAAACAAATTCAGATTCTTTACAGTTTTAACTGTAATTGCAGTGGTTGCCAGCATAGTTTTTTTTACAGTTATAGCAGATGCAGCAAATAGTTCGGATATTACTCTTACCACGGTTTCAATTGAAAAGGGAGATACCCTATGGGGATTAGCTCAAGAATATGCAGGTGATAATGTAGATTTAAGAGATTATATAAACCAAGTAATACATATCAATAGGCTTAAATCAGTTAACATACATCCCGGTCAGATTATTCTGCTTCCACAGTAAAAATAATGCCAAGCACAGAAGATAGTGCTTGGCATTTGTTTTGTTATCTTATAACTATATCTGATAAATCTCCTTTGTTCATAACTATGTTAATATTTCTTATTATGCTATGCATGTTCTGTAGTAGAGTTATAAGAGGTTGATAAGAGTTTCCTATAGCTATTACAACATCCAGCTCATTTGTCTTTGTAAGACCTTTTTCAACAATATCATATTTCTTAAGTATTATCTGGAAGTTGTTATAGGAAGTATCCAACTCACAGTAAACAGTCATCTCTACAGGGCAGCTTTTCTTAGATTTAAATATAAGATATTTATCATCCAGGGTATAGTACTCAAAATCCTGCATTTTGCTTGCTGCTATCATTTTCATATCTTGGGAGTTTTCAAGGATACTTGCTTCAGTAATCGGTATCGCGTATTCTTGTTCTTTTTTTAGTATTGCATTTGCACTTTTCAGTATGGTTTCAATGTTTTTGTAAAACCACTGTTCCTTATTTAAGCGCCTGCCATATAGCATCAAGCGCGGTACAAGATCATATTGGTTGTTGTTATATAGTAAAACCACCGAAAAGCCATCATAGTTAGGGTCAGGCTCGACACCTAGCTTTTCATAGTTTTCGGGCTCATATTCGTTTCGTACAATAACATCCATATGAATACTGTTGTCATAGTTTGTTATTAGAGCCCTGTCCGGCTTCAACTCTTTTATAAAAAGATTTCTTTTATATTCATCCATGGATACAAGCTCTTTGTCGTTATCAGTATGTTTTTTACCCTGTCCTTTTACAACTGTGTCCAGGTTACCCTTGAACTTGGACTCTTTTAGATCAGTATTGTTATCTAAGAGTATAGAGGGGTACTTGTTAATATAATCTGATATATGATCTGTATTGGCTTTAATTATCTTGTCGTAGAGCTTAAAGTCTTCGTTATCCACAAGCTTCTTAAAAATAATATCCCATTTGATTATTATTTTTTCGTTCTTATTTACTAGAGGTATTCCCCTTATAGAGTAATATAGTTCATCAATGATAGCTTTTATCTTGTTCTTTTCTGTCTCCTCAGAAGCCTTAGACATAACCTGAAAAAAGACAATCAAAGCATATATAGCACCAGTAATTAGCCATGG
>CALJSV010000122.1 GCA_937976095.1 uncultured Clostridia bacterium | reverse complement strand
GACCAATAGTTCGCCCTTTTCAGTTGAGACCTTCCATTTCTGATTCAGCAATCCACCTGTTACCGGAGTAATTTGATTACAAGTTAATCCATAGCTTTCTTGCAAATCAGCTATAATTTTATCTTCCATGTATTAGCCCCCTGGTTAAAAAATAAATTTTCCACTTCGTATAATAATACTACTATACAACTCACACTTGATTATTTTACTATTTCCCTGTGCGTTAATAAAATGAAACATTGTACCTGTCCCCGTGTTTCTTATCTCGAATTGTCAAAAGGCGACTCGGTTAGCGAAGGGGATGGGCCTTGTGCTGTCCACGTAGATGCTTTGTTATAAGATGTGGGGCGTCCCCAGCGGCAAGAGCAGCAAGGATGCTGGGGTCTTAAATCTTCACTATTACATATAATATAAATATTGTGCACAAAATAGCAATTGCTTTATTTCATCTCGTAATGGAGTTCGACAAATTGATTGAATCTCCTTATCCCCTTTAACTTTAGTTCTAACTCAAAATCAATTTTATTAAATAAAGGTATTCCATGACCTATTAGTGTAGGTGATATAGTAATAATAAATTCGTCAACTAACCTTTCTTTAATAAAGGAATTTAACAGGACACCACCTCCAACAAGCCATATGTTTCCTCCATCCAGTCTCTTGATTTTATTCGCAAATTCCACTACATCTTGATTAATAAATTCTACATTTTCATTCATACCTTTTTCTGATTTAGAAAATATATAACACTTTTTATTCTTATAAGGAAATTTACCTTTTTCTTTTTCAATAATCCAGTCATAAGTTCTTCTACCAATTAGAATAGTATCAACTGAGTTGTAGAATTCAGAATATCCATTATCTCCTTCACCTTCAGTTTTAAACAACCATTCCAAGGAATCATCTTCTGTCGCTATGTAACCATCTAAACTTGTTGCAATATATAAAACTAGTTTTCTATTGTTGGACATCTATAAACCTCCATATTTATAAAATTTGATCTAATTTTAATTATAATTAGTGAACAATATCATACTACTATGCGACGCCAAAGTCACGCTTGCACAATCCGCTACAGGCCGCAGAGGTCTCTGCACCCTAATTCTTATAACCATAAAATAAATGTTTATGCAGCTCACCCTTGGTTATTTTTTAGTAATTCCCTATGCTCTAATAAAATGAAACATTGTACCTGTCCCCATGTTCGACTTAAAGCTTCTATTTTCTTAAAACGCGCAATGGACGGCGCTAAAAATGCTCGACCTTTCGTATAGCTCACAGAATGTCGACGCCTAAGGCATTCGGCATACATGATGATAAAAACTACCATGTATTGTATCATTTTACCATTTATTCTCTTTTTTCTCTACCCCGATTGTTTTATGATTTCTGTATAAACCGCATCACGTGTTGACATATTCCTTTAAAACCAGCTTAATATTTCATGGACTACCTCATTAGGCTTATCCCAGTGAAGCATATGACCTGCTCCAGCAATTTTCTTTACCTTAGAGTTAGTAGCATGTTCGAACTTCTTCGCCAGTGTCGTCCTGATTTCATCCATTGATTCTGGTAATGTGCTTTGAAGCAAGTAAGTGGGAACCAATAGCTTATTATATACAGAATCAGGTGGACTCAGGAACATTGCTTTTATAGCACTGGCAGCTGTAAAACCCTTTGCATGGTATCTAAACCTGCCAGAGTTCTCTACAACTAAGTCCTTTGAGGCTGCTTCCAGCAGGCTTGACCACCTGGAATAATTGCTCTTCTCTACCTCTATATGCTCTTCAATGCTATCAAAGCAATAATCATCAAAATCTTTATAATAGTAATCCAGCTCCTTTTGCAGTGAGTCTATACTTCCGTTTCTTGAAGCCTCAAAAGTATATTTTTCAGACTTTATATAATAACCACCATCTAAGAACAATGCCTTTTTTACTTTTAGAGGATACAAAGATGTATAATGCAGTGCTATGTCTGCACCCCATGAATGGGCTAGGATAAAAAATCTTTCCGTAGTTATGTTAGCCAAGAGCTTATCCATCCACTTAACCATTCTATCCATCTTATAATCTTCTTCTTTCTCAAAGGCTGGCGTTTTTCCATGCCCCGGCAGATCAAATGCAACAACATGATACTTGCTCTGCAGCAATTCCCCCAGCTCAATAAAACTTAGGCTTGTGCTTCCTAGTCCATGGAGGCATATTATTGTAGGATTTTGATTGCATCCCCACTCATGAATTCTTGCCTTAACCCCTTCTTTATCTATGTAGCTTATCTTCATAAAAAACCTCACAAAGGATTATTTTTCTTTCCTATAAACCGCAATATATCTCCAGAACACCAGCCTCCGCAGCTTTATATCCTGCCCTAGGTATTTTGAATATGCTTCCTTTAGTTCCTTGATGGCATTCTCCTTTAGTTATAAATATCCCTCAGCAGCGATACTGCTTTTACCCTATCCGTTACCCCTAACTTCTCATATATCTGACTTACATAATTCTTGGTAGTCCCATAGCTTATGTGCAGCAGTGAAGCTATTTGCTTGTTGGTACAGCCTTCTACCAGCAGCTTTATGATATCCTTCTCCAGCTTGGTAAAGTGTATGTCACAGCTTAGCTGCTGCTTTACTGCCCTAGCTTCCTTGTCCTCTATGATCCCGGAAAGCTTATCAGCCACTACAGAGGGCATTATCATATTGCCTTTATAGGCATACCTTATAGCCTCCACCAGCTTGCTGCCTTCTATATCCTTTAGGAGATATCCGCTAGCTTTGTATCTAAGGCTTTCCTTTATGTATTCCTCGTCATTGAAGGTGGTAAGCATAAGCACAACGATCTCAGGATAAGCTTCCTTTATGCGCTTTGTACACTCTACCCCGTTCATGCCCTCCATGCGTATATCCATAAGCACCACATCAGCTCTACTTGCCTCTAAAAGCTCTAAGGCTTCTATACCATTAGCTGCAGCACCTGTCACCTCTATATCCTCTTGATTCTCCAGTATGGTCCTAAGACCATCACGCATGAGAGCCTGATCATCCACTATCAAAACCTTTATCTTATTCATTGCTTTCACCCTCTGATCCCCTAAACGGTATTTCTGCTTGCAAAGTAAAGCCCTCTTCCTCTTCGGACTCTATATAAAGACTTCCTCCAACCTCACGCAGCCGCTCCTCCATAGAGCACAAGCCAAAGCCCTTTACAACAAGGCTGCAGCCCTTGCCGTTATCCTGAAGCAAAAGTCTCAGACTTCCGTCAGCTGCGTTAAGAGTCAGTACTATAACCGTACTCTCACCGTGTCTTATGCTGTTGGTTATTCCCTCTTGAATAACTCTGTACAGGGTCTTTTGTATTGTTTGTGAAGGTGGATTTTTAAAGGACATTATATCGTGCTTTATAGTTATTCCTGTATGTTTTTGCGTATCTTCAATTAGCTCCAGCACTAACTTTGAAAAGTCGTTTATATCATACTCACGAAGGGTACGGACAGATGTCCTTACCTCTGACAGGCAGTTTTTTATTTGCTGCTGTGCTGCAGAAAACTTTTCCATAGCCAAGGTCTGCTGACCTTCGTATATTGTCTTTCCTGCCTCCATCTCTACTATAGCGGTGGTCAATCTATGACCTATGGTATCATGTATTTCTCTGGCCATTCTGTTTCTTTCCTTCAAAACAGCCAGCTCCTCCAGCTCCTTATTTGCCGTCAAAAGCTTATTGAAGGTATCCTCCTGCTCAATGGTCTTTAACCTAAGCTCCTTAGTAACCCTCCTAAGCTCTGAATTCTGCGCTATGACATATTTCAGTATCAAAGTAAATACATACACCACAGCAAAGACCAGTATATTGTAAACAGCAGTAAGAGTTGTAGCCCATAGTGCTTGTCCTGCAAGCTTATAAAACAAGCCTGCAACATAGGCTGCATAACACGATATAAAGGTACAAAAGCCTATGCTTACACCTTTAGTAAGTATTACACTTACCCCTATGCAAAAATAGTAAACCATATAGCTACTGCCTTTATCCAGAAGCCCTATAGCAAAAACAAGCGCTATCTCAAGCAGCACAAGCAAATCTATATAGGACAATTTATCCTTTCTGCTATAAAGCTGAAGAAATGTAAGCATCAAAATAAAAACGGCAGTAAGACCAATCAAGAGCCAAGGCTCAGATATATTATCAAATATCATAAAAATGTGTGCCGCCAGCAGCACTCCAAATATAGCATAGGACAAAAAATCCTCAATCCTTTTATCCATAAGAACCCCCTATACACCAAAATACATTATAGTTACATTATGGCATATAGGGGTGTTTCATTTAAAGTATTAAATTAACTCGTTGTGCTAGCACAACAGATAAATTACTGCTTTAAGCCTTTTGACTTAGCTCTGAAGTAGTTGTATTCCAAAAGCCTGTCACTATAGGGCTTATCATTTATAATCGCTTTTGCCTGCACAGATATGCCATAGTCCTTGTCATTCATAAGTCTGCTTATTTGGGGATGTGCATCCTCTGACAGGCTCCCAAGGTAGCTCATGTCAATATTGCCCGTCTCATAGTATCTGTCTATATTCTTTCCAGCAACCATGCCTTCAATATTTACATAGTTCACTGTAATATATATTACCGCTCCAACAATAACCGCTGCCTTTATCAAAGGTAATTTGTCTCTCCATATCTTTAGCAGGGATAGAGAAAGCACTATAAAGAGATAAGCAATAAGTATATATACAAATACCCTGAGCTCAGTAAAGCCATAGGTCTGCTCATACAAAGACATTCTGAAGTAAGCTGAGAAGAGCAGGTTAATAGTAAAAAGCGCCAGAAGGCTCAAAAGTCCTTTAACTGCCTTGCTTATACCGGCTTGATGCAGCTTAGTGAATTTTATAACTCCGAGTATTATTGCAAGATTTACTACTGTAGCTCTTACAAGATCAAAGAAGCCGCTTCTTGCATATTCAGCATAGTTGATGCCGTCAGGCAGCACATTGCCTGCACCTGAATAGAGGAAAGAAAATTGCACAAGGGTAAACAGCAAATAAAGCAAGTTAACTACCGAAAGCACAGTTACAACTATAACTGCATCAAGCTTTTTCGCCTCTGCACCTTCTATATGTGCAGTCCGCTCCTTCCTTGGATACTTAAAGCTCCATGCATAGCCGAAGAAGTACAAAGATGTCACGATGATTATAAAGCCATGGGCTATAAAATCTCCAAATTGTAAGTTACCAAACACATTAGTTATATTTCCTATGTAGTATTTAAAGGCCATATCTGCAGATATAAGCATAGGAACCAGGATAAGCAGTAAAAACACAGATAAGCCTATACCTATAAGTATGTTCTTTTTTGTTGTGCT
>CALJSV010000121.1 GCA_937976095.1 uncultured Clostridia bacterium | reverse complement strand
ATTGCATCATGGATAATGAAATTATAAACTATCGGCTAGTCCGGTAGTTTTTTTTATGCTGCTTTATGTTAAAATATATGAGGATAATATTTTTGTGAGGTAAACATATGAAGTATAAATATGTATTATTTGATCTTGATGGGACTCTTATAGATACAAACAGACTGATAATTGACTGCTTTAAGCATACCTATAAAGCGCATTTGGATTTGGATGTATCAGAGGAGGAAATATTAAAGCACTTCGGAGAGCCTTTAATCATAACTCTCAGAAGATACTCGGAGGAAAAGCATCAGGAGATGTTTGAAACTTATGTAAGCTTTAATGAAGCTATACATGATGACTATGTTACACTATGCCCAGGAGTACGTGAGTGCCTGGAGGGTCTAAAGAGCCTTGGCTGCACTATGGCTGTGGTGACCTCAAAGCGCAGAAGAGGTGCCCTAAAGGGGCTTGAGCTTTTTGGCATAAAGGACTGCTTTAAAGCAATAGTTGCTCTTGAGGACACAGAAAGGCACAAGCCTGAGCCAGAGCCTATACTAAGGGCGATAGAGCTGCTTGGTGCTGATTTAGACAGTGTACTGATGGTAGGGGATAGCATTTTTGATATTGAATGTGCTTCCAATGCAGGAGTCAAGTCGGTGCTTGTCAATTGGAGCGCTGCAAATGGCTTTCAGGATGAACAAAAGACTCCTGACTATACAGTAAGGAGCATGGAAGAAGTAATAGATATCGTTAGAGGTTAATAATAAGATAGGCACTTCGAATTGAGGTGCCTATCTTAATTTTGTAAGCTTTTTTTCTATCCATGCTACGGATATATACATTACTGCAGCTGTTGCCGCTAATATCAGCACACTTGTCATAACCAAATCCATCTTAAACACCTGACCGCCATATATGATCAAGTAGCCTAGGCCTGCTTTAGATACCAGGAACTCTCCTACTATTACGCCTACCAAGGATAAGCCTACATTTATTTTTAGTGAAGACACTATTGCAGGCACATTGGCAGGAAGGACTACCTTTCGGAGTATCTGGAGCTTTGTAGCACCGAAGGTCTTAAGCAGCTTTATCTTATCCTCATCACAGGTCTTAAAGGCAATATACACATTTAGGATGGTTACTACTATAGATATTAGGAGTGCCATAACTATTATAGAAGCTGAGGTGCCTCCTATCCATACCAGTATAATTGGACCAAGGGCTGTTTTTGGAAGCGCATTCAAAACTACCAAATATGGGTCAAGCACTTTTGCAACGAATTCTGACCACCAGAGCACTATGGCAATCACTGTACCCAGCAAGGTTCCGGATACAAAGCCTATTATAGTCTCATATACAGTGACTCCTGTATGTAGAAACAGAGAGCCATCCTTAGATAGGGATACTATGGTTCTAAAGACCCTTGTAGGCTGGCTCATAATAAAGGGGTCTATCCATCTTAACCTCGCTGCAATCTCCCAAATGCCAAAGAAAAGCAGAAGAAGTAGTGTCTGGGTCAAAAAAACCGCTAGCTTCTTTATGCGCTGTCCTCTCAGGAACTCTAGATGTTCTCTTGATATGTTAGACATGTACATCAAGCTCCTTCCATATCTTATTAAAATAGTGTCTGAATTCAGGAGCTTCTCTGCACTTAATAGGTGATTTTTCATTACAGTTTAGCTCTATTACATGAATGTTTTTTATGCATGAAGGTCTGTTTGTCAGTACTATTATTCTATCTGAAGAGGCTACTGCCTCAGCTATGTCGTGGGTTACCAATATGGCAGTCTTTTTTTCCTTCTTTAGTATAAGCCAGATTTCCTCAGATATAGCAAGTCTGGTCTGATAATCCAGTGCAGAATAAGGTTCATCCAAAAGGAGAATATCAGGGCTTGTAGCCAGGGTTCTTATCAGGGCAGCTCTTTGCCTCATACCGCCTGAAAGCTGACTTGGATAATGATTCTTAAACTCTCCCAGTCCGTACTCCTCCATAAGCTCTTCAGTATCCTTTAAAGCAGACTTACTAAGCTTGTTCTTTACTTCCAAGCCTATGACTGCATTTTTTATAATTGTCCTCCACTCAAACAAATGATCCTTTTGAAGCATATAGCCTACATTGTCTGAGGTACCGTCTACCTGCTTGCCGTTTATCAGCACACTACCCGAGGTTGGCTTCATAATACCGGCTATTATGGACAGTATAGTAGACTTTCCACAGCCGCTGGGGCCAACAATACTGACGAATTCGCCGTTATATATATCAAAAGAAATATCCTTTACAGCATGGGTTTCGCCATCAAGGGTATGGTAGGTCATTGATATATCCTTTAGCTCTACTACCTTTTCCAAAGTCACACCCCCAAAATACTCATATATAATCATAGTATTCTGTGAGCAAATATATGGTGAATAACTGTCTCAGGTTAGGCTTATACTTAATATTTTGCATAAGCTACTGTTTGGAGTTTGCATATGCAATATGATATAATTAGCTAGCACAACAGATTAAGTTAGTTTGGAGGAACTTATGAGAATATATAGGAACTGCAAAGTAATAACCCTGAATGAAAGCCAGCTAGGGATTGATAGTCAATCCAAGGCTGATTTAATAGCTGTTGAAATGGGAAAAATAGCGTATATAGGAGAAGAAAAGGATTGCCCTGAGCGTTTTGATAAGGCTGAGGTGATAGATCTAAAGGGTGGAGTAGTAATACCCGGATTTTGGGAGTCACACCTGCATTTGGTGGACGGAATGAGAAGTCTTCTTGAGCTGAACCTAAGAGGCTGCAACAGCTTTGAGGAGTTTAAGGCTCGACTTCTGGACTATATGATGAAAATGCCTGAAGATGAATGGGTCATAGGGCATGGATGGGATGAAAGCAAGATTTTTAGCGGCAGCTTCCCGGATAGGAAGCTTTTAGACAGCCTTGTACCCGCACATCCGGCAATAATGATAAGGATGGATGGTCACTCCCTGTGCGTAAATACAAGGGCCATAGAAAGGCTTGGGCTAGAGGATCAAAAAGAGACACCGGAGCTTCCCTTTGCATCAGATGGAATGCCTACAGGTATGCTTTATGAGCAAACTGCCAATAATGTAATAGCTCAGATAGTGCAGGGATTATCGGACTCATATATAGAAAACCTAGTGTTAAAGGCGCAGGAGCTTTTTATAAGCAACGGGATAACATCTATAAATGATATTTGTACAATGTATGGAAGATACTTTGACATATATAGAAGACTTCAAAAGGAAGGACGGCTGAAGCTAAGGATAGTGGCTTCACCCTTCGGCTCGGACCAAGCTTCGGTAGAGGAATTTGACGAACGAATAGGAGAGGAAACCGATAAGCTTAAAATAGGACCGGCAAAGTATTTTATTGATGGAAGCTTTGGCTCTCGAACTGCACTGCTTTTTGAGGAATATGCTGATTCTCCTGGCAGTACGGGGCTTCAGCTTTTTAGTAGCGAGGAGCTTAAGGGCTATATAATAGAAAACGAGACCTATAACAAGCCAATAAATATACATGCAATAGGCGATAAGGCAGTAAGCATTGTCTTAGATGGCTTTAGCTCAGCAAGACATGATAACAAGAGAGACGTAAGAAGCAGGATTGAGCATATACAAATAGTCAGGGAAGCAGATATAGACAGGTTTAGAGAGCTGGACATAACAGCATCCTTTCAGCCCGTTTTTCTATATGAAACAGACCTTACAAAGTCAAGGCTTGGAGAGAGAAGGCTTAAGGATGTATACAGGTTCAAAAGCTTTATGGATGCTGGGGTAAATGTAGTTTTTAACAGTGACTGGCCATATGGCGGCGGAGATATGCCTCTAAAGCCTGACGGCAGCAAATACATTGGCTTTGAGCCACTGCTGGGGATGCATGCAGCATGCTGTCTGCAAATGAACAGCAGCGAAGCTGTAGCACCTGTGGAAGCGTTAAGCTGCTACACCAAAAACGCAGCCTATGTTAACTACAGGGAAAAGGAATTAGGCTGTCTTGCAAAAAATTACTTTGCGGACTTTGTAGTACTCTCGGATGATATCGTTGCTAAAGGTCCTGAAGCGATGCTGAGTACGGAGATATTGATGACGGTTATAGATGGAGACATTGTATACAAGGATGCGCTATACGGAGGATAAGAAAGTGTATAAGGAAGTTGACTATACGGAATTGAAGGGTGACTGTGTCCTTGTGGATGTGAGAAGTCCCATTGAGCATAAGGAATACACTATACCCGGAGCAGTGAATGTGCCGCTTTTTGAGGATGAGGAAAGAAGTCAGATAGGAACTGTATACAAAAACGTGGGTACAGATGAGGCTAAGCGTTTGGGAATAGAGGTTGTATCAAGACGATTGCCTTACATATATGATGAGATACTAAAGCTTAAAGGCAAGCACAGATATATGGCTATATTTTGCGAAAGAGGCGGAATGCGAAGCAGCTCAATATGCTCACTGCTGTGCTCCCTCGGGGTAAATACAGTAAAGCTCAAGGATGGCTATAAAGGCTATAGAGCAAAGGTTAATGAGCTTTTGCCAAAGCTTATTGAGGATGTACAGTTTATTGTACTGCACGGGCATACCGGTACAGGTAAGACTGATGTGCTGGAAGCTCTTGCAAATAAAGGCCTTGAGGTAATCAATCTTGAAGGAGTAGCAAACCACAGAGGTTCACAGCTTGGCAAGGTAGGGCTGAAGGGCATAGTCAGTCAAAAGCAATTTGAGGCAGAAATATTTGAGAGCCTCAGAAGACGAAAATCTGACTTTGTATATATAGAGGCCGAGAGTGGAAGGATTGGGAACATTCTCGTTCCGAAGTACATCATTAACAAGATGAAGGAAGGAAAGCACATACTTCTTGAGTCAGACATTAAATGCAGAGCCAAAAGGATTATTGAGCAATATGTGACAGACGAGGACTGTATTAGGCAGCTTATAGAAGGAGTAGCAAGGCTCGAAGGCTATATCGGAAAGGCCAAGGTAGCTGAATACTCAGATATGATACTGGAGGGCAAGTACTTTGAAGCTTCTGTTGAGCTTATGGAAAGGTACTATGACCCGCTTTATTACTCAAGTCAGGTAAAGTATCAATATGATGCTGTGTTTAACTCGGATGATACTAATAAGGCTGTTGAGGATATTGAAGGATGGCATAGAGTAATGCAAATAATACTAGGGTGTAGTCTATCCACTACTGAGGATCAAACGTAAAAGAAGCATATATGGTGGCAAAATATGTTATAAGGGTATTAGGAAATTAACACAAAAGTCTAATACCCTTTAACTTATGTACTATTTATTAACTACTTTGTTTTTATATATGGCTGCAAGAACAACTAAGATTGCAGCTAAAATTCCTGTCTTCCATATCAAGCCTATCTTTCCATCCGGCTGAGCAGGATTCAGACTGGTTGAGGCTACAGGAGCAGAGTCGACCTCTTTGAAAATATCAGCTTCCCTCAAATCCTTCGCATAATTTTCTAAATATGTCAGTCTTTTATTAATAGATTCCATGAATACTAAATCAGACACTTCTAAGGAGCTCTTCCTAAACATATCTAAATCATATATGTATTCATTTAGCATATCTGCACTTGATATTTGTGTGCTTCTTCTTTCTAACAGGGATATAAGATTATCTATATATTCCTTTGTTTTATTAAACGCGGTTTCCTTATCTTTACTGTCTATTACTTTATTAATGTATTTATAATAAACTGCCAGTTCTGTAGCATTAGTAATTGTCTTCCTTAATTTGCCTTCGCCATGCATATTATCAAAATCCTTCTGGAATTTAACACCTTCTTCTTTCTGAAAAAAAGCCTTCTCAAAATCCAAACTGCCTGAAGCATACATAAATGGTACTGTTAGTCCGTACTCTATAGGATAGGTCATTTTATTTTCACAACTTGTTGCCCAGTATGAAATGGTACCTGCAGGCTCGAAGTCAACAGTTCCATTATTTGTTTGGCAAAATTCCGGTATGGCACGATAAGCAAAAAAATCAGTAATTCCTTCGAGGAAAAAGGTGTTATACACTTTTATGTTACCCACACTAAACTCATGAGGAGTTCTAAAAATAAAAGGACTGTAGTACAGTGATAAAGCATGTATTGTTTCATGTACAATTATACCATGATTATTTTTTGCATTAACCAGATAGACTCTCCGGTCTTCATAATATGGAGAAGAAACTTCAGAGTTTACTATGATAGCTTTTAGTCTTTTATCAATTAAATCAACAACCTCTTCTGCTTTGTATATTCTGCTTGAGCTTATAAGCTTTTCATATGAATAAAGCAATTCATCATAAATAGGAAGCTCATCCCAACCCCTGCTAACAATAAGCTTTTCTGCCAAAGCTCTTGAACCTCTATCTTCTGGTAAAGCATTTATATATGATATGGTTGAAAAATTTAACGCTAGTGCAAGCGTGGCAATAATAAAAATACCAATTAGTCTTTTAATAATTTTTCTCACCTTCCTATATGTGTCACACACCAAAATAAGAACCTGCATATCTTCGGAAATCAAGTGTACTGGATTTCCATAGTTTACTCCAATTAATTTGATAATGCTATAAGGTTTCTTCTCTTTTCTTTATATCATCTTAAGTGGTTACTATAATTCTAACAAAAAAAAACTGCTAAATAAGCAGTCAATTGTAACGAAATTGTAAACTTAGTATGAATTTCAGAGGTCATATACTCTTAAACAGAACCCATCACAGTTTATATTCTTTCAGCCTAAATAATTCTGAGTCTTGACGTAATGATATCAAAGTAAACAGTCAACAAAGTATTTCTCTGTATAAGAGAGGTAAATAATAAGTATAGAATATTAGTCAACAGCGTACATACTCAGGTGGTGTAGAGTCACATATGAATCACTGTTGTTAATCTTTAGCTTAACGAGTTTACTTAACCTTCTTTACTGCTTCTTCAGCAAACTTGTTGGTTATGAGCTTATCAAATTCAACTCTCTTGTCAAGCTCTCCTGCTTTTTCCATTATATCCTGCAAGCGTACAAAAGCTTCAGGTATTATAGTTGGTGTTTCATTCCAAGCCCCTATCTCCTTGTACCTGTTTACAACACTTATCAGGATTTCATCATCTGCATCCGGGAAGAAGAATTTGATTTCCTTTGCTATTTCTTCTGCAGAATGCTCTTTTACCCATAGCTGTCCTTTATAAACTGCGTTTGTAAAGCGTTGTATAAGCTCAGGATTCTTTTTTATAAAGCTGTCGGTTGAGAAGTAAGCGGTATATGCAACTAAGCCGCTTTCCTGACCTATTGAAGCTACTATCTTACCTGCCTTTTCCTTTTCGAGTACCGAAGCTGTTGGCTCAAATAAAGCAACATAATCGCCTGTGCCGCTCTTGAAGGCGCCGGCTGTAGCAGTAAACTGCAGATTTGTAATTATCTCTACATCCTTGCCAGGCTCTATGCCATGGTTTTTAAGTACATATTCCAGAGACATCTGCGGTACTCCACCCGGTCTTCCGCCTATTATTACCTTACCTCTGGTGTTTTCCCACTTAAAGGGTGTTGTAGTGTCTCTTGCCACTAAGAAGGAGCCGTCTCTTTGCGTAAGCTGTGCAAAAAGTACAGCATAATCCTCTTTGCCTTGGTTGTAAACATAGATGGATGCCTCGGGTCCTGCAAAGCCGATATCGCTCTGACCTGATAAAAGTGCCGTCATGGTTTTGTCAGCGCCTTGACCTGTTGTAAGCTCGATTTCTATGCCTTCATCCTTAAAAAAACCTTTATTTATTGCAACATACTGTGGTGCATAGAATATTGAGCGAACAACCTCGTTTAATCTAACCTTGGTAAGCTCCTTTTTGGCACAGCCTGTCGCCATGGACGCTATAAGGACAACTACCAACATTATGCATACAGCTATTTTAAGCTTTGATTTTTGGGTTTTCACAATAGCCCTCCTTTCGATCTTATCATTTTCATAATATGCAAAAGAAAGGGAAGTGTTACTTTTTTAGGCTACATAACATAAATCCTATCCCAAATGGAAAACATAGAAGCAGGAAGTTCGAAAGTATTGCAAGAGAGGTGTAGCATGAACATACCTAACCTACTGACGCTTATAAGATTTCTTTTGATACCATCTTTTGTGGTCTTCTTTTTTTCTGGGCTTGAGCACAACATATATATTGCCGCTGCAATATTTGTTCTTGCCGGAATAACTGATTTTTTGGATGGTTTTATTGCCAGGAGATGCAACCAGATAACGAGGCTGGGCATAGTGTTAGATCCCCTTGCTGATAAGCTTATGCTTATTACGGTACTGCTAAGCATTACAATTCGCTTTAATATACCATTTCATATAATTGCAATTGTGGTACTTAAGGAGCTGCTGATGATAAGCGGTGCCTTGGCGCTTTACAACATACACAATATTGTAGTGCCAGCAAATGTTTTTGGCAAGCTTTCTACAGTACTATCCTATGCGGCTGTACTTGCCATAACCTTTAATATGCCTTATGGAACCACTTTGCTGTATGCATTTATAGTGTCTGCAATAATAGCACTGACTGTCTACATTAAAGGCTTTATAGGAGTAAAAAGACATCATGTAGTGATGTCAAGGGCAAAGGATATGAAATCGCTAAAAAATGAAGTTGACAATATATAAGCATTTTTATAATATGGTTATATGTAAGAATATTGACAAGTGATGACGAAGAGGAGTAGGCACAGGTCTTCCAAAGAGAGAAAAACCCGCGGGCTGAGAGGTTTTTTGGACTTGATAGTGCTGAAGGTAGCTTCCGAGCTCCTGTGGTGAAGCATTTGAATATGCTATGGCATGTTTTTGTGAGTAGCTTCAGGCGGATAATGTAAGGTTATTCGTTAAAACTTTGAGAGCCATTGCAAAAGCAGTGGAAATAAGGTGGTACCGCGAGTAAATACCCTTCGTCCTTAATGGATGGAGGGTTTTGTTATGTAATAAACTAAGGAGGATGTTAGTATGAACGAAGCTGCAAATCTTGCCAAGGCATATGACCCGAAGCAGGTTGAAGAAAAGCATTATGACAAATGGGTAGAGAAGGGTTACTTTACACCTGAGATAGATAAAGAAAAGGAGCCCTATACAATAGTTATCCCACCGCCAAACATCACAGGACAGCTGCATATGGGGCATGCGCTGGATAATACCATCCAGGACATACTTATAAGATGGAGAAGGATGCAGGGCTATGCTACACTTTGGCTTCCAGGCACTGACCATGCAAGTATAGCAACTGAGGCGAAGATAGTTGAAGCACTTGCCAAGGAAGGAAAGACCAAGTACGAGCTTGGACGTGACGGCTTCCTTGATAGAGCATGGGAATGGAAGGAAGAGTACGGTGGAAGGATACTTCATCAGCTGAGAAAGCTGGGAAGCTCCTGTGACTGGACAAGAGAAAGATTTACACTGGATGAAGGCTGCTCAAAGGCTGTTATGGAGGTATTCATAAAGCTATATGAGAAGGGGCTTATCTATAGAGGCGAAAGAATAATAAACTGGTGTCCGAACTGTAAGACCTCCATATCTGATATAGAGACAATATATGAGGACACAAAGGGCTATTTCTGGCACATCAAATATCCTGTTAAGGACAGCGATGAGTTTGTAGAGATTGCTACCACAAGACCTGAGACTATGCTGGGAGATACTGCTGTGGCAGTTAATCCAGAGGATGATAGGTATAAGCATCTGATAGGCAAAACTCTGATACTGCCTCTTCTCAATAGAGAAATACCAATAGTTGCAGACAACTATGTAGATAAGGATTTCGGCACAGGAGCAGTTAAGATTACACCTGCCCATGACCCAAATGACTTTGAGGTTGGCGTAAGGCACAACCTTCCAATGCCAAGAGTTATGAATGATGATGGTACTATCAACGAGCTTGGCGGAAAATACAACGGCATGGATAGATACGAAGCAAGAAAGCGGATAGTAAAAGACCTTGAGGCTGCTGGACTGCTTGTGAATGTAAAGGACCACCAGCACAATGTAGGGCAATGTCAAAGATGTACTACAGTAATAGAGCCGATACTATCAAAGCAATGGTTTGTAAAGATGAAGCCTCTTGCTGAGCCGGCACTTGAGGTAGTAAGAGACGGCAGGATAAAGTTTGTTCCTGACAGGTTCTCGAAGATATACTTTAACTGGATGGAGAACATTCAGGACTGGTGCATATCAAGACAGCTTTGGTGGGGACACAGGATTCCTGCATACTACTGCTCTGATTGCGGTGAGGTTATCGTATCAAGAGAAATGCCTGACACATGCTCAAAATGTGGTGGAAGGGTTAAACAGGATGAGGATACCCTTGATACCTGGTTCAGCTCTGCGCTTTGGCCTTTCTCAACACTTGGCTGGCCTGACAAGACAGAGGATCTTGAATATTTCTATCCTACAAGCGTACTTGTAACAGGCTATGACATAATATTCTTCTGGGTAGCAAGAATGATATTCTCATCTATGGAGAATATGAACCAAGAGCCCTTTAAATATGTCTTTATACATGGAATAATAAGGGACTCAGAAGGCAGAAAGATGAGTAAGTCTCTGGGCAACGGCATAGACCCACTTGAGGTTATAGATAAGTATGGTGCTGATGCGTTAAGGTTCAATCTTATCTCCGGCAACTCTCCTGGAAATGATATGAGGTTCTTCTGGGAAAAGGTAGAAGCCTACAGCAACTTTGCAAACAAGATCTGGAATGCTTCTAGGTTTGTGCTCATGAACATAGATAAAGACGAGATATTAAAAACTGAGAAAAAGGATTATATAGATAGCCTTACAACTGCTGATAAATGGATTATGAGCAGGTTCAACACAGTAGTAAAGGAAGTTACCGAAAACCTTGAAAAGTTTGAAATAGGTGTAGCTGCACAAAAGATATATGACTTTATGTGGACAGAATTCTGCGACTGGTATATAGAGCTGGTAAAGCCAAGACTATACGGCGAAGAAAGCAGCTCAAAGCTGGCTGCTAAGGTTACCTTATGCGAAGTGCTAGCAGGCACAATGAAGCTGCTGCACCCACTTATGCCGTTTATTACCGAGGAAATATATCTGCATTTGCCTGTTAATGATGAGACTATCGTTACCTCCAAATGGCCAGTATATGATGCTGCATGGAACCTGCCGGAAGAGGAAAGCAAAATGGAAGCTATCATGGAGGCTATAAGAGCAATCAGAAACCTAAGAGCCGAAATGAACGTTGTTCCATCAAGAAAGGCAAAGGTAATAGTGGTTACTGCCGATAGCAATACACAGGCTATAATGAGAGAAGGCAGCACCTACTTCGAAAAGCTTGCTTCAGCATCAGAGCTGGTAGTTGCAGCTGACAAGTCAGAAGTACCAGAGGGAGCAGTATCCATAGTACTCCACGGAGCAGAAGTATTCCTGCCTATGGA
>CALJSV010000120.1 GCA_937976095.1 uncultured Clostridia bacterium | reverse complement strand
TAATCATTTCTGAAACCTTAGTTTCTTGATTTGACATTATTGCATTGTTTCTCATATATCTTCAACCTCTTCTATATTATAAGCTATAGCTTTTTTACCAGCAGTATTCGTGATAGTTATCTCTGTAACGCCTTTATATGGTTGGTTTTCATGTTAAAGCTATATGCTCCGACAAAGTACTCCCCGCTTTCCAAACTCCAGCGAAAATCTATAGCTACTGTATCATTATTTTCCCATCCGACAATCTTAAAATATGGGTCTGGTCTATCATCGTGTGGCTTCGCGCTATCGCCAAAATTCGGTGATATAGCATCTAAACCAGGCAGTTGTATAACCTTTCTGTCTATAGTATCAAACACAATACTCTCTCCCCATATTCGCGCCTCATAGTAAATACCTAAATAGCGGCTGTCCTGTGACCACACAAAATTCACCACATAGTATCCTGGCTCCATATTCCAAATAATATCACCACTGCCGGAATCGACAACACGAATGCCTTCATAGGGGTAAAGCCCGCCCGCTGTAATATTAGTGTTGATTCCGTAGGCTTCAGCACGATATTTGCCATCTGGTGAGTCAGTAACTTGAGCCTGACTAGGTGGCTCAGATTTAGGATGGCTCTTATTTCCTACAGCGTAATAGCCGGAGAATTCTGCACCAAGAATATTTTCCAGTATAGCGGCCACCTCATCGCTTTCCCCCACATACTGGACTATTATGTTCCACTTCTGATAGAAATGAGGATAACCAGCCCAAGAGATTTGACAATCCCCAATAGAACAGCCTCCCAAGTCAAATTTTCCTGTGTATGCCGCAGCTCTCTTTGTGTTCGGAAACTGATGTACAAAGACCCTTTCCTCCCCTATTGCAAATGCTTCTCTTTTCCCCCGTATAAAGGAGTCTTCTCCCTCAATTTCTTCTGACGTAAATTCTATATTATTTTCTTCTAGCGCCTTTTTAAATTCCTCCACCCCATTGACACCCTTTTGACATCCAGAAAGAGAAAAAACTAGAATAAAGCAAATCAATATTGAAAATGTTAAATTTCTTCTCATTGAAGCCCTCCACTATTTCATCAGTTATTCTATGATTCTATGATGACAAAATCCTCTTTATGAAAGTGATTTACCGAATCTAATACTACTACAGTTTATTTTCTTCTATAATATCCTCCGAGTTAAACTCAGCAAGATCATAATTGTAAAGCCCAAGAAGATTCCTTAGCACATGCTTGTCCTCATATTTTATAATGCTTATATCAATCTTCATTCTATACCTTCTTTCGTACTAAACTTTTAATGCTTATACATGACATTGTTAACAAGATCATATAAGTGAACTAAACTTCCAATGCCCTTAAATTCTTCCATACCAGAGTTAATATTATTGATATATACAGGTATCGGAGCATATTCACTATCAGCATGAAGGTGTTTTATGTCTAATAGGATTTTATCTATATCTGCAAAGCCCTTTTCATAGTACTTTTTAGACATAACCTTGTTATGTTCAATACACTGTATTACTATGACTCTTGCTGTTCTTGAGACAGATATGTATTTTTTAATATCTAAGTTTAAATAAAAGCATTGAAAGCTTTCTTGAACTTTCTTAACTCCTAATTGGAGAAAAAATTCTATAAGCATCCTTTTATCTACTTCAATATCTATCGATTCATCAGGAAATATAATAGTTGCATTTTTTATTTTAAGCATCTTAATATGCTTTGTTATGTCTTCAATATAATCCTTTTTATCTTGATTAAACAAATGATAATAGAAAGGAACATTTGGAATAAAGGATTGGCATTCTATTATATTATCTAAATCTGTACCTTCCCTTTTTATAATAAAACTATCATTAGCTACTACTATGTAAAATTTAGCAGATGCAAACATAACTAATAAATCTCCTTCTTATGTTTTATAAAGTACTATCTGATAATGCTCTTCAAACATTTATTATTCTACTTTTTCCCATTAACACCTCTTTTTTCTAAAAGCACTCATATGACTATTAGTTGCTTTCTAGTTAAACCCATGTTCCTCTAAATATATAGTTACAAAAAAGCAAGCAAAAAATCCTTGTTCATATGAATTTTAAGTTCATGAAAACAAAGATTTATAAGCTAATTGGTGGGCGATATTGGGATCGAACCAACGACCTCTACGATGTCAACGTAGCGCTCTAACCAGCTGAGCTAACCGCCCTTATTCAGTTTATTGCATATGTTATTATATCACTACCAGCAACCTAACTCAAGGCTTTTTTACTATTTTGAGTTCAATGCTTCTAAAGCACCTAAAGCCTTCTGATAAGCCGCTTCTGTATCTATATCCATGCCTGCAAGCTCATCCATCAGCTCTATGAAGCATACTTCCTGGGGAAACTTTTTTATAATCACCCTGCCTCCGGTATCTCCTGTTAGCTCTAGCAGCTCATGCTTCCATGCCGACGAAAAAACTGTAGGCATACCGTTATTTCCATTATATACTGGTACTATTATGCTTCTTCCACTAGATTTATATTCTTCCAGAATTCTTTTTATTATATCATGATTAATAAAAGGCTGATCTCCCATAAAAAACATATAAGCTCCTGCATCCTTTGATGCTGCTTCAATCCCAAGCTTAATAGAGCTGCTTAACCCCTCTTCCGGATGTTCATTCTTAACCGCATTAAAACCATAGCCAGCAGCCATTTTTAATATTTCTTCATCACTGTATACTAATATAAGCTCTTCAAAGCATTTGCACCCAGCAACCTCTAATAAAACTCTTTCCAAAATCCTTATTCCATCCAGCTCCATAAGAAGCTTTTGCCTTCCCATACGGGTTGATTTTCCAGCTGCAAGTATTATTGCACTTATCAAACTACATCACTTCCATATCAGTCTTATTCTATTATGGGATTAGTTGAGCTTACACATCCTATAAGCGTTTTCATTCCCTTACCTTCATTCAAATCCTGCTTAATTTTTTTGGCTATGGCCAGCCTTACTTCATTATCTGCTTTATTTAGCAGCACGTAGCCCTCCATGTGGTCTTTTTTATCTTTTAAAAGCCCTTCTTTATGCTCAATTAGCTTAAGGATATGGTTTATCCTTATTTCTTCGCCACTACTGCAGCCTGTAATCTTACTAAACTCTGAGAATCTATGTACTGTACTATCCTCTGCAGCTTGCCCAATAGCATCTAACCCTATAACTCCAACTACCTTTGTAGCACAATCAGGAATCACAGGCTCAAAATCCGCCGGTGCCTTTATAGGCTTTTGCTTGGAACCATCTGCCTCTATGAGCAGAAAGTCAATATAATTATAGCTGTATAGTTCACATGCCAGCTCTTTGCTTATTCCATTAAGCTTATTACCGGAAAGTACTTCACTGCCTAGTACATATATGCCTGGGATATTTATTTTTGAAGTATAATCTAGTATCTCACTGTTATTTCCTATAAAGACGTAATCACAGCAGTCACCTTCAGGATGAAAAATCTTTGTAGTAGTTGTGACCAAGACCCTATTCCCGTTTGATGCAAGCTCTCTTGCAAGTCTAAACATAGAAGTAGTCTTGCCTCCGGCACCTACAAAGCATATGCACTCTTTCTTATTTGTCGCATTTACTGCTTCAGCAATGAACATAGCCATACCTCTTTTACTCATTTATATATATACTATCATAAAAAACACTCCAGCTAACACTACTGATTAACTGGAGTGGCTTTTTTATTCTTCTTCACATTTGTCTTTTTTGAACTTGATCTTTTTAACTATTTCAGGAACCATTTCAACAAGCTTATCTAATCCAAACTTGCCCTTTATTGGAAGCATGTTAACTTCACCGTTTTTAATAACCAGTATTGCATCTGGAGTTATTCTTGCTCCAACACCTACGCCTGTGCCTGTTCCTCCAATGCCTTTATCGTCGGTGCCGCCGCCACCTCCGCCGCCACAGCCAAACGTTACTGTGATAATAGGAATAAGTGTAGTTTCTCCTACTGATATTGGCTCACCTATTACTGTTTCTGTGCTGAGAAATTTTTGCAGATGGTTAAAAAGAGTTTCTAGGTTTTCGTTTACAGGTAATTTACCTTCCATGCTTTATATCCTCCTTAAAAATATGTATTTTATTCTTTACTTATAACTAATATTACACAATCTTTTAGCTTAAGGTTTCACTTTTTTTGATTTTTTTCCTTTATTGAATAGTATTTTTCTAATATCTTTTTTAAGTACCGTCCTCAAGGTATGGTATGCGAGAGTCCCCATCTGCATCCTTCCTTCTACCAGAAGGTCAAAATCCATTACCTCTTCAGTAAATTCAGGGTAAAGCTGCAGCTTGGCATGAGGTACACATGCATTGATTATTCCCACTATGCCACTAGCCATACCGGTTATGGATGGATCCTCGAAGCCATATCGTCCCTTTATATGCAAGTACTTGGGTTTGATTACCTTCAGTACCTTTTTTATATATGCAATTAGTTCATTAATTAAGCTTTTATTGATTAAGCTTCTTAGACCGCTTTTTTCTACCTTTTCTTCTATTTTATCAGCTACCTCTTCTACTTCCTCCTTGACCTCTTCTATAGCCTCTCTTTTTTCCGTCTTAAGCTTCATCAGTCTTAGTCTTCCCAAATATACCCCCATAACCAATTCATCACTTCCGAAGGTTCCTTTTATACTAAACACTCGCCATGGCCAGCCGAAGCGGCAGCTAGCTTTAAACCCATCAGAAGTAAGCAGCTGTCCCGAATAGGTCACAGGCAGCACCATAAAAAGCATAAGCAAAGCAACCAAAGCGAGAATTATAAACAAAGTTATTTTTAATATAAGCAGTATCACAAACATTGCATCACCCTCTAAAAAGTATTGGTATAAGGCTCTTAACCTTTCCCTTTATATAGCGCTTAGTGCTGTTGCCTATATATTCTGCAGAAGCATTTATGCCTTTAGCAGCCAGCTTACTGCCGGGGATATACCTTACAAACCTAGAAGCGTTTCTTGCAACACTCTTGCTCATTTTGTAGCCATCGTGTGCAAGCTTACCCAATACACTGCGATTCACAGTTTCTTCTATACAATTATCTACCAGCTTTTCGGTAAGCGCATCCAAGTTAAAAGGTAGGCTTACTTCATTGATGACCTGATATAGCTTCTGATCTGTCAAGGTTAGCAGCTCCACCTCTCTCTTACAGTCCATGCAGTACTTCATATGCTCTCTTAAAAAAATTATTTCAAGAGGGTCAGCTTCATTGTCAATATATCTTTGCAGGATTTCCTTATCAAATTTGCAGCTCATAATTTCCCTCCTTCTATACTTGCACAACATCTGCAAGCTTTTCTTTGAGAATGTTTCTTGCTCTATATAGGTTGGTTTTTACCGTTCCAAGAGGAAGCTCAAGCATCTCTGCTATTTCCTCAT
This sequence comes from uncultured Clostridia bacterium, assembly GCA_937976095.1. Taxonomy (GTDB): domain Bacteria; phylum Bacillota; class Clostridia; order Lutisporales; family Lutisporaceae; genus CALGKJ01. The sequence continues at coordinate 3,282 of CALJSV010000120.1, read as the reverse complement.
AGGACATATCCTCGTAATATCTTAATATCATAACCATACGATGCTTTGGTGCCAGTGTATCTATATGCATCTTTATAATTCTTTCCAAATCTATGCTTTCTATTTGCTGCTCCACATCTGTATCTGCAGCAATTTGTTCCTCCAGCGCCTGATGCTCATCATCACTGCTGTTCATGGATATAGCTTCATACTTTATTGTTCGTCTATGATTAATGCAGGTATTGACTGCAATTCTCCTTATCCATGGATGAAATGGCATATTGAGGTCAAACCTGGCGATATTCTTAAAGACCTTTATATAAACCTCCTGAACTATATCAAGAGCATCCTGTTCATTTTGAACATAGCTGTAACAAAGCTTGTACAGGTATCTTTCGTATTGTTTGAATAATTCCATGAATGCATTCTTATCATTTTTTTTGCATTTTTTTATTGTCTCAATACTTACATTCAAAGAATCACCCCGCATTCATATAATATTACACAAAAAAACTTGAAAAAGTTTCATTTTCTTCTTCAATTTTTGACTTCTAAAAAAAATTATTAAGGAAAAAATATAGACAGTGCCTTTGATACTGAAAAATAAAAGTAGGCACAAATCTATTGTTTCACCTAACATATTTTGGTCATGAAAGGATGGTTTTCATGAAGATAAAGGAATTAATGACAACTGACGTTAGGTCAGTTAAGCCAAATGATACAGTTATAACAGCAGCTACACTAATGAATCAAATAGATGTTGGCTGCATTCCGGTTGTAGATAACGATAAGGTCGTTGGTATCATAACTGACAGAGACATAGTATTGAGAAATGTAGCTAAAGGCAAAGATCCTAACCAACAGATCTCATCAGTTATGACTACAGAAGTTACAACAGTCTCACCTGATATGGATGTACATCAGGTTGCAGATATTATGGCTGAATTTCAAATAAGAAGACTACCAGTTGTTGAAAACAGTAAGCTAGTAGGTATTGTCTCCATTGGCGACCTTGCTATCGAGGACATTTTTGAAAATGAAGCCGGCGAGGCGCTTCATGAAATATCCTTTGGCGTAAGACATTAGTTAGAGATCTAGTATCATTATTTAAATCTCCGGGCAACCGGAGATTTTTATTTGCAAAAAACACAGATTTATCCATATATAGATTCTATCACTTATATGCATACTATTAAATAGGAATTTTTATGACTAACATATTTATAGTAAGGAGTTGTACCATGATAATTGCATTTATCCGTACTGTTATTCTTTACATATTTATTATAACAATAATGAGGCTTATGGGTAAAAGACAAATAGGGGAGCTGCAGCCGGCTGAGCTTGTAGTAGCTCTAATTATAGCCGATCTGGCCGCAGTTCCAATGGAAAATGTGGATGTCCCTCTAATCAGTGGAATAATTCCTATAATTACCCTTTACGCTCTTGAAGAGCTTTTATCTTACTTATCACTAAAAAGCGAAAGAGCAAGAGGGATTATAAGCGGAAAGCCAAGTATTCTGATTGATAAAGGAAAGATTATTGAAAGTGAGCTTAGACGTTTAAGATTCAACTTAAATGACCTACTAGAACAGCTGCGATTAAATGGTTTTGACAGGCTTGACGATGTAGAGTACGCTATCCTGGAAACAAACGGAAAGTTAAGCACCTTTGCCAGAGCAGATAAAAAGCCATTAAGTCCTATGGTAATGGGGATCGAGGTAGGACATGAGGATATTCCAATCACAATAATAATTGATGGCAGAGTGATTAAGTCCAACATTGACCTTATTGGCAAGAATTATGACTGGCTTCATAGCGAGTTGCAAAAAAACAATATCAGAGATCCAAAGGAAGTTTTTTTTGCATATGTTACAGAGGACAAATCACTTAAGTACCAATTGAAGGAAAAGCCTAAGCTAGGGGTGATACAATGAAGCCTGTATATGTTATAGCTATAATTGTACTAATAATTGTAATCCTTGGAAATATCAGCTCCAGCTTTCTTAATAATGAGTCAGAGGAGCTGATAAAGCTGCTTGATCAGCTTGAAGAGCAAGTTTCCTATAGTGATTGGAAAAAAGCATTGGACATAAATAATAAATTCGAAGAAAGGTGGAAGGTATCACAAAACCGGTATCTTATTTTAATTGAGCACTATGAAATAGATAGTATTAATCTTAAGTTCAGCGAGCTAAAATCATACATCGCATCACAGGATAAAACGCAAAGTCTCGCAAGACTCTCAGCATTAAAGCTATTGCTTAAGCATATTCCAAAAAAAGAAACAATAGAGCTTACAAATATCCTGTGACTTTAACAGATTTCCTCTCTTATTCATATATAGCATATTTGCATTAAGCTGTTGTATTATGTCTTATTATGCACTAAAATCTAATTATATGAGATAAGTGTTGGGGGGATTTTTTTGACTAGAGCAGTAGTTATAATTTTACAAAATTTATATAATAGAGCAATGCATTCTTTTGGAGTATTATCTGTAAGATATGATCTTTATGCGGCTGCATTAACATTAATATCAATTATTTCTATATTCCTAATTGTATATGTGACCTTCAAAATGGAAAAAAACCGTTTATTCTATGGTTTTTTGTTTTTGCTTTGTTCTATAGCTCTTTGGATATATATAGACCTACAGAAATATCTTGCACTTGAGGCAGATATACTAATCAGCATCATTCGTGCGGAATACTTGGCACGGCTCTTTACGGCTGTAGCGTGGTATATATTTGGAGAGGTTTATACCAAGAGAAATGAAAAGCTTAATAAAAAGATTATTACTCTCCTGCTATTATCTATACCTATACTTTATACTTATTTTTCATTACAAAGCTATAGTCTAACAGATGCAAGGACACTTATTCCCAATAGCCTTCAGACAATACTTCTATATGTAATAACCTTAACACTTACAATAAATAGTGTTGTGAAGCTAAACAGATTTGCAATCAGGCAGAAGGGCATCTATATAAAGCAGGTTCAATTGATTACAGTAGGTATATTTTTTGTGATACTTATAGACTCTTTATCAGTTACGCATGTTTTTAGGACAAGTATGGATCTTGCCCCCTTTGGCTTCTTAATGCTTCAGTTCTTTATATGGAAGGCTATTACCAAGTACAGACTTATGGAAATCATCCCTATAGCACTTAGGGAGGTTTTTAATAATATGAATGATGGTGTAATAGTTCTTAATGAGGATGGGAGTATAATAGACCTGAACAATACAGCGAAGAAATATATAGGCAAGTACTTCAATCCAATAATTGATATAACAATAAA
>CALJSV010000119.1 GCA_937976095.1 uncultured Clostridia bacterium | reverse complement strand
GTGAAGGTATAGTGGAAGCGTACATACATGGCGGCGGAAGAATAGGTGTTTTAATTGAGGTTAACTCAGAAACAGATTTCGTTGCTAAGAATACAGAATTCAGACAATTTGTTAAGGATATGGCTATGCAGGTTGCTGCTGTTAATCCAATGTTTGTATCTAGAGACCAGGTTTCTCAAGATGTTATACAGAAAGAAAGAGAAATATTCAGACAGCAAGCTCTTAATGAAGGAAAGCCAGAAAAGATAGTTGATAAAATGGTTGAAGGAAGAATTGAAAAGTACTATAAGGAAATATGTCTTCTAGAGCAGCCTTTTATCAAGGATCCAGATGTAACAGTACAAGAGCTTCTTACTAGTATGATAGCTAAAATAGGCGAAAACCTTTCAATCAGAAGATTTACAAGATACGAAATGGGAGAAGGCCTACAAAAGAAGGAAGACAACTTCGTTGAAGAAGTTATGAACCAAATAAAGAAATAATTTTTTTGAATGCACTGTTTTAGTAGCTTTTGCTATACAGTGCCTTCATTTTGTTATAGTATTTTTATAAAATATATACTTCGCAAAAAAACTTGCAGGATTTTTTTAGATAATGTAGAAATTTTATGCTTAATTGGAGGTATAATTAGGATGAGTGACGTAAAGTATAAAAGAGTGATATTAAAGCTGAGTGGAGAAGCTTTAGCAGGCAGCAAAAACAATGGGCTTGATTCCGATACCTTAGTTAGTATAGCTGCTAGAGTAAAAGAACTCAGGGCTTTAGACGTCCAAGTTGCTATTGTTGTTGGTGGTGGAAACTTCTGGCGAGGAAGAAGCGGAGAAGGTATGGACAGAACGACGGCAGACCACATGGGTATGCTGGCAACTGTTATAAATGCATTGGCTTTACAAGATGCTTTGGAAAGATTAGAGGTACCGACAAGAGTGCAGACGGCAATCGAAATGAGACAAATTGCTGAACCATACATAAGAAGAAGAGCTATCCGTCACCTTGAAAAAGGAAGAGTAGTTATATTTGCCTCCGGTATAGGAAATGCATATTTTTCTACAGATACTACCGCTGCGCTCAGGGCTGCAGAAATAGAGGCAGAAATAATACTTCTGGCTAAGAAGGTTGATGGAGTATATGACTGTGATCCGGTTAAGTATAAAGACGCTAAGAAATTCGACAAGCTGTCATATATAGATGTAATCAATAAAGGTCTAGGGGTAATGGATTCTACCGCAGCCTCACTATGTATGGATAACAAGATTCCGATTTTAGTATTTGATTTGAAAAACCCTGATAACATAATAAAAGCAATAATGGGAGAAGAAATTGGTACTATAGTAAAGGAGGATAACTAGAATGATAAAAGAGATTGAAAAGAACATGACCGATAAAATGGAGAAGACAGCAGGCGTATTAAAGCATGAACTGTCAAGCTTAAGAGCAGGGCGCGCAAATCCATCTATACTTGATAGAGTAACAGTTGAGTATTATGGTTCACAGTCTCCATTAAGCCAACTAGCTAATATATCTGCTCCGGAGCCAAGAGTATTAATGATTAGTCCATGGGACTCTAAGTCTATACCAGCTATAGAGAAGGCTATTCAAAAGTCAGATTTAGGTATCAATCCATCCAATGATGGAAAGGTAATCAGACTTGTAGTTCCACAGCTCACTGAAGAAAGAAGAAAAGAGCTGGTTAAGCTTGTGAAGAAGTATTCAGAAGAAGCGAAGGTAGCAGTTAGAAATTTAAGAAGAGAAGCTAATGATCAAATAAAGAAGCTAAAAAAAGACAGTAAGATAACAGAGGATGAGCTAAAGAAATCCGAAGATGAAACGCAAAAGCTTACTGATAAGTTTATAAAAGAGTTAGATAAGATAACTGAAGCAAAAGAGAAGGAAATAATGGAGGTATAGGACTAAGTGAATATACCTTATGTTATAGGTTTTAGCCTTGAAAAAGCTCTGCAGCTGTTAGGGAATGAGAATAACATAGTTGTAGAAGCTACACTTACAATTTATGACGATAAAAGGATTGAAAGACAGGGGAATACTCCTATTGTAGTAAGACAGGCTCTTAAGGATAATATAGTAACTTTAACGACTAGTCTGTTTAAATAGCTTTCCCTGAAATATAAAAAACCCCTTAAAAGGGTAAAATCCCCTCGTTAGAGGGGATTTTTTTTAGCATCTGGCTTTATGAGCCAGTTATATATTAATAAAACTACCCCTTGGAGCTTTTTAAATTGGAATAATTGAGTAATATTATATAGTGTATAGGGAAATTTGTAGTATAATTGAAATGTAAGGATTGCCATTACTTAATAATTGTACCTAAAGGAGGTATTAAGCTGATGCATAGCATAGATTATAATAAGCTTCCGAAACATATTGCAATAATCATGGATGGAAATGGCAGATGGGCTACAAAAAAAATGCTCCCCAGAGTTATGGGTCATAAAGCAGGCTTGGAAGCTCTCAGAGGTATTGTTAAAGCCTGCAGTGATATTGGAATAAAGGTTTTAACGGTATATGCTTTTTCGACTGAAAACTGGAATAGGCCTAGCGATGAAGTAAGCTTTCTAATGAAGCTGCTGGTTGATTATATGAGGAAGGAAACAGCGGAGCTTCATAAGAACAATGTAAGAATAAAAATACTAGGCGATTTATCGCCTATGCCGGATATGACTGGAAAGGAAATAAACGATGCTTTAAAGCTTACACAGAACAATAATGGACTGCAGTTCAATATTGCATTGAATTATGGAGGAAGGGCTGAAATAATAAAGGCATGCAAAGCGCTTTTGTCAGAGGCTTTGAGCAAGAATATTTCCATTGACGCTATCGAGGATACAATGTTTGAAAAACATCTTTATACCGAAGGAGATATAGATCCTGACCTTATAATCAGAACCAGTGGAGAGCAGAGACTAAGCAACTTTTTGCTGTGGCAGAGTGCATATAGTGAGTTTATATTTCCTGAAAAGCTTTGGCCTGATTTTGGAAAAGAAGATTTATTAAATGCTATTTATCAGTATCAAAGCCGTGACAGACGATTTGGCGCACTAAAATAATGGAGGGTATTTATGTTATTAAGAATCATTAGTGCCTTAATAGGTGCTCCTATAGTACTTTTTTTTCTATCGCTTGGTGGTTATTACTTAGACTTTTTTATTTTACTATTATCTTTAATAGGTTTATTTGAGTTTTATAAAGCAATGAAAAATATTGAAGTTGCAGCTATAAGTGCTATAGGTTTTATTGCAGCTATAATGTACTCGTTTGTTAATGCTTTTTACTCAAGCATAGACCTGATTGGCTTGATATTAGCTTCAGTTATTGTTATAGCCTTTGCCTATGAGTTTATTAGGCTAAAGCATGGTTTGTATGGAGTGATTATGACTATATTTGGAGTTTTATACATACCATTTCTGATCAGTCATATAGTATATATAGATAAGCTTATTTATGGAAGGGCTTTAGTTTGGCTGCCTTTTCTAACTGCCTGGTATACTGACAGCTTTGCATACTTTGTGGGCTCTAGATTTGGTAAAAGAAAGCTATGTCCAAATGTTAGCCCCAAAAAGACAGTGGAGGGTGCCGTTGCAGGCTTGGTAGGCAGCAGTCTTTTAAGTATACTGACCGGGGTTGTCTTTAACA
>CALJSV010000118.1 GCA_937976095.1 uncultured Clostridia bacterium | reverse complement strand
GATTTATAGGAGGGTTGGTTATGACACGGAAAAACATGAAGGGAATTGTAGGTAAAGCAAAAGGTAAAGATGTTGGCCCAGGCATAAGCTTTAAGGATGAAAACCTTACAACAAGTGATGAAATTGAAAGAGCAATAGAAGAAAAAAAGAAAAAGTAGAACAAGGGGGCTTTATACCCCCCTTTAACTACAGCCCCAAAATACCATTGAGCTTCTCAATTACTTCCCTACGGTTAATAGGCTTTATGATATAATCATTGCAGCCAAGCTTTACGTATCTATCAATGATATCCTTATTTAAGTCTGCGGATATGATAATTACAGGAATGTCACTTAGACTTGGATTGTTTTTTAAGCTTGTTAGGGTCTCGAGTCCATTCATAATTGGCATGTGAGAGTCCATAAGGATTAGATCAAACTCATGGCTGTCAAGCAGCTTTAATGCCTCTTTGCCATTAGCAGCGAGCTTATAGCTAAAGCCCATTTCATCCATTATAAAGCTCATAAGCTTTTGATTCATCTCATTATCTTCAACTATCAGGACATTTTTTTTCGCAAGGCTGATATTGTCCTTTTTATCCATAAAAGCAAAGCCTCTATAAGCAGTATGCTGCTTAGGCAATGAGTTAAATATTACAAGCATCTTAGAATAAGCTTCCTTTACAGCAGGTAATTTTGGATCAGAATTATTGGCAGCAGCTTCTATTTGTAAGGCCAGCTGATAAAACTCCTCCATTCTTACATTTCCACAAGCTCCCTTAATTGAGTGGGCACACTCTGCTATGCTTTCACTTATGCCGCTGGATATTGCCTTTTCCAGTGTCTTAAGCTCGAGAGGCATTTGGGCTATTTGCATAAATACTACATCACTCATGCCCAGATCCTTCTCAGCCTTTTCAGTCCACGCCTTGATAAGTCCTTCTCCATATGACTGCCTACGACTAAGGTAGTCATCAATTTTTATCTTGCACTCACCAGCTTCATTACTTATACAGCTAGAGCTCACTGGGCATAAATTATCCGTACAGTTTAGTACCGAGATGCTGAAGCTAGTGCTTTGCACTTGAGAAATCCTAGCTACAGGTATATGCCTGAGCCTGAAGTCCTCCTTGAATGCCTTAAACACCTCGCGGGATACTGCTTCACTGATATCGCTGTCAATAAGCAGCATATCAAATTCGACCTGATTGAATAATTTAAGTACATCCTCCGTGTATGGCATCAGCTGTATAATTGCTATTGAGCTATCTAGGGATTTGCTCAGGGTATTAGTCTTAAAAATATACTCTGGTGTATCTAGGGAAACCAAATAGAGAAGCTTGCTCTTCAAACGATTATCGGCAGTATCCTTGACTAACAAGGAGTTATAGTATTCTGCGATAAGCTTATCCTTCTTGGGATATATAATTGGAATTTCGATAAAAAACTCCGAGCCTAGGCCCTCCTTGCTTTCAAGGGTTATATTTCCGTTCATAAGCTCGACTAGTTTCTTTGATATTGCCAGCCCTAGGCCTGTACCTCCATACTGTCTTGCAGTGGAGCTATCTGCCTGCTCGAAGGAATTAAAAATCAGCTCTTGCTTTTCCTTGGGTATTCCAATACCAGTGTCCTTGACTGCTATATACAGAGTGTTATCTTGAGTATAACAACTAATCCTGATAAAACCCTTTTCTGTGAACTTTATTGCATTACCAACAATGTTTAGAAGCACCTGCTTTACCCTATATGGATCGCCAATCAGCATATCTGGAGCATGATCATCAATTTGCAGCTCTAGCAGCAGGTTTTTTTCTATTGCCTTAACCTCCAACGCAGCTAAAATGTCTTTAAGGGTCTTTCTGAGAGAATAGCTAGTATTTTCTAAAACTATTTTATTGGAGTCTGCTTTAGAGAAATCGAGAATTTCATTAATAAGAAATAAAAGATGCTCTCCTGACTTGCTTATTATTCTTAATTTTTCGGCCTTATCAGCGTCCTGCTCATTTTCAAGGAGTATACTGCAAAAGCCCAGCATGGAATTAAGAGGAGTCCTTATTTCATGAGAAATATTGGATAAGAATTCACCCTTAAGCTTGTTTGCTGCTTCGGCTGCTTCTTTGGCTGATGCAAGCTGACTTTGATAATCAATAATTTCTTTAAATATCAAATCATAAGGCTTTACAATACCAGTCTCAATTATTGACTTATATATGAGGTAAAATGAGAAAATTTTGAAATAGTGTCCAATTAAATTAGAAAAGCCATAATTGCTAATATAAAACGTAAAGGACAGCTCTGAAATTATGGTAAAGCAGATTGACAGCATTAGATATCTTTGTATCTTGGCTTCGAAATAGTATCTGTTCTTAAATAGTAGGAATAGAGAAACCATCAAGATGAAAATAATAACATATTCACTGATAAGCTTAAATGTTGTTTGTCCTGAACCAGGTATAAAGCACACCGGAAATACCTTCCAATAGAAAATACTGAGTGTGGCTATTGTTGTCAGAATGTAATATGAAAGGAATACATAGTGTGGCTTAAGGCTTTCCTTTCTCCTAAGGAAGTAGAAGCCTATCAGCAGGGTTATGCTCTCGATAAATCTTGAGGCTATCCATAGCTGGTTGCCATAAAAGTCATAATCAGTAAATACATTCATGCCAGTATAGCCTAAGGTATGTAGTATATCAAGAAAGCCTACAAAAAAATATGCTATTCCTACTAGGATAAGGTAATTGTTCTTAACATACTTTCGGGAATTCCATACAAGTAAAAAAAGTGTGAAGGCAACACTTATGCTGAAAAACTCTGCAAGGACATGGAATAAAAGATAATTATAAAAGCTTGAAATATATAGGATGGTAAGAGCTATAATAATTACTGCAATCGACGCTATCTTAATAATGGGCTTTTCATCCATACTTTATCACTCCTTTAGTATTTAATTATTCAACATTTATATAAATTTTCCTCTAAGAATGATTACTGAAATAGATAAATCCATACAGCAAATAGCACATAAACTTTTACAAACAAAA
>CALJSV010000117.1 GCA_937976095.1 uncultured Clostridia bacterium | reverse complement strand
ATATGTGCCATGAGCTTCCTTCATATAATCTGCAGCTGCAATAAACCAGTTGATGTATGGCAGTTCTTTAGAAAACTCTATTACTGTAGTGTCAACAAACTTTGTATCATGTATAATTCCATACTCATCAATGTGATTAGTGACTGAAAACATCAATTGCTGCTTTATGAAGTTGAAGCTGCTTTCCTGTGTTCCTATAAGTGCTGTGAATGGACTTTCATTCCATTTAGCTAGTGCGTATAGAAAATTATGCAGTCTGCCTGTGTTTACCTCATCTCTAGCTGCGGATGCCACACCATTAACAATTTGGATTTCTCTTGCAATTCCGGCTTCCTTATAGGTAGCACCTTCTACTAATACCTTACCAAGCATTTTGTTTGTATAAAGCATTACTTCAAGCGCTTTATATCCATGCTTTCCTTCAGCAAGTATATCAGCCAGCTCTTTAGAACCCCATAGAAGGTTTCCAAAATCTCTTAGGTCAAATTTCAGGTTTGCAGGATTAGAGCTTCCAAAGGCAAATACCTCATACTCATTATTCCAAGTTGTTTCTAAATACTTATGGATTTCTATAGCCTTTAGCATAAGCTCTTCCTTTTCATCTGCATTACTAATGCTCCAAAGGCTGTTTAAGCTAAGCATACCATTTGCCATCGATCTAATAGTAACACTGCTTTTGCTGCTATCTTCAAAAAATCTTCCTTCTTCATATAGATTATTTAGCACAAAGCCTGAGGTTTTCTTTATGCCTTCCTTTGCTGTCTTAGTCAGTCTAGTCTTGCTCAGTCTGTTGTAGCTGTACGCATCTATGTTTTTAAGGATACTCTCATAGGCTAATGCAAATTGTGCTGCTGATGTTATATCAAATTTGTTTGTAGGGATAAACTTTTCAGCTTTGTAATCGTAGCCAGTTACTACGTTGCCTTCTGGCTTAATAAATAATTCTTCAGTTAGATTTATGTAGCTTGTTAGTGTCTTTGAAACTTTAACTCTGTAGCTTTGATTGTTATTCGCCAGATTAGCTAATGCAATCAACATTGAAGAGTAGTCAGTTGAAGCCAATCTTTCTTCAATCAGCATATTGCCATCCTTTGAAATTACATGCGGCATTGCAAGCTTTATGTCTGCTGCATTTAGTTCAGTAAACCTTCCTAATTCTACGTTTGCTGCTGCAAGATTCGTTAGTATTGTGACCACCGTTATAATTGCTAATATTGCTTTTTTCATTTCAATCCTCCATTGCTATTTCTTATATTTTATTTTCCTAATGAGCCTTTGATGGCTTCTATAAACCCCTTAGAGGTTTGTGTTGCACCCGCTACTGCATCTACATTTAGACTCTGCTGTGCAATAATATTTTTTGATATCAGCCTAAAAACCTTTTGTGCAAGATTCTCAGTATCAGAATGAGAAGCTACTTCGATATTTGAAATCTTGCCATCCTTTACAGTAACTACAACATCAATATTTCCATTTCTTCCTTGTCCGCTTCCACTATAGCTTCCATCCTTAAATTGTCCGGATGTCTTTTCTTCACTTGAGCCAGTACTAGAACTACTTTCGCTTGAGCCGGAACTTGCTTGCTCCGCTGGCGCTTGAGGTGTAGGCTGAACAACTTCTACTGCCTTCTCCTTAGCTCCTTCGCTTTGTTTAGCTGCTGCAGCTTCAACCTCTGTCTTTCCATTATTTGCATCAGCATTACTTGCAACTTTATCTGCAGCTGCCACTGCAACACCTTTATCAAGCTTTTCAGCCTCTACTGCTCCTTCTGTATCTTCCTCCTTTAATACCTCAGCTTTACTGCCGATTACTTCCTGCGGCACCGTCACTACACCCGTCACAGTACTGCTTTCCAATGTATTTGGCATCTGGCTGTTTAACTGCTTGCTGCACCCTGTAGTAAATAGTAAAAGTACGACCAGTATAATTATTATTAGATTTCTTTGTGTTATCAGAAGCTCACCTCCCCTCATCACATGATAACGATTTTCATTATCATTATAATGTGCTGTTTATGCTTTGTCAACATTTTCTTTTTAAAAAATAAAATGGCTGTTAACCATGTTAACAGCCAAATAAGGAATTTATTAATCCATATCTATGTTATTAATATTATATCTTTTTAGCTTATGCTGCAGAGTCTGTCTTTTTATTCCCAGCCTTTCAGCAGCCTTGCTAATGTTGTTTTTGTTCTCCTCCAGTGCTTTCTCTATGAGTGACTTCTCAATATCCTCAAGTATTTTATCAAGTGGTTTGCTGTTGTTTATATCGAGATTAAGCTTATCTCTATTTCTAAAAAACAAAAGCTTGTGCATATCCTGAGAAAAATGCTCAGGTCTTATCATGTGCTCCTTACTTATCATATTCATTGCACTTTCAATCAGGTTTTCAAGCTCTCTCACATTCCCAGGCCAATCATAATTCAAAAATGCTTCCTTAACCTCATTAGATATATACCATACATCTTTTGATAATCTGACATTGTATTTCTTAATAAAATGCTCAACCAACAAAGCAATATCATTCTTTCTCTCTTTTAATGGCGGAATGTTGATCGATAGCACATTCAGCCTATAAAAAAGATCCTTCCTAAGTATACCCTTACGCACAGTTTCAAGAGGTTCCTCATTTGTAGTTGCAATTATTCTTACGTCTAGTGGTATATCGTTCAATCCGCCTATACGACGAATATAACCCTCCTGCAGTACCCGTAGCAGCTTTGCCTGAAGCTGAAGTCCCATTGAATTTATTTCATCAAGGAGAAGCGTTCCTCCATCTGCCTGCTCAAAAAGACCCGGTCTGTTAATAGCTCCGGTAAAGCTTCCCTTCGTTGTTCCAAATAGGATTCCCTCTAATAATGTATCTGGAAGTGCTGCACAGTTCTGGGCAATAAATGGCTTGTTTTTTCTGCCGCTTTCATTATGGATACTCTGTGCCAGCAGTTCTTTACCTGTACCCGTTTCTCCGTATATTAATACTGTTGAAGAAGTACATGCCGCTTTTTTTGCAAATCCGATTACACTTAAGAAGCTGTCATCCTCGCCAATGAGACTCTTAAAGGTATAGCCCTTAAGCTTATCATGATCAAGGTCTACAGTTGCCAGCTCATGCTGCAAGTACTCCACTCTCTCAGAAAGCTCCTTTTCCTTAGTTATATCCTTAGCAATTTCTAAAGCCCCGAATTTTGAAGCAGTTAGTACCACAGGCAATGTACTGTTTATTGTGGTAATCTGCTTCCCATGATTATTTAGATAGGTTTGCACCCGGTTGTATATAGGCTTTCTTGTTTTTAGAACTGTTAGCAATGTACTTGTTTCGGTAGTAAGACTTGGAAAAATATCCAAAAAGCTTTTTCCTATAACCTCATCAACCAGAAGCCCCTCAAGATCTGACATTGCATTGTTATATACTATGGTCT
>CALJSV010000116.1 GCA_937976095.1 uncultured Clostridia bacterium | reverse complement strand
GCTAAAATTATATTTAGTAGAAAAGATAAACACTCAAAAATGAAAGGGCTTTCAGAAAGGGGATATGTATGAGAGAACCGTTAAGAAGGAGAATTAAGGTGGCGTATGCTTTAGGGCAGCTGGGGTGGTCAATTCTATCCGGAATCATTCAGGTTTGGCTTGTATGGTTTTACTTTCCAACCAAGGATGTTGATATTCCAAGGATGATACCACAAGGACAGGTACTAGGGTTTTTGACTGTTATCGGACTTATAACAATGCTTGGAAGGTTTATGGATGCAATTACTGATCCTTGGATAGCGAATTTAAGTGATAGAAGCACAAATAAAAAGGGAAGAAGGATACCCTTTATGGCAAAGGCAGCTGTGCCATTTACCCTGCTTACGATACTTGTGTTTTGGACGCCTGTAGGATATATAAGCTGGATAAATATTGCATGGCTTACAGTTACGCTGCTTGCATACTATGTCTTCTACACAATGTATGTCGCTCCGTACTTCGCGTTGACTGCGGAGCTTGGGCAGACACCTCAAGAGAAGCTTGACTTAAGTACATACATAGCCCTGACCTGGTTTTTGGGTTATGTAATCGCAAGTGGTGCTACATATATTTGGCCTGTTTTTGAAGGTATGGGAATGACAAAGCTAATGGCAATAAGAACTACCTTCATAATACTATCAGCCATTGCCTTGGTATTTATGATGATCCCGGTTATTTTTATCAATGAGAGAAAGTATATAAAAGCAAGTCCTTCAGATATAGATTTTACTAAAGCAATACTTGCTGCATTTAAGAATAAGAACTTTCTGCTGTTTGAGATTTTTATACTGGCTTATGGGGTAGCTATAACTATCTTTCAGACAGGCAATATTTATTATGTAACTGTGCTTATGCAGCTACCGGAAACATGGGTGGCAATAATTACGGCCCTATCAGGCATAATGGCCTTCTTATGCTATCCTGCAGTAAATATATTAAGCAAAAAGTATGGCAAAAAGGCTCTTTGCATATTTGCTATGATTATGCTTATTGTGGTTTACGGCTACTGTGCATTTCTTGGAAAGTACCCATTTTCTGCAGAGCTGCAGGCAGGAATATTTATTTTCCTAAGCGGTATCCCCTTTGCAATATTCGGAATACTACCCAACGCTATTGTTGCAGATATTGCTACCTATGATGGAGAAAAAACAGGCCAGTACAAGGAGGGTATGTTCTATGGAGCTCATACCTTCATGAGCAAGTTAGGGCAGATGATAGCAATGGTATCCTTTGCTTCCCTCCTTCTGCTGGGTAAGGATGTAGGGAATGACCTAGGTATAAGGCTTACGGGAGTAGTGGCTGCAGTTATCGGAGCAGCAGCGCTGATTGTCTTTTTGAGGTATGACGAAAAGGAAGTTGTTAGCAGCAGGGAATAATTATGTCTAATTGAAGCTGCATCATTTCTGGTGGTAGATGATAAAACACTAAGCTGGAGGCGATCCAACTTAGTGTTTTGTCAACTTTAGCCACAGGGATTATAACGCAAGGGACTAAAAATTATTTACTGAGGTATTCTCTATGCTTTTCAACTAAAAAGCTGATATTAGGAACAAATTTATTACCCTTCCATGAGCGATAAGGTTCCTCTAGACAGCTTTCGTCTATGGATTCAATTTTTCTATTACCCTTTACAACTTCTCTGGCGAGCTGCTCAATCCTTTTTATATATGCCAGATTAAGATCAATATCGCTTTTGCTTCCTATATTACCGTGACCTGGAACTAATGTTTCAAAATCAAGAGCCTTGAGTTTTTCCAGTGTCTGTATCAGATTGAAGGGGTTACCACTTCCCAGCCATGGATGACGGACTACAAATACCAAATCTCCACAAAACAATATTCCTATGTCAGGAAGATACATTACTGTATCACACTTCGTATGTCCGTCATAGTAGTTAGAGAGCTCCACTTGGTTTCTAATTCCATTAATCTTAATACTATCCGTGAATACTATATTAGGAAGCAGCAAATCCAAGCTGTTGTCCGTAAGCACATCAATATACTGAAGCTGTTCCCTTAGCTGCTCAGACTCTCTGCCTTTCACACTACCTGACAACAGCTGCTCAAAGTGGTTGCGCATCCCAACATCATTTTCGCGGTAATAACCAACCATATTCACATTCTCGGTTAGCATTGAGTCATTTGTGCAAACGCTGGAAATAAAGTCAGTACACCCTGTAAAAACCTGGTTTCCGCCTGTATGGTCAATATGATAATGACTGTTTACAACGTGTCTTACAGATTTTCCTGTCAAGCATTCTATAGCTTCTTTTAACTCCGCTGCTGCAATAGGGGACAGGAAGCTGTCAAACAACAGAAGCCTATCACCCAAGTCTACTATACCTACATTGCTTAAGCCCTTGCCTCCTACAGTAGAAACTGCTGAGTATACTCCTTCACTCAATTCCAACAGGGTAAAGTTTTCTGATTTTCTCACTGTATAACTCATAATGACCTCCTCAATTATTGTTTTTTATGTGTTCTAAAAGCTCATCATATAATAGTCCTGCGTGCTTTAAATATTCTTCAAAGCACTTAACTTTCTTAACTATTAAGTTTAGTGTTAAGTTTGTTTCGTCCCGGATATCAATCATGCTTATATCCAATTGGGCCATAACTACGTAGTAGTCAAGTCTTTTCTCATAGGCTGTCATCTGCTCCTTCAAATATAACATTCGTTCCTCACTTGTATTCAGGTAATAATCCAGTGCATCCAGCATTACTTCATTGTGCTGCTTTGCAAGCATTCAAATCCTTTTATCAAATTCATCACCTCCTCAGCTTCTTTATTTAATATGCAAAACAAAAAACCCGTCTAACGCAAATGTTAGACAGGTTAATGGCACAAAGTGTGAAGCCCTTGAATAAATCAAGG
>CALJSV010000115.1 GCA_937976095.1 uncultured Clostridia bacterium | reverse complement strand
AAGCACAGTAAAGAAAAACCCTAGAATTATATTATCAATATCCTTTTTCATTAGTACTCTGATTATTGACATATTATCACCTATCAAAGCTCTACTATAAATCCCCAGCAATTCTCTTGAACCAGTTACCCTAACAGTTAGTACATTTTGACTTGCTGGCAATTGAACAACATACCGCCCCCTTGAATATAGATAATTTCCCTTTGAATCATCAATATTTATATTGTTACTAAAGATTTCATCATCATTGCTATAAGCACTAAACTCGTCAGCCAACACTCCCTCAAAATAAACACAAACAGAATAGAAACTATTCTCAGGTATCTTAACTCTGTACCATACTATATTCTTATCCGCCTCTTTAAATAAGGGTCTCCCTGATATTTTATATTCCTTCCAAGCAGCATCATTCATATCCTCAAAATCCCAATTCGGCATACCCTCACCATCCACAGCAGGGTCTTGCCATCTATACTGCCAGCCTTCGTTTAGCTCTATTACCTGTGAGGTATCCTGTGTATTCTCAGGTATCAGCTTAATCACAAAGGAAATCAAAGCAAATAACAGTATAATCCCTACCAGTACAAAGCTTATATACAACGTGGGTCTATTCTTGAGGTCCAGTTTCGTACTCATCCTATCACCATCCTCTTTTACAGATTAAAGCTTATAATAAAGCGTACACCCTTTCCGAGCTCGCTTTCACAGTTTATGCTGCCATTTAGCTTAGATGTCACAAGGTTATACACCACATTAAGCCCTAGTCCTGTGTAACCTTTGTCCTTGCCTGTTGTATAAAATGGCTCGAATATTTTCCCTATGCATTCACTTGATATGCCACAGCCATTATCTTTATAATCAAGTTCTAGTAGTTCACCTTCTTTTTCTACATTAATCTCTATATCTCCCTCACGCTTATCTTTGAAGCCATGTATCAAAGAATTCATAATTAGATTAGTAAGTATCTGAGATAAAGCTCCCGGGTAGCTTGTTATTCCCATATCTTCAGCGCAATTAATAGCAATTTTATAGCTGCCTTTTTTTAGCTCTGGACTTAATGCAATTAGTATTTCTTCAATGTATTCAATGACATTAAAGCCCTGCTTTTCTTCTCTCGCTTGATCAACTGCGACTCTCTTAAAGCTGTGTATTAAGGCAGCAGCCTTTTTTAGGTTTAGACTTATTACATCAGTTAGTTCTTTACTGGAGCTTAAAAAGCTCTCAAAATCATGTCTTTTCATATGCTTTTCAAGATATTTTTCCTCAACTGCTTTGACTTCACCTTCAAGGTGAGATACTGCTGTAACACCTACACCTATTGGTGTACTTATCTCATGTGAAACTCCTGCCACCAGACTTCCTACTGCAGCCAGCTTTTCTGAGCTTATTAAGTGCTGCTGCGCCATAACAAGCTTATCCATTGCTTCATGAAGCTCAAAGGTTCTTTCTTCAATTTTTTCCTCAAGCGTCTGATTCAATCTTTCTATTTCTCTGTTCTTGTTTACTATATACTCATTTTTTTCTTCAAGCTCAACAGAGTAGCTATAGAGCTTTTCATGGGCTTCAGCAAATCTTCTGCCAAGTATTAATACTAGTGAAATTATGAATATCAGAAGTCCCCATTTGTAATATGTAGGTATGATACTATGTAGAGCATAGTTGGCTGCTTCATATATACAAATCAACATAAAAAAAGTAAAGCCGGATGCAAAAACCCTGGAGTCTCTATCCCCCTTTATTGCACTAGATATTACTGTTATTACCAGAATCATAAAGCTAACTGCCACAAGCAAATACCATATAGAATCAATGATTAGTACGTAGTTTTCGTTAAACAATAATGATACTATAAACAGAACAAGCAATAGAAGGTTCAAAGAGATGCATATCCTAAAAAGCGCCTTTACTATACTGCTTTTTATATTCAGCATTTGCCAGACAAATAATATCATCATAGTAACCAATGCGTATTTTGCAAAGGTATTTATGTAAATACGTTGAATGCTTGCATTTAATATCAAAAGATTAAAATTAACAGTATTAGTTAGCATCCATAGTCCAAGAAATATCATAAAGAGGTTCAGGAATAGGAATACCCTGAAGTTGCTTTTCTTAAGAAACATAAGTATAGGTAAAAGAAAAATGCCAAAAACAAGAAGAAAGAATCCTATTAAAATATTGTCAAGCTCGCGCTCGTATAGAAGCTTAACTGCTTTTTCATTGGAGCTAAGCTTTATTACGGTTCTTGGTCCGATGAAACCGGAATGCGAAGTCATTTTTATCATTATGCTGCTATCACTATTGCAGCTCCCAATGGGCACTATAAACCTATGTATAGCTGCAAAGGGATTTTGGATTATTTTAGGCTCACCATGATTAAGCCTATATATAAAATTACTGTCATGAAAAACTATAATATCATCTGCCAATACAGCATCAAAGTACAAGGTTGGATTAATCCACGAGCTGTGTTCAGGAAGCTTAATTCTAAACCATGCAGTGTGCAAATCTTTAGTTGTTTTTACTCTTTCGCCAAGTAGGTTATAGCTTTGCCAGTCCTCGTCCTGCATTATTTCTGATATTTCACTTATCACATTCTCATCTCTCAAATTGGATGGCTGCCATTTATATTCCCATCCTTCATTTAATTCAGCTATTGGTATATTGTCATTTAATGAATATATCAAGCTTTTAAATGCAGAATTCAGTATAATAAACAGCAACATGGAAAGCATTAGAACCACTATAATATAGAAAGATGGCCTAAGCCTGAACCCTGATTTTAAAATCACAAATATACCACCCTTCACACATTGCAAATAGAGTTATAATATCTCGACAATGCCTCCATGCATAAAGCTGTCGTCAGCTCTTCAGAGCCATAATAGAAACTCCCTCCGTCGCAAAATCTTTCTTTATCCCAATACCCGCTATTATCTTGAGATTCCAATATATAGACAACAGCATTTTCTAAAGCCTTATAGCTTACCCCATAATTCAACAATGAGCAAGCTACATAAGCTGTATTCAAAGGACTTAGTGCATGTTTTTCCCTATCCAAGAAATCTATCAATCCTTCTATTGCTGCAACCTTACTATCTTCTAATCCCTTAGCTCCATTGAAATAAGCTCTGGATATCAGATAATATATAACAAAGCTATTTGGAAAATAAACATAAGAGCTATTAAGCTTATCCTCTATAATTAGCTTGTTCAGATAATCACACACTGGTCTTGTGTATTCATTTTCACCAAGGTACAAGAGCACGTTTGCACTTACACCGCTGCATATGTCATTTTTTGAGGGATTCATATAGGGCATGTTTTCTATGTACTCTGCTCTTTTTGGTACATCCATAAGCCAGGTATAAAAGAGACCTGCTTCGTTCCTATTATTTAAAAACACTTTAAGATTGTCCGGTATATCAACACTGTTCTTTTTTAGACAATAGGATATAACAGCTGTATCATCCAGGTCAGGCACTATTCCTATCTGGGTATAGTACTCCAGCCTGCCCCCTGACAGCTTTATATTTCTATTGGTTGTAAAAAACCTCCATATGCCGCCTTCCTCCATTTCCTCAAGCAGAAACTGGGCTGCCCTTGTCTTTATCTTATCAATAAGTGGGCTATCAATAAAGCTTAAGGAGTATAGCACAAAAGTAGTGATATATGTAGTGCTTACATATTGCAGCTTTTCTTTCATATTTGTGTCTGGCGATATATATGTCTTAAATTCACCATGGAGCATTTGGTTTTTGTATAGATATTCTACACCTTTTTTTATGCTATCCTGCAGTCTTTCTCGCATTATTAATTCCCCCTGGATATACTTTAAATAAATAGATATATGATGATATATAATTCTGTGACTTTTATGTAAATCCTGCCACCCAATCGACAAAATCATACAAAATATTGCATTGCTTCCAGTATAATAATATACTCAAATAAAAGATATACTTGGGAGTGATATAATGAACGATTCAGGGACAAGCAGGCTTTTAGTAAAGTTTAAGGATAATGCTCACAAGGAGAGCATAAAAGATGATATAGTCAGAAAGCATGCTCCAAGGAGTCTGGAGCATAAGAAATGTCTGAAGCACTCAAAAACCGACATTCTTGAGCTTCATGAGGATGATGACCTTGAAGCTATAGCAAGAGAGCTTAATGATCACCCCGAGGTGCATTACGCCCAGCCGGACTATAGGCTGTATGCCTGTGAGCTGCCGGATGTAAATAAGCAATGGGGGCTGCATAATGACGGAAGCCCTGACAAATGGGGAAACAAAGGCAAAGAGAATGTAGATATAGATATACAGGATGCATGGAAAATAACTATGGGCTCCGGCGATGTAGTGGTGGCAGTGATAGACACAGGTGCGGACTTGGAGCATATAGAGCTTAAGGAATGCATATTTAAGGCTCCTGAAGATACTATCATAGACCTTACAGAGCTTAACGGCAATATCTATCATGGAGACCCTTCAGAATGGAACTTAGTAGACAACGACCCTGATGGATATGAGTCACTCACCGATGCCAAGCATGGCACTGAGGTTTCAGCCATAATAGCAGCCAGTAAAAACCATGGTGAGATAGTAGGTGTTGCTCCAGATGTGAAGCTGCTGCCACTTAAGGTTATGAAAAGCAAATCCTGCAGCACAGGAGATGCTATAGAAGCCATAGAGTATGCTAAGGCACTTGGTGTCAAGATAGCCAACTGCAGCTGGGGAGGCTATAAGGAGTACCCTGCTCTTATGCACCATATGGAGGCTGCAAATATGCTGTTTATCTGTGCAGGGGGCAATGACGGAAAGGATACAGATGCCACACCCTTCTATCCTGCCTGCTATGATATCCCAAATGTAATATCAGTAGCTGCAGTAGATAGAGAAGGCCAGCTATGGATGATGTCTAACTATGGCGGCAAGATAGATGTTGCAGCCCCTGGGACAGTTATATACAGTGCAATAGCCTCCGAAGATAATAAGAGCTACGGCTACAGCTCCGGTACCTCTCTGGCTACTCCCTATGTTACAGGCATAGCTGCTCTGCTCTTATCAGCTAACAGAGATATGACAGTATCAGAGATAAAGCAGCATATCATAAGCACCTGCAGTCCACTTCAAGGCTTAAAAGGCAGAGTTGCCTCTGGTGGTCTTGTAAATGCCGCAAGAGCTCTTGGGATAAACGTATAAGCAAAAGCAGTAAGACTAGCATATCAATAAGTCTTACTGCTTTTATGTTTTTCACTATTCTTCATATGGAACAAGGAAGTTAAACTCTGTTCCCTTGCCTGACTCAGTATTTACCCAGATGCTTCCGCCAAGCTTATTTACCTCTTCTCTAACAGCAGCCAGACCGAAGCCTCGGCCTGATAATTCGCTGACATCAGTGCTTGTCGAGAAGCCATCCTCAAATATCAGCATTAACAGTTCTTCTTTGCTTAAGCTATTCAGCAGCTCATCACTTTCCAGACCCTTCTCTTCTGCCTGCTGCTTTATACTTTCTATATCAAGCCCTCTGCCGTCATCGGAAACTGTAACCCTTATTGTAAAACCATCATGGCTGATAGAGCACCTTATTGCTCCACTTTCTTCCTTGCCTGCCAAAAGCCTTTCTTCATAGTTTTCCAGACCATGATCTATTGCATTTCTGAATACATGTACCAGAGATTTTGCAAAGCCTCCGTATTTATCATTGTCAACTTCAAAATCTCCGCCTTCTATTGTAAAAGCTTTTATAAGCTTCTCCATACGTTCTGCAAGCCTTGATATATATTCAGGATAAGGTGCAAGCAGCTCTTTAAAGGGCTTATACCTTAGTCTGCGTATATCACTTAGAAGCTCCATGTACTCAACGTGAGT
>CALJSV010000114.1 GCA_937976095.1 uncultured Clostridia bacterium | reverse complement strand
ATCATTAGAATTGATTTTCTCATCATTATTTTTTTGCTTCTCAATATCAGTAATAATCATTGGATATCCACCTGCCTATATAAACTTAGAATTTAAATAGGCTGATCTATTGGTTAGATCAGCCTAAGATTTCTAGAAATCGTCCCCTGATAAGTCTTCTTCAACTACAGGTTTTGATTTACTTATGCCCATATTAAAGAATTCTCTTACTTTACCTTCAATTTCGGCAGTTAGTGCAGGGTTTTCCTTAAGATACTGCTTTGCATTTTCTCGGCCTTGGCCTATCCTAACATCACCGTATGAATACCATGAGCCACTCTTTTGAACTATATCATTGTTTGCAGCTGCGTCTAAAACGCTGCCTTCTCTTGATATTCCTTCGCCATACATTATATCAAATTCTGCCTGTTTAAAAGGCGGTGCAACTTTATTCTTTACTACCTTTACTCTTGTTCTACTTCCAACTATATCATTGCCTTGCTTTAGGTTTTCAACCTTTCTGATCTCTAGTCTTACAGATGAGTAGAACTTTAATGCTCTTCCTCCCGGTGTTGTTTCCGGATTACCGAACATAACTCCAACCTTTTCTCTCAGCTGATTGATGAATATTGCAATGGTCTTTGATTTGTTAATTGCGCCAGCAAGCTTTCTTAGAGCCTGAGACATCAGTCTTGCCTGCAAGCCAACATGAGCATCTCCCATTTCACCATCTATTTCAGCCTTTGGTACTAGTGCTGCTACTGAGTCAACTACTATAACATCGAAGGCTCCACTGCGAACAAGTGTTTCGCATATCTCTAAAGCCTGTTCGCCTGTATCTGGCTGTGAAACAATAAGATTACTTGTATCTACACCAAGACTTTTTGCATAAACAGGATCAAGAGCATGCTCTGCATCTATAAAAGCAACTTCTCCTCCATTTTTTTGTGCCTCAGCTAGTATATGAAGTGCTACAGTGGTTTTACCTGAAGATTCAGGACCATATATTTCAATTATACGACCTCTTGGAACTCCGCCTATGCCGAGGGCTATATCAAGATCCAATGAGCCTGTTGGTATCGATTCTACATTTAGCTTAGCAGATTCTCCTAATTTCATTATTGAGCCCTTACCAAATTGCTTTTCAACTTGACTAAGTGCTAATTCCAGTGCTTTTTTCTTGTCGTTCATTTTAATTGCAGTATCTCCTTATAGGAGCTCTGCTGCACCTGCCTTTCCTTATAAATATATAAAATTCCATATGCGAACATTTGTTCTGATGGTTTAATTATAATATAAACGAACTTAATAGTCAAATTAAAATTACATTTTTTTCAGTAAAATTCTTCTTATTATATCCAATGCTTTTGTACTTGTATTGTATCGAATTTTATCTCTGCCTCCGGTAAAAAGGCACTTATGAACTTCTGTAGCGCCCATACAGGAAATACCTATATACACAAGTCCTACGGGCTTTTCTTCAGTACCTCCATCAGGTCCTGCAATACCTGTTATTGATATTCCTACATCAGTTCCTGAGACTCTTCTTATCCCTTCTGCCATTTCTAAAGCTGTCTCTTCACTTACAGCCCCATGCTTTTCTAGTGTACTGTGCTTTACTCCCAAGAATTCCTCCTTGCTTTCATTACTGTAGGTTATTATTGAGTTCATAAAGCATTTGGATGCTCCAGGCACACTGGTCAGTCTTTGAGATAACAGTCCACCTGTGCAGGATTCGGCACAGGAAATAGTTAGTCCTCCCTCGGTTAAAAGCTTATTAACTACTCCTTCAAGTGTTTCATAGTCTGTGCCATATATATTTCCTTCAAGTCTTTCTCTTACTGTCTTCTCAAGTCCTTCAATAAGTCTGTCTGCTTCTTCTAGACTGCTTGACTTTGCAGTTATTCTCAGGTGTACTTCCCCGCTCTTAGCATAAGGTGCTATTGTAGGATTTGTTTGACTATCAAAAACATCCTTTAGAATACCCTGAATATTGGATTCGCCTATTCCAACTATCCTTAATGTTCTTGACTTAAGAAGGCTGTTAGATTTTTTTCTAAGATATTCATATACACTATCCTCAAACATAGGAATGAGTTCTTTCGGAGGTCCGGGTAAAAGTACTATTATTTTATTATCTTTATCTAGCATAACTCCAGGAGCAGTACCATTGTTGTTATTAAGTATTATGCAGTCCTCAGGAAGATAGCCTTGCTTAAGGTTGCATTCATCCATGGGCCTGTTTATCTTCTTAAAAAATTCTTTAAGTTTTGTTAGGCTTGGCTCGTGAGGAAGCAGCTTTAGCCCTAAAGCTTCACTTACAGCCTCCTTAGTCAAATCATCATCAGTAGGTCCAAGTCCGCCTGAGGTTATTATTATATCAGCTCTTTGAAGCCCGGCCTTTAATGCACCCTTTACTCGCTCAAGATTATCTCCTACCACAGTTTGAAAATGAACATCTATACCTAGCTCAGCCATTTTTTCAGAAAGGTATTGTGCATTTGTATTAAGAATACACCCAAGCAGCAGTTCTGTTCCTACAGCAATAATCTCACACTTCACTTTATTACCTCCAATTTTCAGCATAGTACTATTTTATACATATAGAAAAAGAAGTGCAATTTATTACACTCCTTAGTTTTATATAGTTTATTTTAAATCCTTAAGGTTAATAACACCTTTG
>CALJSV010000113.1 GCA_937976095.1 uncultured Clostridia bacterium | reverse complement strand
ATTATACTTCCTGAGGGCTGTGACCCAAGAGCTATAATGCCCAAGCTGCGTCAAATAGAAGAGGAAGAGCCGGAGCTTCGTATTGTTTGGGATGAGCAGCTACAGGAAATCCAGGTGCAGATCATGGGGGAGGTACAGGTTGAAGTTTTACAGAGCCGTATACTAAGCCGTTTTGGTGTTGAGGTGGGCTTTGATGCCGGAAGGATTGTATATAAAGAAACCATCGCAAACCTAGTTGAGGGTGTAGGACACTTTGAGCCTCTAAGGCATTATGCAGAGGTTCACCTGCTATTAGAGCCGGGTGAACCTGGAAGCGGACTGCAGTTTGGGGTGGAATGCAGTGAGGATGTGCTTGGTAAAAGCTGGCAAAGGCTTGTTTTGACCCATTTGGAGGAAAAGGAGCACAAAGGAGTTCTGACAGGTTCAACCATTACGGATATGAAGATTACCTTGGTCTCAGGCAGAGCGCACAATAAGCATACAGAGGGTGGAGACTTCAGAGAAGCTACTTACCGTGCGGTGCGCCAGGGCTTAAAGGAGGCCGAATCAATATTATTGGAGCCTTATTATTCCTTTCAGCTGGAGCTGCCCGAAAAGATGGTAGGAAGAGCAATGACTGATATTGAGAAAATGTATGGAGCATGCATAGTATCACAGACAAATGGCGAGATGGCGGTTCTACAAGGAAGTGCTCCCGTTATTACCATGAGAAACTATCAGAAGGAGGTAGCTGCATATACCAAAGGCTTAGGCAGGCTGTTTTGCAGTCTCAAGGGATACGAACCATGTCATAATGCAGAAGAAATTATAGAAAGCATCGGATATGATTCGGAAAGCGATATGAGAAATCCCACAGGGTCTGTGTTTTGCACAAGCGGTGCAGGCTATCTGGTGGATTGGTATGAAGTAAAGTACCATATGCATGTTGAAAGCTATCTCCAGAAAAAGGATGAGAGCTCGGGAGAAACAGTCCAAAACAAGAAAGCATACACAAGGGAGAGAGATATCAGCTTAGAAGAAATTAACCGAATTATTAATAATACTTATTATGCCAATCAAAAGGAGAAGCCTTCATGGAAAAGCCATAAAGCAGCTAGAGACAGCTTTGATGAACCAACTGCATACGTGAACACAAAAAAAGAAGATAAAGAGGAATATCTTCTCGTAGACGGCTATAATATTATTTATGGATGGCCTGAGCTAAAAGAGCTTGGGGAAGCTAATCTGGATGCTGCAAGATCAAAGCTGATTGATTATCTCAGCAAATATCAAGCGGCTACAAAATGTGAAGTTATAGCTGTATTTGATGCTTATCGTGTTGAACGTCATAGTGAAGAAATGATAGACTATGGCAATATTCATGTCGTTTATACAGGGGAAGCACAAACGGCAGACCACTTTATTGAAAGGTTCGCACGTAGCAACAAGAAAAAGTACAATATAACTGTTGCAACCTCGGACGGCTTGCAGCAGATTATTATAAGAGGGGCAGGCTGCGCTATATTATCAGCAAGGGAGTTAAAGGAGGAGCTTGACAAGGCTAATCAAAGAATTATGGAGGTTTATCTTAAGAAACTGAAATCTGAGCCTAATCATATAAAAGACAGCTTATCTGTTGAAACCAAGCAGCAGATGGATGAGCTTTTTATGGAAGAAAAGTGAAGCTAAATCTGACCCAAAGGAGCTGACCAACCGCGAGCAGATTACTACAATATTACTATACTGACATGCAGCAGATAAAGGAAAGCTGGGATTTAAACGTAAGCATGTAAGATGTTAAGGCTTTGTAAGGGCGTTCAATCAGCATGCTGTTTATTTCATTCTATTTTTATAGTAAAATATAGCCAACTGTGTTCGGTCACGTAGGTTAAGCTTTTCCAGAATAACACTTATATAGTTTCTGATAGTGCCTTCGCCTAGATAGAGACTATCGGCTATCTCCTTATTACTTAGGCCGTTGGCTACATGGGTAATAATATCAAGCTCCTTTTCGTTAAGGTCAAAGTCGGAGAATTTTGGTTTGCCTTTATCGGTCATAAGTGAAGGTGTTTTAGTCATGATCTCATCTCCAAAGACAGTCTGGCCCAGCTGTACTGCCTTTACGCAAGGGATGATGCTTTCGAAGTTTTGTTTGGTGAGGTAGCCCTTAGAGCCTATGCTCAAAGCTTTTATGATATATTCGTCGTCTAGAAAGGTGGTCAGGAACAAAATCTTAGCATCTCTATGCTTGCTAAGGATTTTTTCTGCTCCCTCGAGACCGTTCATGACCTCCATTCTTATATCCATTAGCAGTACATCAGGCTTTAGATGGTCGTATAATTCTACTGCCATTTCACCATTGTAGCCCAACCCCACCACATCTATATCCGGGTCTGATTCCAATATGATTTTCAGGGATGTACAAACTAGCTTATCATCGTCTATTATTAAAACCTTCATTCTTAATTCTCCTTTGGAATTGAAATAAATATCTTAAAACCATGCTCAGTGGTGATGTTAATATTGCCATTAAAGGCTGATACTCTATCTTGTATATTGCTTAAGCCTATTCCTTTTTCTGTGCTGTAGCTTTCAATAGTTCCGTTATCTTGTATGACAAGCTGATACAAACCAGGATGCTCCTTTAAGCTAACTGTTACCTCTGAGGCGTTAGAGTGCTTGATAATATTTGATAGAGCTTCCTTTACGATAGCTATAAAGGAATACTTGTACTTTTTTTCCGGATTTTCACTAATATCATAATAGAGCTTAATCGGGCAAAAGGAAAATCCCTTTACAAGCCCTAGAATCTGACTATGCAAATCTATAGATTCATCATGCAGGTTATGGATACTCTCTCTAATACTATCCATACCCATTGATAGAGTATTCCTTGTAGAGTCAAGCAGTTCCTTTATAACAGGGTCTTTGTTAACGGCTAGGGTAGCCCCGATTTGCAAAAGACTGCGAGATAGCACATGTCCCAGATTATCGTGGACTTCTCTTGCAATTCGATTTCTCTCACTCAACATAGCAGAATTGATTTCATGATCTTGATTCTCAATAAGTGCAGCGTTTTGATCCTTAAGAAGCATAGAAATTTCTGAAGATTGATCTCGAAATTTAATATATTCTTCTCTAAGCTTGAGGGTTGAAGTAGTACGAAGCTTCAATAGCAGTGTTAATGCCATAAATGCAGCTATAACAAAAGAAGTATTGTAAGGTAAAACAATGCAGCTGTTTAGTGCAGGTATAAGAACAAATAGATAAGCAAAACGATTCTTTGTTAAAAGCACGTCATAGAAGATCAAAGGAAGAAAGAACACGAAAGCACTCCAATAAATGCACAATAAACTATAAAGCATAAATGATAGTATATGGAAAATTGGCTTTTCAAAGTAAGTGTTCAAGCTGCTTAGAGTTATGGCTACTATCAAAGGTATAATCCATAAGCCATAAGCGGGCTCAAATAAGTATATCCCTGCACAACATATAAAGATGATTACTTTATCTATAATTTGAAGCATTTATCAACCCTCCTTCAAGCTTTCTATAAAAAATGACATTTGTCAATTTAAAAAAATGATATGGTTCACTTATAAATATTACCATAAAATTGTATTGTATATCTATAGAGATAACCTATATCTAAAATACAAGCAAACCTGTATGGCTTTAAAGGTGTTGGAATGGAGGATAATATTATGATAGTTAAAGTAAATAATCTAGTGAAGAGATATAATGAGCTTTTAGCATTAGATCATTTTAACCTGGAGGTAAAAAAGGGAGAAATCTTTGGTCTTCTTGGACCTAACGGGTCAGGTAAATCTACTTCTATAAACTGTATACTTTCTTTATTGAAATATGATAAAGGTGAAATACAGGTTTTTGGTAAACCAATGAGTCCGGATGCTTATGATATTAAGAAGGATATTGGAGTGGTTATGCAGGAGGTAGCGGTATTTGAGGAGTTGACAGTATACGAAAATATTAACTACTTCTGTGGGCTGTATATAGAAGATAAGGATAGAAGAAAAGCGCTGGTAGAAGAGGCAATTGAGTTTGTTGCCTTAAAGGACTTTAGAAAGTTTTACCCTAAGAAGCTAAGCGGTGGACTTTTAAGGAGGCTGAACATAGCCTGTGGAATAGCTCACAAACCAAAGCTCATTATACTTGATGAACCAACAGTGGCTGTAGACCCTCAGAGCAGAAACAATATACTTACAGGTATAAAAAAACTGAATGAGCAGGGTGCGACAGTAATTTACACTACACACTACATGGAGGAGGCAGAGCAGCTCTGTGACAGGATAGCTATAATTGACAAGGGAAAAACCGTGGCTTTAGGCACGAAGGAAGAGCTTAAGGGTATGATTAAAATAGGAGAAAAAATAACAGTTGAGGTGTTCAACCTTGTGCCTGAGGCTTTAGAGGAATTAAGGAAATTGCCTACAGTAGATAAGGCGGAATACAGAGAAAACATTCTGGTTGTACGATCGAAAAAAGGGAAGGATAGCCTTGTTAAAATTTTAGAGTTTATGAATTCTCATGACATAAAGTTTGGCAAGATGTATTCAGAGCTGCCTACGTTAAATGATGTTTTTCTGGAAATAACGGGAAAAGAGCTAAGGGATTAGGAGGAGTCAGTATGTTTGGACATATATTTTTCACTAGAATAAAATGCTTGGTAAGGGATAAACAGCTGATTTTTTGGAGTTTGATTTTCCCAATAATCTTAGCAACTTTATTTAAATTGACCTTTGCCAATATTTCTAACGGTGAGGTTTTTAAGCCTATAGACATTGCTGTGGTAAGCAATCAATTCTATGAGAATGATCATGGCTTCAGAGAAACAATGAAGCATGTATCTGAGGATGGTCACGGTAAGCTTTTTAACATGGTAAAAGCAGATGAAGTGAAGGCAGATGAACTGCTAAAAAACAATAAAATATCAGGATATATATACCTTAACCCGGAAGTAAACCTAGTGGTAAAATCCTCAGGATTAAACCAGTCAATTATCAAGACCTTTCTAGACAACTATAAAGAAAGTAAAAACAATATATTGTCAATTACAAAGGCGAACCCAAGTGCAGGGATTGAAGGAATACTAAAGGATTTACACGTCAATAGAGAATACACCTATGAGGTTGCACCATCGGGAGGAGCTCCGAATACCTCCTTAAGCTACTTTTACTCACTTATTGCCCTTGCCTGCCTATATGGAGGATTTCTAGGATTAAAGGAAATTACCGATATACAAGCAGATTTATCAAAGAGGGCGGCAAGGGTAAATATGGCTCCGGTGCATAAAATGAAAATGTTTGCTTACGGTATTCTTGCTGCTCTCTTGATTCAATTTGCAGAAATTCTTATTCTGTTAGGTTATTTATCCTTCGTTCTGAGGGTTGATTTTGGAAATCAACTACCATACATTTTGCTGCTTTCATTTGTAGGAGGTGCAGCAGGGATTTCTATAGGAACTATGATAAGTGCATGTATTAGGAAAGGTGAAGGTATAAAGATCGGTATATTAATAACTGTATCTCTAATTAGCTGCTCCTTAGCAGGGATGTATTACGCAGGCACTAAGTATATTATAGAAAAAAAAGCACCATTCCTTGCGTATATAAATCCTGCTACCCTAATTACTGATGGACTATATACACTGTATTACTATAATACCTATGAGAGATATTTTCTCAATGTCGCTATTTTAACTGTATTATCCATAATCTTTTGTCTAATAACCTACCTCATTATAAGGAGGCAAAAATATGCAAGTCTTTAAGGTATATTTTAAGATTATCAAAGCCAATGCAAAGCTGATGAGCATATATGTTATTATTTTTCTAACGTTATCCACTATTCTTTCAATTTCGGGAGCTCCGAGTGGAGAGTCTAGCTTTGTGCAAACTAAAGCAAATGTTGCATTTATAAATCTAGACCAAGAAAGAGCCTTCATACAAGGCTTTAAGGACTACCTATCAAAGTATGTGAACTTTGTTGAGGTAGAAAATCACCAAGAAAAGCTGAAGGACGCTTTGTTCTATAGAGAGGTTGAGTATATTATAACTGTGCCTGCGAATTTTACAGAAGACTTTCTGCAGGGAAAAGCTGTTAGATTAGAAAAAACTGTAGTACCCGACTCTACTACCAAAATTTATGTAGATATGGCTGTAAATAAATACTTAAACGCTGCCCGAGCATACTTAAACAATGTTCCTGCAATAGCAGAAGCAGAGTTGGCTGAGGAAGTGATAAAGGCTGCAAGCTCTGAAACCAGCATCAATTTGAAGACCTTCGGTGAAAAAAGTATGAACGATACTGCAGTTGTTGGATACTTTAATTCTCTTGCTTATTCCTTATGCATGGTGCTCATACTTGGAGTAAGCTCAAATTTGCTGGTGTTTAATCAAAAGAGCCTAAAGAGAAGGAACTTGTGCTCGCCGATGAAGGATAGAACCTTTAACCTGCAGCTTATTGCTGCAAATCTGGTTTTTAGCTTCGCCTTTTACGGAATCATGGTTATTTTTTCCTTCATACTAAATGGTAGAAATATGCTATCCTATAAGGGGCTGCTATTATGCATAAGTGGGTTGTTTTTTACAATTGCAGCATTAAGTATCAGCTATCTAGTAGGTATAGTAGTAAAGAATAAGAATGCTCAGTCTGGTGTAGCAAACATTTTGGCAGTAGGTCTTTCCTTTCTGGGGGGAGCCTTTGTGCCACAGGAGCTTTTAAGTGAAAAGGTTCTGGCAATTGCGAGCTTTAATCCCATATACTGGTATGTAAAAGCAAACAACGCTATTTGGAAGCTTACAAGCTATAGTTTTGATAAGCTGTCGCATA
Source organism: uncultured Clostridia bacterium (assembly GCA_937976095.1). GTDB lineage: Bacteria > Bacillota > Clostridia > Lutisporales > Lutisporaceae > CALGKJ01. The sequence goes on along the minus strand of CALJSV010000113.1, from coordinate 196 downwards.
TATTGACATACCTAATGATAGAGCTGGGCTTCGCTTTGGCAATATTCTCAATTGCACTAGTAGTAAGCAAGCAAAATAGGCTATCTAGTAGTTAAGATTATAGACGAATATATAGAGCTGCTGCGCAAGCTGCTTTATAAGCATCATTAAAGGAGGGTTATTAATGATTGAAGTAAAAGCACTTACGATGAAGTAC
>CALJSV010000112.1 GCA_937976095.1 uncultured Clostridia bacterium | reverse complement strand
ATCTTCGCGGTACCACCCTAGTTGCCTGATAACAGGCCACCTTGTCGGCTAATGCCATGCAGTATAACGGCTGCAACCGTCTAATGATGCTCAGCAGCAGCTTCAACATCCTATCTAAAGGCTTACACCACCCGCCTTCTCTCTAGCTTATTTCAAGAGTTGCTTGAAATAATAAGATTCGATATGTTTACTAATCTGCATCATTGCACTTATTATATTCATTTTCTAGTAATATTCAGATTATATATTACCAGATTATATTTTGTCAACAATGCATTTTATATGCAACAATATTTAGTTTTTTTTGCTAATACTTGCCGCATTTGCTTTTGTTAGAGCAACTGCTGCCACAGCTGCATTTTTTTGTTTTCATATCAATATATACCTTTCTTGCAGCAACTATTATAATCCCGGCAAATACTAATCCAACTATTATGTTTACTAGCATTACGCATCAACTCCTAACTCAATTCGTTTGGAATCAGCTCTCTTAATAGCAATTACCAGGTACACTATTGTAAATAGGATTATTGCAATAGCAGGTACAAAGCCAGTTGCAGCCGTACCATATACAATTAATGAACCCACTTGAGTTATAACCATTGCAAGAATATAACCAACTGCTAATTGGAAGCCCAGTGCTTTAAACAACCATTTCTTTGAGCCTAGCTCTGAATTCATTGCCCCTATTGCTGCAAAGCAAGGTGGTGTAAATAGGTTAAATACAAGATAGGCAAAAGCTGTCACAGGTGTAAAGAATTCCGTTAAAGCTCCACCAGGTAGATGAAGCGCGTCTTCAGAAGCTACAGCTAGAAGTACTGCAAAGGTTGCTACAACGTTTTCCTTAGCAATAAAGCCTGTTATTGCAGCTGCTGCCAGCTGCCAACCAATAAAACCTAAAGGTATAAGTACAGGCGCAATAAGTGAGCCCAGTGAAGCAAGTATACTTGCACCCTGATCATCAACTAGAGTAAGATTCCAGCTAAAGGCTTGTGCAATCCAAACCAATGTATTGCATACAAGTATTATTGTGCTGGCTTTGTATATAAAGCCTTTACCTTTATCAAGCATTTGCACAAAGGCGTGCTTTAAGCTTGGAAGCTTATATTCTGGTAGCTCAAGTATAAATTGTGAAGTGTTGTCCCATACAAAGAGCTTTTTAAGTAGCAAACCGCCTAAAGAAATAACAGCAATAGCAATAATATACATGCTTGGTGCTACCCAAGTGCTTTCAGGGAAAAACACAGCTGCAAAAAGTGCAATAATAGGAAGCTTAGCACCGCAAGGTACAAAGGGTGTAAGTATAGTAGTCATCCTTTTCTCATTGATATCCTCTATAGTACGTGTTGCCATTACCCCGGGAACAGCACAGCCAGATCCAACTATCATTGGAATTATAGCCTTTCCTGAAAGTCCAATTTTTTTGAAGTATCTATCCATTATAACAGCAACTCTTGCCATATATCCACAGTCTTCTAGAAGTGCCAGGCAAAAGAATAACACCATAATAAGCGGTAGGAAGCCGATTACTGCACCTACGCCCCCAATTGCTCCATCAACGATAAGACCTTGAAGCACAGGACTAACTCCTATCCCTTCAAAATAACCATTAAGTGCATCAGGTATTACTTCACCAAAAAGTACCTCGTTAAAATACGCTGATAAGTATCCTCCGATACCATCTATAGACAGTGAGTAAACGGCCCACATTACCAAGAAGAATATAGGCAAGCCCAACCACTTATGTGCTACAATTCTATCAACCTTATCAGATAAGGTTATCTTACTTGCATCTCTCTTCTTTACAAGGCTTTTAATAATAACTGCATCAACAAACTTCTGCCTTGCTATATCTGAGTCCTCAGAGTTCATTCCATTAAATCTGGGGCTAATCTGCTCCTTCTTCTCCAAGCCGAGCTTAATTGCCTCATTTATTAGGTTTTTTAGACCCTCCTCTGATGTAGCAGTTGTTGCTATAACTACACATTTCAGCTCCTTACTTAAAGCCACATGATCAAGCGTGTCTCCTCTTTTGGATAAAATATCACTTTTATTGAGCGCAATTACCACAGGCACACCTAATTCAAGGAGCTGTGTAGTAAAGAACAAGCTTCTGCTCACATTAGCACCATCAACAATGTTGATAATTACATCAGGCTTCTCACCTAATATAAAGTCTCTTGTTATTGCTTCTTCTCCTGTAAAAGGTGATATAGAATATGTTCCAGGTAGGTCAACGATTGTTACGTCTGTTCCATTTTGATTATATTTTTTCTTTAAATCTGCTTCCTTTTTTTCTACGGTAACCCCCGCCCAGTTTCCTACATATTCTGCCTTACCAGTAATGGCATTAAAAAGTGTAGTCTTTCCTGAGTTAGGATTACCCGCTAAAGCTATCCTCATCATAACTCCCCCTCTGTTCTTTCCAATTTAGCAATGATAATCATTATCATTTGTTAACAAACAAATATGCTATTTACATAGCATATAATAGTCAATGTTTATTTAATTAAGAAACAAAATGGATTATGCTTCTAATATAATAGATTTTGCCATACTCTCGTCAATTGCATATCTACTATCCTTAATGTTTACTACATAATTTCCCGCTAGTCTTGATATAAGTGTTATTTCTTCCCCTTCATAGCAGCCAAGTGTAAATAGAAATTTTTTAACCTTTTCCTTACCCTCAACACTCTTGATATTAAAGGTTCTACCATTTTCCGCCTTTGATAACGTCATAAATACCACCCACTTTATAACTTAATAAAATATCCTCTTATTGATAAAGATTATCATATTCATCTAAAATTGTCAATACTAAATGATAATGAATTTCATAATTATCCATTATTAATCGAGTAGGAGGGAAAATTAAATAATTTTCCCGACCTCTCACACCACCGTACGTACGGATCCGTATACGGCGGTTCAATAGTTTAAGTGTATTACCTCGTAGCGTTTGGCTATATCATTGTAACCAAGTGTCGCGAGG
>CALJSV010000111.1 GCA_937976095.1 uncultured Clostridia bacterium | reverse complement strand
AAGCTCCGCCTCTGAAATTCTTCCTACTATATTAGTTTTACCACTATTCTCCATATCCTTCAATGCAATTTGCATTTCCCCGGCATATCTGTCATATAATGAGCTTTCAATAAGTATATCTCCCCTCTTGATATGCTTGGGGTTAAACAGCTCAATATAAGTGTCCTTATATTTTATCCTGCTCTGTGTAGATCGTATCATGTATTCTGACACGTCTCCCCTATTGAAATGAAGCTCCTCCAGCATTATTTTTTTACACACCTCAGAACATCCATCCATAATCTCAATGCTTAAGGTCAGTATGTCCTTGTTAATCTCACTTAATGCCTTGAGCTCCTCCTCTGATGCAAAGGCATTGGCAATTATCACATCATCTATAAGACCTGTATTAAAAAGATCCTTAGCCTGCACCGCAATTGGAAGCTGTCTATGCTCCTCCAGTGTACAAAGACCTTCAGTAACCTTCCAGGGGCCAAAGCAGGCAGCTTTTGAGGTTACAAAGGCTGCAGTCCTTATACCTATCTCCTTAAAATGCTTTGAGCAGCTTATAAAGTGCTTTCTAGACAGGCCTGTATATCTATGAGGATAGAAGTTATGACAGCCGATTATATTATCCCTATTAGGTACATAGGCTAATATACTGTCCAGATGCTTTGGCGAGCTGCTCATATTTATTTCCAGCTTTAATCCATAGGGATTGACTGACATTATTCCTTCCTCCAGCCCACTAAAGCCCTCATCAAGCCTTATTCCCGTAAGCCCAAGCTGGCTGAAGAAGCCCAGCTCCTTATAGCTTATACCCAGGTCCTTCAGTACAGAAGGGCTGACATCTGCAATAACCTCCATACCCAGTCCTCTTGCATGCTGAACTACAGTCTTAAAGTCTTCAAGCTCGCAGCCTCCATCAAGGCTTACTGAAAGCAAGCAGGTAAATACTCTGCTGAAGCCATAGTGAGCAGCGAGAGACAGATATTCTATATTTTCACTTATGTCTGCCTGTCCCAGATACATAGATATCCCTAATCCCTTACTCATGCTATTTCAACCCCACTGATTTTATAAGCTCGTAAAGCTCAACAAACTCCCTTGCCATATCTTTTATTGTAATGGCATTCATAAGATGATCCTGAGCGTGCACCAGAAGCAGAGTAACCTTGGTTTCCTTCCCTTGAGCCTCTGCTTGTATGAGAGTTGTCTGAGTTGAATGTGCTTCCGCCAGCTTTTTGTTGGCTTCTTCTATTGCTTCTCTGGCTTTGTCAAAGCTGCCGCCCTTTGCAAATTCTATAGCTTCCATACTAAGACTTCTGACCTCGCCGCTATTTGCAATTAGTGAAAATACTACTGTTTCAAAATCCATATATGCTACTCCTTTCAATAGACCAAGGTAAAGGGGATTAACCCCTTTACCCGACCTACATATCTTCTACTTTTTGTCTGCCATGTTATCAGCCAGCTTAACAAATGGTATATATATCAATACTGCTAATGCAAAGTTGATTATTGCAAGCAGTGCGCCCATAATGCTTCCGCCTGTAGCAAGGAAGCCTCCTATGCCTACCGGCGTTATCCATGGTATAGCAACATAGGTTACCGGTACTAAGCCTATAACTGTAGCGAAATAAGAAATCACTGTAAGTATGCCAGGTATCAGTATAAATGGTATTAGAAGGATTGGGTTAAGAATTATCGGAAAACCAAACATTACCGGCTCGTTAATATTAAATATGCCCGCCGGTGCAGAAAGCTTCGCTATCTCCTTGTATTCCTTTCTCTTCTTTGTAACAATAAACACTGCAACTATCAATGCCAAAGTTGCACCAACGCCTCCAAGATGCACAAAAGCATCAAAGAAAACCTTGTTTATTATGTTAGGAGCAGCTTGACCCAGCTGTACGGCACTTGCATTTGCCTCAAGTGCAGGCATATAAAGTGATTGGATTATTGGCTCCATTATGTTTCCACCATGTAAGCCAAAGAACCAGAAAACACTTAGAAGTATTGAAATAACTATAGCTGAACCTAAGCCTTGGCTTAAGCCCATTATCGGTTTTTGGATGCTTGTCATTATTATGTCATATAAGCTGTTGCCGCCAAACTGACTAATAAGGAAGCCTATTATACCAAAGAAATATACTGCTGCAAGACCAGGAATAACTGCTGCAAAAGCCTTACCTACTGCTGGTGGTACATTTTCAGGTAGCTTTATTATAAGGTTTTTCTTCATCAGCTTAACAAAAATCTCTGTAGCAATAAGAGCTACCAGTATTCCAGTAAATAGACCTGTTGCATTTAGGTAACCCCAATGTATATAGCCCCAGCCAGCTTCGCCGTGAGCTTGAGGTGTAACAGCTAAAAATGCTCCGATGGATACAAGTCCTGCTGCCAATGGGTTTACATCATAGCTCTTTGAAAGATTATAGGCTACTGAGAAAACAACAAGTAAAGTCATGATTGCAAAGGTTCCCCACCATACATTTCCATTAATGCCCTTTAGTATTTCCAGGAATGGAAGCCAGGTAAACAGAGTGCTGTTTAACAGTACTGCCAAAGAGCCTGCCAAAACCAAAGGCATGATGCTGACAAAGCCATCTCTTACAGCCACAAGATGTCTTTGTGACCCTATTCTTCCGGCTACGGGTACAAACTTTTTCTCCAAGAAACTAATAAAACTATTCATACTAATCCCCCTTCTTTTTTCTATTTACTGCCCAAGAGCTCTTGCACCTGCTTTACAACAGCTGCACCATTCATAAGACCATAGCTTACACTGTCTATTACTGCAAGGGGCTTGCCGGACCCCTCCAGCTCCTTGCTCATTTTCCCATACAGGAACCTGACTTGAGGAGCCAGCAACACAATGTCTGCCTTATCGATATATAGCTTAATCTCTGCCTCCGGGACAGCAAATATTTCTGCTTCAATGGCTTGGATTTTTGCTGCGTCAAGCATCTTATTCACCAGTAAACTGGTGGACATACCTGCTGAGCAAACCAGCATTATTTTTATCACAGCCTGCACCTCCTTCTATTCATTAACCAGTTGAGCCTCAAAAAGCTTTTTTATAGCATCTAATGCTTCTGCCTCATCCTGCCCTTGCACTATTATTTCCAGCTCATCGCCTTTTGCTGCAGCCATACTCAGTATTCCTAAAAGACTCTTTCCATTTACTGAGGTATCCTGCTTCTTAAAAACTATGCTTGATGCAAATTTAACTGCGAGCCCTACTATCATACTTGCAGGACGTGCATGCAGCCCACTTTTGCATGGTACTATCACTGTTGCCTTCTCCATAACCCTTACCCCCTCACCCCTTCCGTTTTCTTATCTACTTATAGTTGCAAGTATAATGCCAAAGTTGAAATTTCGGATAAACTTTTTTATTTTTCTTATAAATCTAGTATTTTCAGTGCATTAGACTTCTTACATGGAACAAACAGAGCTGCTAAACATAAAAAATAGTGTGTAAATAATTTACACACTACATTACACACTATACACTTACTACACTTTAGGTTGTCCTCTATAGGCTTAGCTGCTTCTATACTTACTGCTCATTGTTTGATATGAACATCTTGCATATATAAGCTGCTTCACTGCTGCCTATTTCTATATTGTAAGCTCTGGATAAGGACTTAAGACAATCCTGAGCTATTGCCATTTCTCTTGAGTACTGACTTGTAAATTCCTCTAAAGCCTCAAAGCTTGTTTCCTTGCCACCGCCTTTAAGCTTGTCTATAAGGAAGCACATATGCAGCAGTATACCTACCTTTACCTCATCCCTCAAATTGACATTAAGATTGCTTTCAATAGCTGACATTGCAGACCTTATATCCTCAACTGCCCTTTCACTGCTTATGTTTTTTAGGTGAGTGCTTAGTGAAGCTCCGATCTTCTTATAGTTTTCTTCCACTGCAATTATCTGAGCTATTACATCTAATCCACTGCCTATCAAAAGCTCTGCTGCTGATATAAAGGGTATTTCTTTTATATTCATATCAACCGTGCCAACAACAGCCAAAACATTATGCTTTTGCTTTAAGCGTTCTATTCTGGATATAAACTCCTTCTTGTTAAGGATATTCATAGGAATGACTTCAATTTTTTTCTTTTCGGTAAGACCATTTTCATTAAGACTCTCTTCTATAAGCTCCTTAAGCTTCTCAGATGCGCCCTCTCCTGTAAAGCAAGCTGTTATAATTATATCTCTTACCTCAATCCCCACTTCTGCAGGCTCCTTATAAACCTCCTGCTGCTTATCTTCAACACTTCCTATTATATAGTTTATGTCCCTTCCCATGGCAGCCTTCCTGCTGACATCCAAAAGCACCGGAGTGCTCACCATATCGATGCTTCTAGCTACTATGCCGGTTTCCTGACTTATCATATCTGCAAAGCTTACCAAAGAGCCCATATCAACCATAAGTATTATTCCCTTGCCCTTATCCA
>CALJSV010000110.1 GCA_937976095.1 uncultured Clostridia bacterium | reverse complement strand
CAGTGGGCAGTACTACTCCGTCTGGATATTAAGTATAATGATGAAGCTGCCCCTTCCACTGTTTATACTTATGACGGCTATAGACAGCACTACAGGTGAATTTCAGGATGAAGCAATAGGTAATTGTCTTCTAATGCCAGTGGACAGACATCATATATATCTAGGCAAGCTCGCTGCCATTATGCTATATGCAGGAGAGCTTATTATAGCTACCTTAGCGGCTTCTATACTGGGGGCTGTGCTATTAAGCGGGTTTGGCAGCTTGAGTATGCTGCCCAGTATAGTTTTAACATATCTATCTGCATTTATGGCCCTAGCCCTAATCACTGTTATCATTAGTTTGCTGGCTCTGTTTTTCAGAACCACAAGCCTAGCCTTAGTTTCCAGTATCCTGCTATGGTTTGCCTTTAATGCAGTAGGCATGTTTTGGGGACAGCTTAACGCATATCTACCAACAACACTTGCAGCAATGTACGGTCAGTTATTCCAGACTGATAGATTGCTCTCTCTGATCAGTTACTATATAATATTTACTATACTGGGAATTTTTAAATTTCAAACAAAGGAAGCGTAGCGTAGCTATGCATAGCTAATCTAAGCGCAGCTTAGTGTAGCTATGCTACGCTTAGCTTCCGAAACCTGGCAGAATGGGGGTAAGTATGTCAATAAGACTAAAGCTCATAATTGTTTGTACTCTAATGATTTTCGTATCAGCTTCTCTGCTGATCTTTTCCAGCATGGGAATACTGGCCAATCATTTTGTCAAGGCTTCAGAGGTAGTCCTTGGAGATGTAAAAGCAGATCAGGCATTGATCAATATAATAAATCTGTTGGCTGACTTAAAGGCAGCGGAAAAGATAGGCGAGGAAGCACTTATAGATAAGGCCTTTATTGAGGATTTTGACCAGCGCTTGCAGGACTTTAATGGAAGACTTTATGTCCTTTATGACGGTAAATGGATAAATGTAACTGATGCAGAATATAACAAAGAGTATTTTGATCAGCTTATAGCACAGAGCCACAACCTCTCAAATGTTAAGCAAAATAACGAGTATGATTACAGAAGAGATGATGAGGGCTTTGACCTTGCTTTTTCCCAGGATTATTTAGTAAATGACAAAAAAGCAACCTACTACTTTGTTTTAGATATATCTGATTTGGAGAAGGTACAGGGAAACCTTGGTCGATCAATAACTGTACTACTCCTATTTATCCTTCTTATTGCAGTACTGCCAATAGCTTATATACTTTCAAAGGATGTTATAAAGCCTCTCCAGGCATTGGAAGCAGGGGCAAATAGAATACGCGAGGGTGATCTTAGCTTTGAGCTAAAGGCGAAATCCAGCAATGAAATTGGCAAGGTAATAACTGCCTTTGACAAAATGAGGCTTGAGCTTAAAAAATCTATCGAGCAGCAGCTTCAATATGAAGAGAACAGGAAGGAGCTTATTTCCTGTATATCTCATGATCTAAAGACCCCAATTACCTCTATTAAGGGCTATGTGCAAGGAATAATGGATGGAGTTGCAGATGACAAGGATAAGTTAGCGAGGTATCTTCAGGTTATAAACAGCAAGTCCCAGGACATGGATAGACTCATTGATGATTTATTTATGTTCTCAAAGCTTGACCTGGATCATCTATCCTTTAATATGACTAGGACAGATTTTAAAAGGTATTTGAAGGAATGTATAAACGAGCTGGTTCTTGAATATAGACCCCAAGGAATTAATATAGCATTTGAAAACAGTATCAGCTCAGATGAGTTTGTATATATAGATCAGCAAATGATCAAGCGTGTTATACTTAACATTGTACAAAACGCTGTAAAGTTCATGGATAAGGAAGAAAAATGTCTTATAATTAATGCAACAGCTACAGGCAGTAAGGTAACGTTTTGCATTGGCGACAACGGTATCGGTATAGCACCTGAAAAGCTGCCGTATATTTTTGATAAGTTTTATCGTGTTGATGAAGCCAGAAATACCTTGCAGGGAGGCAGTGGTCTTGGATTGGCAATAGCAAAGCATATAATCGAAAAGCATGGTGGGCAAGTCTTTGCCAAGAGTGAGCTTGGCAAAGGCACTACAATTTGCTTTACTCTAAATAGGATTGAGGGTGATGTTAGTGGGAAATAGCATACTAATTATTGAAGATGAGGTCAGTATTGCTGAGCTAGAGAGGGATTATCTGGAGATAAATGGTTTCAAGGTAATGATAGAGAATTCCGGTCTAAAAGGACTCAACAATGCTTTAAGCAATAAATATGACTTAATCATACTGGATCTTATGCTTCCGGAAATTGATGGCTTTGAAATATGCAAAAAAATAAGAGCAGGTTGTGATGTTCCAATACTGATGGTATCAGCCAGGAAGGAAGATATAGATAAGATAAGAGGTTTAGGCCTTGGTGCTGATGATTATATCACAAAGCCCTTCAATCCCAATGAGCTTGTGGCACGTGTAAAGGCTCATATTTCAAGGTACGAGAGGCTCACAAATCAAGAACAAAAAAGACAGCAGGGCTTTTCCATCAGAGATTTATCCTTTAATACAGAGTCAAGACGTGTTTTTGTAAATAATAAAGAGATAACTTTGACACTTAAGGAATATGAACTGCTACTTCTGCTGGCAAGCAATCCGGAGAGGGTCTTTAGCAAGGAACAGCTTTTCGAACGCATATGGGGCTTTGATAACTACGGAGATATTGCAACCGTTACTGTCCACATAGGTAAGATCAGAGAAAAGCTGGAAAAGGAATCAGCCCATAATCAGTATATAGAAACAGTCTGGGGAGCCGGATATAGATTTAAGCTGTAAGTGATAGCACTTACAGCTTATTTCATAGTCCGACGCAAATTCCGCCCCTGACTTATTGCTAGTATAATAACCTGGCAACTAACATCTATCTTTTCGCATTTGCTGCCAAATCTTTTTTACTTTTGTCAGATATGCTTAAGATATAATTCTCTCTGTCCAGTGGACTTACTGTTTTTCTCGCTCTGACTTTTCCTAGCTCTAAGGAACATTCTCTATATCCCACAAAGCTGGTTTTAAAGGTGCTTCTGCCTTGAGAAAGCGAAGCTATCTTTACAGGGTATTCAATCGATGTCGCCATTGGTATTAGGCCTGTAATGACAAACCTATCCTCAAGCACGGACTGATCATCCATGGAAGCCCTCATTGCAATCAAATCCTTCATTACCAGTCCCGCTTCATCTCTACTTATATTTAGTTCATACTCCAAAATTGGTTCTAAAAGTATGGTTCCTGCCTCCTTAAGTGCTTCCATAACTGCAATAGGCGTCACAGCTCTAAAGTCTGAGGGCTTAGTGGCTAGTTGGGTAGACCTTCCGCCTATAAGAGTAACCTTGACGTCTGTAACCTCCCAGCCTAGAATACCTTCTTTTAGAGCTAGCGGTACAGCTTGCTCAACTTCTTTTTGAAACTTTGGAAATATAAAATCTGTAGTGAAGGCGGATTCATAAATAACACCGCTTCCTCTTGGCAATGGCTCTACCATCAGCCTTAAGGTGGCATAATAGGGTGTATACATTTCTATGTAGCCTATTCCTGTCCCTGCAGGTGTTTCCTTATAAACAATTGACGGCTTCTCAAAGACTGCATCGAGATGAAACCTACTTTTTATAATCCTTGTCAGAATTTCCATCTGAATCATCCCCATAAGCTGAACCTGCAATTCTCTTTCATTGTCATGCCACTGTACGTTAAGTAAAGGGTCCTCTTCCTCTAATATCCTCAGTGCCAAAACCAGCTCATCCATCTTATCTCCCCTTGAAGGATATACCTTAACACTAAGTGCGGGAGATGCAAAATGATGAAGTGTCTTGACATTCTCCTGATATCCCAGCACATCTCCTATCCTGGCATTATGCAGTCCGTATACAATACCTATTTCTCCTGCCTCAAGATAACTTACCGGCTTGTACTCACTGCCTATCACCTTAAAAATCGAGTATATCTTTTCCTCGAGTCCCCTTGTATTATTGTATACATTTTTTCTTACTTCAATATAGCCCTCATAAAGACGCACAAACGAGGCTTTTCCTCCAACTCTTCCATGATGTATCTTATAGACTATTCCTGAAGGTTCTTTTCCACCCTCCATGGACGGAGCCGGCAGGTATTTTACTATGCCGTTAAGCACTGCTTCTATGCCTATACTCTTAATTGCTGCTCCAAAAAATACTGGACAAAGGTTAAAGCTTCTTGTTTGAGATGTAAGACATTCTTCTATTTCATTATCAGTTATGACGACATCATTAATAAGGGCATTAAGGATGCTCTCACTATACTCTGCTAAGCCTTCACAAAGCTCATTTCTACACACCTTGCTCATGTGTCCAAGCTCAGTGATTCTGGAGTCCTTTTCTAGGCCTTCCACCTTCTGTACTGCAAAAGCTTTTCCTAAGGTCATTTGCTTTAGTTGCTTCATAACCCTGTCTGCATCTGCTCCTGCCCTGTCAATTTTATTCACAAATATCATTGTAGGTATTTTCATACTTTCAAGTGCCTTCCAAATGATTTCTGTCTGAGCTTGAACACCTTCCATTGCAGAAACCACCAGAATAGCTCCATCCAGAGCTAAAAGTGCCCTTTCTACTTCTGCAGAAAAATCCACATGCCCTGGTGTATCAATTATATTTATACTTATACTATCCCACTCTACTGAGACTGCTGCTGCCTGCACAGAGATTCCTCTTTCTCTTTCAATCTCCATGGAATCAGTGTGTGCTGTTCCTTCATCCACTCGACCCAGCTTCTTGATACAACCTGCCTTATAAAGAATATTCTCTGTAAGAGTAGTCTTACCAGCATCTACATGGGCAAATATTCCTATATTTCTAATATCCTTTTTTATATACAATACTAATCCTCCTCTTATTAAGGGAGGGCACAACTTAACTTGCAGCCATCCCTCCACCACAAATCTTGATTACAAAAATTGTATTTCTTAATCTCATAACATTTCCTCCTATTATTTAAATTTTGATACAACATCTGAGGTGCGAGATTCGCTCCTCAGCAAGAAAAAAGCCGCAGTCAATAACTGACCCCGGCTTTTGTGCATGAAAAAGCACGGTAACAACCGTGCCTTTTATTGCTTTTATAAAATTACTAGGCTTTTAGTTACTTAACAAAGGTATCAGCTAAAAGAAGGTATATCAAATAATCGGACATAAATACATGATGGCCGAACACGTTTCTTTCCTTAGCCCTATATTCAGTTATGTCAGCTTCACCTCAAATAATGTTGTTCTCATGACATAACACTCCTTTATCAAGTATTTAAAGACCTATACAATATTATATACTCGTTAGTTAAACAAGTAAATAATTATAACAAAACTTTCCATATCATATGCAGTACTATTCCTATGATGTCAATTTGCATGAATTACTACTGTATAATTTCTTTTATTAATATTTCATAGAACTCATCCCTTGCATTTACCTCAGCCCAAGGTGTATGCCCGCACTTTTTGAGTTCATAGAATTTAAAACTATCGGTAAGCTTTTCCAAAGAAGCTTTAATTCCCATAGCAGGATGGGAGTCGTAATCACCATGAATTGCAACTATTTGGCATTCTATTTCCTTTCCCAGCTCAAACATTTCACCGCTTTTTCTCATAGCATGTGCTTCCTGCCATACAGCCTTGAATACATCGTAGCTACAAAGACTTTCATCCTTATCAAGCTCTACTGCCTCATAGGTATCAAGCTTATCCATCAATGCTCCGAACCTTGGAAATACTTTATTCATGTCTTCGCTACCTGGGTTAGAAAAAAGACTTCTTAGCCTTACAAGCTCTACTCTTTCCTCTGCACTTAGCTTATTGTCTCTGTTTTTGCACAAATCCTCATAATACTTCTCTTCAACAGAGCCGCTTGCTACCAGTATTATTTTCTTTACCAGATGCTTATATTTAGCAGCAAGCATATATATAAGCATTGCACCCCAAGAATGACCTATTAGGATTATTGGTTCCTTTGTATTCTCCTCCAGCGTCCTTTTTAGCTCACATAGTTGACCATTTACTGTCATTTCAGTTTGCAGTGGCTCTAGTACACTACATACCTTAGACAGCTCTTCGCATACAGGCTTTACGCTTCCTGCTGCTCCGGGCCCTCCATGAATTACCGCTACCTTATAAGGCTGCTCTCCATATTTTCTTACGTTCATCATCTATGTCTCCTTTAAATACTTTTAATTACTCACCTTGTTCAATCAGTCTTTTGTAGAACTCAATTTTGCAATCAAGAAACTCAATGCCTTTTCTCAGCTCGTCTATCTCCTTCAGCAGCTTTTCCTTACACTGTATTGTGTTATATTCATACTAGCACTTAAAGTATACTTTAAGTCAAGCCTAAATATAAGATTATTTGCAATCAATTTATTGCTCCCTGTAGTTAAATCTTAGCTACAACTATTCCTACAAATGCTCCTTAAACCACATTACTGCCCTCTCCTGCATATCCGAATCTACTTAACCTACCTTTTACTTGTGTAAAATAGAATATAGGAATAAAATAGTAATATCTATAGATGTAGATTTTGATTTAAAGAATAAATTTAAAAAGTTCCTTTGAGTGGATAATGAGGTGTTTAAAATGAAGGATAATTGCAGTCAATACTATGTTAATGCCAGAAAGGCTGCACTAAGAGAATATAATAGATGTGTTTCAAAAGGAGAGCCAGGCTACTTGCCCTCCTTGGATGGCTTGGTGAGCAATGTTGAAATTGTTTCAGAGATAAATCTAGGCATAATGGATATACCCATGAGCAAAATAATTGGTACCTATTCACATCTGAGAAGCGTAAGCTTTGCTAAAAACTTTATGCCGCTTTTAAAGGTAGAAAGTGAGTTTATGATAAAGTGGGTAAAGCTCTGCGAGCATCATATTGAGCAGGGAATACAGGATCCCATAAAGGTATATGAGTACCTGGGCTGGTACTATGTTGTTGAGGGCAACAAAAGAGTAAGCGTTATGAAATATTTTGACGCATATGCTATTTCAGCTCAGGTTATCAGGCTTTTACCTAAGAAGGATGAAAACAATCAGGCAATCAGCGACTACTATGACTATTTGAAATTCAACAAGCTTACAGGTATAGCATCTATTACATTTTCAAAGGGTGAGTATTATAAGCTGCTGATAGAGATGTTGGATAGCTTTCAAGGACCTACGGATGCAGAATTGACTAAATACAAGTATTTTGAAAAAGAAGTATATAGTATATTTGAAGATATCTACTTAAAAGTAAGCGAGCCAACCCCCATAGTATGCACCGGCGATGCCTTCATACAGTATTCGAAGGTATACGGAATACCGGAAATGTATGACGAGACTGATCTAAGCAGCAATCTTAAGGAGTTCATCAAAAGCCTGGAGGTTCTAGACAGTGATGAAATAATAAACCTGCAGACTGTACCTATAGAAAGCACCCCCGGTGGTCTTCTAAACGCGTTGTCAACTCTGGTTATTCCAAAGAAGAAGCTTAAGGTGGCCTTCGCGTATGCCAGAACTATACAGGGCTCTGGTTGGACCTATGCTCATGAGCTTGGCAGGCTCCATTTGCAAAAGACTATGGAAGATCAAGTTGAAACTACCTATATTGAAAATGTACCTGAAAACGAGGAAGCCTATGACACTATCAGACAGCTTGCAGAAGATGGCAACGATGTAATTTTTGTTACCAGCCCTATATATTATAACGAAACTCTGAAGTGTGCAATAGAATACCCTCATATCAAGTTCTTTAACTGCTCAGAATATAAACCTTACACCCATGTCAGCAACTATTATGGCAGAACCTATGAACCTAGGTTTTTGACAGGAATAATTGCCGGAGCGATGACTGAAACCGATATAATCGGATATGTTGCAACTAGCCCCACCCCCGAGGTGACAAGCTCCATAAATGCTTTCGCCTTAGGTGCAAGGCTTGTTAACCCAAGATCCAAGATACTGGTGTCATGGACCAATGAATGGAACAGTAGGATCAAGTTCTCCGCTTCAGGCAATAAGCTTATTTGCAGAGGTGCTGACATCCTAAGCAACAGAACGCTTACAGTTCCTCATACTGTATCTACCGATTATGGAGTCTACTCTATGCTTTGTACTGTAGACCGGGAGAAAAAAGCCCCCGACAAGTACCTGGCAACTCCTATTTGGCATTGGGGAATCTTCTATGAAAAAATAATGCGAAACATAACTAACGAGACCTATAAAACTGTTTTTGATATGTTCAGCGGCAACTCCAACCTTATAAGCTTCTGGTGGGGAATGGACTCTGAGGTTGTTGATATTTTTTATTCCAAGGAGCTTGTGCCTCAAGAGACTCAGAAGCTGGTCAATCTTATGAAAAATATGATTATCAACAACACCTTTAACCCTTTTACAGGCCCAATTTATGATCAAAGCGGGAATTTAAGAATTCGTGAAGATGACTATGCTGCTCATGAAGAGATACTTCATATGGATTGGTTTTTGGAAAATGTAGAAATAATAGAGTAGCACCTTTATAAAGGTGCTACTCTAAATTTCTATTATATAATATTGAAATGCGTTTACTATGGTCGTAGACTTATATTGAATTATTCTATCATCTCTTCCATAATTTAAATGTGTATGACCATGAAAAAAGTATTTTGGAGAATACTTGTCTATTAGTTTATTAAAGCACTTAAAGCCTGTATGACACAAATCTTGCGCATCACCCAAGCCAAAGGCTGCCGAGTGTGAAACCAATATGTCAAAGCCCTTGTTTAACCATAGACGAGGCTTTACTTTTCTTATTCTGTGTTCCATTTCATTCTCTGTATACTGAAAAGCTCCATGGCTGTACTTTTGAGATCCTCCAAGGCCCAATATCCTTAATCCCTTAATATTGACCAATGTTCCATCTATGGACTGACATCCTTCTGGGGGGGCAACCGGATACCTTGTGTCGTGGTTCCCGTGTATATAAATAAGTGGAGCTTTTATATAGGTCACCAGATAGGATAGATAGTCTGCTTTCATATCTCCACAGGATATGATCAAATCTATATCAGTATATTTTTCCGGGCGTAAATAGTCCCAGAGCAATGGGCTCTCTTCATCAGATACCAATAATATCTTCATAGTATTCTACCTTCTAAAATATTGATATAATCTATATAAACAAGCTAATCGAATAGTATCATTATACACCATAATACTTAAAATACAAAATATTTAGTAAAAAAGGAGATGTATCAAATGACAAGAACCGCTTATACCGCTCCCGGCGCTGTTGCTGTTGGCCCATATTCGCATGCTGTTGATGCTGGAGCTTTGGTATTCCTATCCGGACAAACACCTATAGATTCCAGTACCGGGAAGCTTGTAGCCGGAGATATTGCAGCACAGACCGAGCAATGCTTTAAGAACCTCTTTGGCGTCCTTGAAGCTGCAGGCTTGACTGCTGATAATGTAGTTAAGGTAAATGTCTTTCTGACTGATATGAAAAACTTTAAGGCCATGAATGAGGTTTATGAAAGGCAATTTTCTACACCTTATCCGGCAAGAACTACTATAGGTGTAGCATCACTTCCACTATGCGCAGATGTGGAAATTGAATTGATTGCCAAAAAATAATCAGAGGTACCAGGTATGGTACCTCTGCTTTCTAAAGCTTGCCAAAAATCAGCTCATCGTAGTAGCGGCCTTCTATGAAGTCGTAATCCGCTAACCTTCCTTCAAGCTTAAAGCCGTTTTTCTCCAGTACACGAACCGAGCCGGTGTTGGTATCTATCACTCTGGCATGCAGCTTGTGAAGGTTTAGGTCTTTAAAGGCAAAGTCGCACATTAGTTTAACAGCCTCGGTACCATAGCCCTTACCCCAGTAGTCCTTGTGAAATACATAGCCTATCTCGGCATGCTTAGCTTCATGGTTAAAGCTGAACATCATTGCAGTTCCAATCAGTTCTCCTGTTTTCTTGTTCATCATAGAGGCATACATAAAAGTTCCCTCAGATTCCCTAGCCAGCATCTTTTCTATGTATTGGCAGGTTTCATCCAGACTGTTCATTAATCTCCAGCCGATAAATCTTTTTACATCCTCATCTGAAGCATAGCTATGCACCTCTGGTGCATCTTCTATACTTAGCGGTTTAAAGTATATGTGTTCCCCTTCTAAGCTATGAAATAAGTTTTTATCCATTGTATTTTCCCCCTTGCACTTATATTTAATGTCTTTTTGCATACCCACATCTTTTGCACAATTCTTCTACAGCACACCTTCTAGAAAACCCTTCATATATCCTACGCGCCTTTTGTGAATACAAAATGCTTTCTAATGAGCTCGCAAGGATATTGCCAAGAGGTATGCTTCCCTCACTGTCCAAGCAGCAGGGCACTACGGTCCCGTCCACAAGTATTCCTATTTGGTCTCTCAGTCCATAGCAAAATACTTTTGGGCTTTCACTTGCTTTATCCATATCCGGCCATTCAAAGCGTTGAGCAAGATTAAGATATACATTATTCTTAAGCTTTAGCTGCAAGGAATTTTTCAGCCTTTCGCTTATGCTATAACCCAGCTCCAGCTTTTCTTCCAGCATGCTCATTATTCTCAGATTTTCACTGTTGCTTCCTTTTAAATCTCCACTATCCATATTCCAAAGTCTCATTGAGCAAATTATTTGGCTCTTTTCATTAGCCTCTCTAATAAATTCTGCAATATTATCTATGTACGTCTCCAAGTCGCCATCGTTTGCATTTGCCTCAAAGCTGCTAAGAGAGATATTTATCTGCCTAAGGGAAGAAGCCCTTATAAGCACGTCCTTTACCTCAGCTAAAAGCGTTCCATTCGTTGTGATATTAACTTTGAGCTCCTGAGCTTCGCATATTTCCAAAAACCTTCCTACGCTTGGATTAAGTAAAGGCTCACCCATTAAGTGAAAATATACATAATCAGTAAAGGGCTTTATCTCATCGATGACATGCCTAAAGGAGGCTTCGTCCATGAAGCTTTGAAGTCTCTCTGTCTTAGGACAAAAGCTGCAGCTTAGATTGCAAATATTTGTTATTTCTATATATACCTTTTTAAACCTCTTCATGTGCTCGCTCCAGTTCTCCATAGAATAGTCCGTCATAGTATTTCTCATCCATACTCATATTATAGCATATGAAACGCGGGGACAGGTTCCTCGTCCCCACTGTACCACTTTATAGCTTTGCATATCGATAAACCAGCATACTTAAAACCTTCTTAAACCCTATTTTGAGATAAAAGGGCTTTTCACTGCCTACATAGAGCTTGTTGATACCCATAGCCCGCAATCTGTTTGCCCCTTCATATATAAGCGCTTTTCCAAGGCCAAGTCCTTGATAGTCTACACTTGTTCCTACGGGTTCCAAAACGCCGAAGCCATTCTCATGATCCACCCATATCGTTACGAAGGAAGTAAGCTCTCCATTTGGTGCTTTTATATAAAGATCTAGGTCTGCACGGTAGTCCTTAAGCTGACACATTATCCCATAGCCTATAGGTGTTCTTCTAACATAGTAGTCCTCATCTGTATAATTAAAGGCTTTGGCATGGAGCATTCCTTTATCCATGTGTGAAACGGCATCTCCCTCTACTATGTTAAAACCTTCAGGAAGCTTAACCTCAAACTCTCTGTCAAGCTCCAGCAGACTGTCACAGTCACTCCATTCTAAAAGCTCATAGCCCCTTGACTCAGCCATTTTTATAGCTTTATTGAACCTTTCAGAAATCCTTAGCTCAGCTATTTGCTTCTCTCCTATTTCTCTTACTAAGTCTGTCTCAACAAAGTCAAAAACTTCATTTAGAACCACATCATCAAGATCGAGTGTCTTACTCTGTATAAAGGCTTCTGCACTTTTTTCCCCTTCAGTATTGACTATAGCTATTAGCTCATCACCCCTAAACCACAGCCTTATTTCACTTTCCCATTCTTTTATTGTAGTATCTCTCATAGCCGATGAGAAAGCATACGTAAAGTTCCACCTGTCAATTTTCCATGTAACTGGCTCTTTATATATACTATAGCAATCTACAAGAAACTGCCTTACCAAATCAAAATCCTTCATCTTATAGCTGCGACTCCATATTTTCTTCACACTAAAACCTCCCAGTTAAATCATGTATTCAATTATAAGGCAGCAGTTTCTCAGGCACAAGATAAAATACTGTTATGTAATGTTTTTTACACAAAATGATACATCTCACAGATATTGAAGTACTAAAATTAGTCTTTTGAATATACACCTCCATATATGTTAGAATTTAATTATAACTATAAATCATGAGGAGGGTAATAGCTATGTCATATGAATTTATGGCCGGATTAGATTTTGCCCAGGAATTGGATAGGCTTGATGAACTGCATGATATACGAGACTATTTTTATCATAATGAAGGTGAAATCTACATGGATGGTAACTCTTTGGGATTAAGCTCCAAGGATGCTGAAGCTGCTTTATTAGATGCTTTTAAGGTTTGGAAGAGGGAAGCTATAAAAATATGGGGCACAGAAAACGGTCGTTATTTCAACTACTCAAAAAGCATTGCAGAAAAGCTCGCGCCGTTAATCAAAGCAGATGCGAATGAAGTAATAGTAATGGGCAGTATTACCACAAATATTCATCAGGCAATAGCAACCTTTTATAGTCCAACAGATACAATGTATAAGATAATAGTGGATGAACTAAACTTCCCTACGGATATCTACGCAATAAAAAGTATTATTGAGCTTAAAGGCTATAAGGTAGATGATGTCTTAGTTACCATCAAAAGCAGAGATGGACGCACTATTTCCGAGGAAGATGTTATATCAGAAATGAGAGAAGATGTTGCATTAATTCTATTGCCGTCAGTTTTATATCGAAGTTCTCAGCTGCTTGATATGGAAAGGCTGACAAAGGAAGCTCACAATCGCGGAATTATAATAGGCTGGGATTTAGCCCACTCCATTGGAGCCGTCCCCCATGACTTCAAAAAGATTGATCCTGATTTTGCAGTATGGTGCTCTTATAAATATCTAAATGCCGGGCCGGGTGCAACTGCAGGGATGTATATAAACAGAAAGTATTTTGGCAAGAGCGCCGGACTTAAGGGTTGGTTTGGTAACAAGGATGAAAGTCAATTTGCGATGAGCCATGAATTTGATCAGGACAGAGATGCAAACGGCTGGCTTCTAGGAACGCACAATATATTGGCAATGGCGCCGCTGGATGGAGCCTTAAACATTTTTAATGAAGTTGGGATGAAAAGTGTCCGAAACAAGTCACTGCATATAACTGCATACTTGATGTATTTGGTTGACAGTAAGCTTTCAAAATATGGATTCACAATTGGTAATCCTCGCGAGGATCACCGTCGGGGCGGGCATGTTTGTCTGGAACACGATGAAGCTTACCGTATAAGTATCGCATTGCGAGACAACAATGTAATACCTGACTACCGCGAACCGAATGTTATACGTCTTGCACCTGTAGCCTTATATGTTTCTTATGAGGATGTATACAGTGTAGTGGAGATTCTTGAAAAGATAGTAAAGAATAAGGAGTACGAGAAATATTCCTTAAACAGAGTTACAGTATTATAACTCTTAATAAATCTCAAAACATGAACAGGAGCCTTCATAATTGAAAGCCCCTGTTCATATTTTATAATATTTCCATCCTAACCTTCATGGAAGGGTGGTCTACCCGCCTTTGCAGCAGCAATCTTTTCGTACTAAATAATATTTGGTGTTATCTTATTTTTTATCTGATGCCTATAATATAAATTAACTGCCAGATAGAACAGACAGCTTCCCGGCTTTTTTAGAAAGCCCTTATGAAGAATTGTTCTCCTAACAATATTCTTAATAGCAAATACATCATTATAAAGCTGCCAGTATGCCTTCGTCAGCTCTTCCGGTGTCATATTCTTGGGAATGTGCACCGCTTCAGTTCCGTTATAGGAATATATCTCATCGTTGCAGATCCTGCCCTGCTGTTTCATTTCATCATAGAATTGCGTACCAGGTATAGGTGTGAGTATATAAAATCTTGGTACTACTATCTTATTATCCTCAATAAACTTTGAGGTTGCCCGTATGGATTCTACTGTGTCTCCTTCAGCGCCTACCACCATTTCTGTAGAAACATCAATGCCAGCACCCCTTATATTTCTTAGTAGCTGGCTATACTCCTCTACCTTAGCCCAGCCTTTATTCATACTGTTTAAGCTTTCTTGAGATATGCTTTCAATACCAAAGCTAAGTGCTATGCAGCCACTTTCTGATACTAGCTTCAAAAGCTCCTCATCCTTCCCAATTTCAATTGAGCATTGAGACAGCCAGGTCATCTTAAGCTGCTTTATCTCATGGCAAAGCTCCTTTAGGTAAACCTTATCAGAAAGTATATTGTCATCAAGGAGAAGAAATTTATTAAAGCCAAGTCTCTTAACCTCTTTAATGTCCCTCAAAACATCCTCAATAGGCCTTTGATAATACTTAGCTTTATATAAACAATATACCGAGCAAAAGCTGCATACATTAGGGCAGCCTCTGCCTGCCTGAACCGGGAGAAAATCTCCAATTGATTTGTTTATTAGTAGATCATACCTTGGGATTGGATATTCAAGCTTGCTTATTTCCTTTTGATAAA
This sequence comes from uncultured Clostridia bacterium, assembly GCA_937976095.1. Taxonomy (GTDB): domain Bacteria; phylum Bacillota; class Clostridia; order Lutisporales; family Lutisporaceae; genus CALGKJ01. Next base: position 11,414 of record CALJSV010000110.1, on the reverse strand, counting down.
AAGGCTTCAATGCTCCCGCTTGGATATCCTCAAGAGCATCCCGCCATACTTCCTCTGCATCTCCTATGATTACACTGTCACAGTACTTCTTTGCCTCCTCCGGCATAAGGCTTACCATATAACCACCCAGCAGCACTGTCTTGCCCCTTGCCTTAAATATCTTTGCAATATCAATAGTACGAATAACCGCATGACCCATACTGCTGATGGCAATCACATCGGCATCAGTATCGAAGGGTACATCCTCAATAGTTTCAAGGCACAGCTCCACCTCCCAATCAGAAGGTGTCAGAGCAGCTAAAACAGGAAGTGCCAGCCCTACAAAATAAAGCCTTTTCTTTTTTATAAGACGCTTCTCAGTATCGTAAGGAGTAGGCTGTATAAACAATATCTTTTTTTTCATGTACCGCACCAGCTTTCTTATCCGTTGATCAGGTTATAGAAAAACTCCTTGGCTGTATTTCTTATATACTGCATATCTACAAAGTCATATACTCCGTTTCTCTTTCCCAGATAGGTAAGCTTTAAAAACAGCTTATAATACTCAAGGTAAAAAGCCTTTCTGGACATATTAGTCGGCTCAAGCACCAGATGCAGAAAGTCCCAATACTGCATTTTGTCTGTAGTAAGCCTATCCTTGTATTCATCAAAAAGCGGAGTCCCGGGTATAGGCGTAAATATAGACACGGATGCATACTTTAACCCTACTGACTCAACCCAGCTATATAGCTTATCAAAATCACTTTTGACAGAATTTATATCTATAATAAACAAAGCCAGACAGTCAATGTTGTGCTTTTGTAGTATTTTAATACAGCTCTCGTTTACATCCTCAGAGCACTGCTTGCTATAGGAGTCAAGGGTGCAATCATCTATAGCCTCAAGACCTACAATTATTCCCTTTGTTCCTATTTCTCCAAGCTCTTTTATAAGCTCCTCATTATCAACCACAAAATCCGCTCTGCTGTAAAATATAAAGTTTTTTTGGATGCCTTTCTCCTTAACCAGTGCTATAAACCTTTTTATCCGTTCCTTGTCTACAAGGAAGGTATCATCTACTATATGCACGCTGTCACAATCAATGCCTGCTATTTCCTCAACTACCAAGTCAATGCTTCTGGCTGCGTATACTCCATTATTTACCTTCCTGCAATAGCAAAAGCTGCACTGATAAGGACAGCTATAGGCAGTCTTTACTATCGCACATGGGCTGTAGCCCAGATATCTATAAAGCTGCTTGTTTTTGTTGAAATGTGTTCTATCAGGTATAGGTAGCTCATCAGGATCGATAAGCAGCTGCTTATTAACTATCCACTCGTTATCTCGTCTATAGCATATACCGTCTATATCCTTTAATAGTGCCTCATCAAAGTTCTTCCCCAGTCTCAACATTCTTCTGAAGGGCTCTAAGGACGCAGAGTGAACTATATAGTCTATAGAATCACAAAAAAACCTTTCATAGTTTACCTGTGCATGAACGCCTCCCACAATCACCTTTACGGAGGGATCATGCTCTCTTACTATACCGCAATAATCCAGCATTACAGCCTCTTGTGTGATATACCCGCTAATTGCTACTATATCAGGCTTAAAGGCTGCCAGTACATCCTTCAAGCTTCTCCTATCAAAAAGCGAGTCAAAAATCTCACAGTTCACATTTTCCATTACAGCAGCGGTATATAGATATTCAAGATCCAGCGGTTCCAGGTTTATGACATTGACATTGGCTATTATATTTAAGGACTTAGGCCTTACCAGCAATACATTCATCTTTCATCCCCCAGCTATTTGTTCATCAGCATTTTCAAAAAATACTGCATCGTTATATGTGAAGCACCGTAGGACAGCTTCAGGTTTTCCCATATTCCATACTGCCTTATCATCTTATAAACATTCTTAGGGTGCATGGTTATCTTATAATAAAGCTTAATTATATTAAAATAGTACTCTCTTACGCTCATTTTGGAGGGCTTTACAACCAGGTGAGCCAAATCCCATTTCTCATACTCATCACGCGGGATAAGCAGAGCATCCTTATACTCCTTAAAGGGCTCTGTTCCAGGAAGAGGTGTAAAGGGCTGCAAATTGATAAATTTAATGCCCAGCTTCTTTATCCACCTATAGAGCCCAAAAAAGTCTTCTTTATCCCAATCCACACCCAAGATAAAGGTGCCGTAGCATTCAACCTTGTATTCACCAAGTATATCAATAGCTCTCTCGTTTATTAGGACAGAGCTTTTTTTGTTATACTTTTTAAGCTCCTCCTCGTTGCCTGACTCCAGACCCACAATTACGGCTCTAAGACCGTTTTGTGCCAGCCTTTTTATAACATCCTCATTGGCAGCTATGAAATCCGCTCTTCCATAAACCAAGTACTTTTTCTTAATATCTTGTGCCTCAAGCTGCTCACAAAACTCCAAAAGCCTTGCTCTATCTACAAGGAAATCATCATCTACAATATAGATTTCCTCCTCGGGTATGCTTTTTAGCTCGTCAAGGATGTCCTGAAGCTCTCTGTAAAAATACTTGCCGTCTGTAATCCTCCTACAAAAGCAAAACTTGCATTCGTAGGGGCAGCCAAAGGAGGTCTTAATTAGGGCACAGGGGTTATGGAACATATAATAATACTTACTTCTGTATGCAGCCGTCAGGCTTCTATCCGGATGAGGATAGTTAAAGCTTGTCTCCTTCATGCATTCCAAGTGGTTTCCCCATACTCCTGCTATTGTGTCAGTCGGATGCCCCATAGCTATTGCATCAACCACTTCGCCAAAGGTACGCAGTCCATTTGCCTTTATCACGTAATCAATATAGGGTGAGTTAAAATCTCCCGGTATGACCTCTGCATGAACGCCTCCCACGATAATCTTACAGGAGCCGTCTGACTTTTTTATTTCCTCTGCATATGCCTTAATCTTATTTACGTGGGCTATATAGCCGGTAATCCCCACCACATCGGGTTTATGCTCTTTTATAAAATGCGCCAGCGGCTTTTTCTCCACTATCATATCTATAATAACAGCCTGGTGACCCAGTCCCTTTATATAGGCACCTACATATTCAAGCTCAAGGGGCTCACATATCATAACCTTCTGCAAGCCTATGGTTTCACTGTCAGGCCTTGGCCTTACTAGAAGTACTTTCATTGGTCACCTTCCTTTTTTAATACAAACAAACATATAGTTGGCATAAAGAATCTTTCCTTTATCCTTATGATAGCATCAGGACTAAATATGCCGCTTGTCAGCCTCAATATATCTTTTACTGACGGGTACTGTGCTTTACTGGTGGTAAATTTTACAAAACACATAATAATCCTATCATATACTGAGTTTGCAGAAGCCTGTACCAAAAAAAGCCTCCCGTCCTTTTTCAATAAGTCATTTAGCTTTCGAAGTGCTCCTGGCTTATCCCCATAGTAAGGATAGGAATGTGAGCATATTATAAAATCATAAGCCTCATAAGTCTCAGCAAAATCACATATATCGCTAACAAAATAGGGAGACTTAATATCTTTCTCCCTGCACTTCTCTATCATTTTCGAAGAAATATCCACTCCCGAATACTCAATATCAAATTCCCTAAAGGCAGCTTGAAGCTCTCCTATCATCTGACCTGTACCGCAGCCCATATCAAGCAGTCTATAGCTTCTGCCAGTACTGAGAATAGGAGCGATGGCCTTGATTATTTCTCTTCTACTGGGCCCTAAAGAGTACTTTTGTACCCATAAACGGTCATACTTATCCGCCCAAAAATCCCAGATTGTACTTTTTAACATCAACTAACCTCCACTAGTCCTTAAATACCTTAAGCTCAATATCCTTATTAGAATAAGAAAGCACACCGATAAACCTGGTTACAAGCCAATTAATCAATCTGTTGCTATGATGTACATAAAGCTGCTTTTCCTTAAGACTTGCTCCCAGCTTGCACTTTATTTCCTCAGCAGTTTGACCCAGATCCAACGAAGTACAGCCTGCCTCAATAGCAGCCTTAACCAAAAAGAGCAGCATGTTCTGATATAGGTTATACTTCTGATTTTGACTATACTCAAGACCACCAAAAAGAAATAGCATTTTACTGTCCACCACCCTATACTGCACAAAGGCAATGGGTTTACCAGACTCCACAAATACAGCGATATCTGCCTTTGCTTTTCTAAAGAAGTCTATAGAAAGCTTTTCAAGCTTGTAGGCAGACCTTTCATAAACCTGTTCATATAAGTTATAAAGCCTTTGGTCGAATTCACCTGAAAGCAGCTCAGCAGAAATACCCTCTGTTTTTTTAAGTGCTTTTTTAAATCTATAACGATAATGGCTCCTAAGTCCCAAAAGGTATTCATCAAAGGAGCTCCATTTTATATCCATAACACAGCTCGGAAGTGTATTACCCTTTGTAAAGCCCAGGCAACACAAGTCTTCCGCAGCATTTAGTATAACCTTTGCTCCTTTAAGGCTTCTTACATATTCTCTTACATCAGCTCTGCACTCTCCGACCAAGCTGTAGCCGGGTGCGGCTACCGAGCAAGGGATGCCAATTATACTTATCGGCAGATAAAGGCGCAGGCTGCTATAGCAAAATATGTTTATTTTCAGAGTATATTTAACCAGAATAGCATAAATGCTGTCATCACTAAATACAAAGTATTCCTGCCCACAGGGGTTTACCTCCTCCAGCAGCTTTAGATTTTCTCTGCAAAGTGCTATATTAGCACCCGCTACCTTATCCCATTCCTCAGGAAGTTGGCTTGAACTGCTAAATTTCTCAATCATAATGACTCCTGCAGGCTTATTTCGTAAGCTACATAATGCTTATATTCATTCTCCAAAAGCTTGACTCCGAAATTTTTTGACTTAAAATTGTCCTCAAATATCCAGCTGGTTTCATAGGCAACATATTTTGCGGCGTTTTCCTTATAGCACTCATTAAAAAGGCCCAGTATGGCTCCAGTGTTTTGATATTCAGGAAGTATGGCAATCTCAACAAGCTTAAGCTTTTTTATCCAATTAGGAAACAGCTTGTTTTTTATAAAAGCACCTATACCTATAGTTTCGCCATAGCTCAAAAGCTCATTAAAATCAGGATACCAGAGCATATATCCGATTGGCTTGTCTCCATGCTGCACAAAAATAATGCTCTCTTCTCCGATAAAATATCGCAGCTCCTTAAAAAGCTCCAAATCCTCTTCATAGCTTCTTTCAAAATAAAACGGATGCTCCTTAAAGCAAATATTGTTTATATCTGTATAGACTTTCATATCAGCTTTAAAGTTTCTAAAACTCATATGTCTATAATTAAACTTTTTGTCAACTCTTCCCAGTATTCTTTTGTGCTTTTCAAAGCTCATTGCCGCTATTTCCCCACTATATGACACCATCTTAAAATGCTTAGTTGCACGTCTTGCAAAATACTCAGCATAGTATGGAGGAGTATAGCTGCTTCCAAAGCTTATGTCAGAATCAAAGCAGTCACACAAAAACCCTATGCCATAGTTTACATGCCCATTAAGGCCAACCACTATTTTTCTAAGGCTTCTTTCTCTGCACAGCTGCTTTGCTTCCTCAACTATAATATCCACTGCTTCTTGAAAGCCTTCCAGAGCTTCAAAAAATGCAAGCTGCAGCGTATCTGCATAGCTTTTAGAAGCAATGTACATGCAGACTGCAACTATTGACCCATCCTTCTTAACCATAACAGGGATTATTTCAAGGCCTTTGCAGAATACACCTTGCTTATATAAAAATTGCTTTAGAACTGGGCTCGCGCTGTCCTTGAAGTTAGTATAGACTTTATATATATCCTTTACAAAGCCCATATAATCTTTATAATCACTGCTGCTGCATCGATAAAGCTTCATTTGCATACCTCTTGTCATTTTGGATTCATATTTACATATTATATAATTCGACTGCAGATGATTTTGTCCTCCTACAAAAAGAAAAAGAAGCTGCTTAGCTGCAGCCTCGTGATTTTATCGATTAATTGCTATTGAATATTGTTAATGCTCTATGCGGTTTCTTCCGTTCAGCTTAGCCTTATACAGAAGCTTGTCTACTCTATCAACCAGCTTGCCGGCATCCTCATCTGTACGCTCAGCTACACCACCGCTAATTGTCACCTTTACTGCCTTATCAGTAAAGTCAGCCTCTTCTACACTTAATCTGATATTTTCAGCTATACATAAAGCCTCAGCCAGCTCCACACCGGGAAGCACTGCTAGAAACTCCTCTCCTCCATATCTGCCTACTATGGCAGCTTGTCTCATAATCGAATTAAGCAATGCCGATATGTCGAGGAGAACCTTATCTCCAGCTGGATGCCCGTATTGGTCATTTACCCTTTTGAAGTAATCTATATCTAGCATTATGACGCTTAGCTTGCAGTCGTATACCTCTGTCCTTGCAATTTCTTCCTCCAACGACTTAAATAGATGTTTATGGTTAAGCAAGCCCGTCAGACTATCACTTTTTGCCAGCCTTTCAAGCTGCTCGTTTTTGTCCTGCAGCTCCCTAGTACGCAGCTCAACCTTTTCTTCAAGCTTAGAATTAAGCTCCATAAGCTCAGCATTGATAGCTTCGTTTTGCAAGAGCAGTCTTTCAGCATTGTCAAATGCTCCTGTAACACGCTTTGAAAGTATTACTGCCTGGAAGAATATAAAGAAGGTGAGTCCAATAGGAGTAATCTCTCTAGAATGTATAATTCCTCTTGCAAGCAAAACATCATGTAGTATAAAGGCAGACATTATGAAAAACCCTACTAGGAAATGACCTGCGCCACTGACTTTTCTTATTGCAGCATTGAGCATAGCAAATATCGCATAAAAGCATACTGCTACAGTAAAAACCTGATAGTATAGAACACTATAGGAGTATATACTTGCCGGCGTAAGAACTACTAACGCAATCGAAGCTGAACCAAATGCTACAGCCAGTCTTATTAGCCTTTGGTTGAAAACGTTCTCAAACAGCTTATACAAAAACATAAGCATAACTACTACCCCTGCATAAAAGCTTATGTACTCAGCTTTGAAGAATACCTCCCAGCTTACACTAGGCAGAAGCTGATTAATAAGTCTTTCACCCGTAATAAGGGCTCTGCCTGATATTAAAAAGCAAAAAACACCCAGATATATTGGAGATTTCTCTCTTCTTCTTATTAGAAAATATATTATATTAAAAAATCCCATTAAAAATATTGCACCACTTATAAAAGCATCAAAGGCAACATTACTAACGTTTTTTATATAGATCTCTCTCTTGTCCCCCAGGATGATGCTTCCCCATGCACCCCCAGTGCTCTGATAAAAGTTCGAAACCTGCAGTATCAGCTCTATTTCATTTCCCTTGCTATTAAGCTCTGCTACTCTGGGAAGGTATTGAGGCGAGGACTCCTGCAGGCTTTTGCCTACTATGCCGTTTGAGCTAATCAGCTGACCATCAGCATACAAATTATAGCTTGAGCACATCTCATATATCTTCAGCACTAAAGCTTCATCCCGACCACCCAGCTTAAGCTTGAGTCTATAGGTAGCAAAGCCTGTAGCACCTATTGGCTTTCCTGCTACTATATAGTCATCCCACTTTCCAGGCACTGCTATGGTTTGCTTTGTAGCATCATCAGCAGCCGCAAAGCTCTCATGGATTAGCAGCCTTTTCCAATAAAACTCCCAGTGCCCCTGAAGCTTAACAGCTCCATCTCTTGTAAAGTCCCAGTCTGTCAAATCCATAACCCCGTTTACTGCCACAGGAGCTTTAACATGCTTTTTGGGGCTGCAGCCGGCAGTTGAAAGCAGCATTAGTATTAGACATATTAGAAACAAGTATTTACAAGCTTTTTTCATTCAAACCTCCTGCCTGTACAGCATTGCATATACAAAACCTGTTAGTTTATTACTTCGACAAATACACGTCAATTCCTTGTCCCATTTTTATATCCAAGCCTATATACAATGCTGCCCACATTTTATTTTAGAGCCTTCTATGGATCTCAAACTTATATCTATCCTCTTCATCTATAGCCTGTCTTATGGTGTCCAGTATTTTTTCCTTTTCCAAAGGCAAGATGCCTGCCAAGGAAACATAGTTAGATGCATGATTGCTTCTAAAAACGCAATCCACCACTGTAAGATTTTCTACCAAAGCAGCCGTCTCCTCCATTACCTCCTTTGGTGTCAAAAGCTCGAACTCACCACTGCACACTTGATTATAAAGCTTTGTGCCTGGCTGAACCAGAAGAGTTAGCAGTGCCAAGTAGTGTGGACTTATTTCATTAATCACTCTTGCAGACTCGATAGCATGCTCCTTCCAATGCTTCCTTCCTCCTATGCCTGAAATAATGGTCGCAGATAGCTTTATACCTGACTCTACAGCTTTTTTACCGGCCGAAATAATATCCTCTGCTGTCGCTCCCTTGGCAACTGAGCTTAGTATATGATCACTGCCGGACTCAATTCCAAGATAGACTATACTAAGACCAAGACCTTGCAGCTCCTTTAGCTCTTCCAAGCTTTTCCTTAACAAATCTTTAGGAGAGCTGTAAGCCCCTACACTTCTACATTCCGGAAAAAGCTCCTTTACCTTTATAAGTATCCGCCTTAGATCCTCTGTGCTTAAGGCCAAGGCATTTCCATCAGCCAAGAAAACCTTATCTACCCTTTTGTGGTATTTTTTCCCCGCTTCCAAGTCCTCAAGAATTTCATTAATTTGTCTTATTCTGAATTCCTTATCCTTATACATGCTGCAAAATGCGCATTTATTATGTGAACAGCCTATTGTTGCTTGAACTATAAGGCTGTATGCCTCACTTGGTGGTCTATATATACTTCCTTCATATCTCAAGTTATCAGCTCCCTTAGTAGTCTACCGAATATTTTATAGTTATATAATAGCATATATACCTTAACCAAGGTAGCTGTGCTGTCTTTGGCTCTTGAAAATGATATGTATATCTGGGCAGCTGAGTTTAAAATTGATTAACAGCAAAAAAGCTTGATCTTAAGAACTGATCAAGCTTTAATATTTTATTAACTTTTACTGTAGCATTTATCGCCTTAGCCTTATTATAGTGCCCTCTGTTTCACTTACTGATATTTCTTCTACATCTGTCATGGCACTGACCAGCCTAAGCTCCTCCCCTACATGGCCTCCCCCTGCCAGGTTAGAATAGTAGCCTTCTACCTCCAGCTGTCTTGGATTGTTCATCTGAACCCGCAGCTTCTCAGTCTGCTCAGGAGACAATACTACATCTCTGGCATTTATGCTTATCTCAGTCATTTTATCTGTTATCCTGATATTAAAACCCAAATCCTTGGACTTATGCTTTAAGAAATAGCTAGTTAGCTCCCCTGCTATATGAAGAAGCTTTACATTTTCATCATTCATCGCGATTCCTCCTTATAACCTCTAGAACTGGAAGTAAAATCGTTGCTACAATTCCGCCCGAAAAGCCGTTGTTGTAAAGATTCAGTCCTCCGTGCAGATAGCCTACATTCATCACTATTGCTAAATGTATGATGCCTGCTATAATGCCCGCCATCCATCCGAAGGCTCCTGCAATAGGTGCCAGGGTCGTTCCGAAAAGCGCTGCAAGTATAACTCCCGGACTATTGACTGTCCATATTGATAATCTTCCTATAATATATACCCCAGCCATTATAGGCAGTGCATTTCTTGGGTGAGTACCAAAGGCTCCAAAGCCTGCCATGGTTAAAATTCCACCTATCGTCGGACCGTTTAAGTCTCCTTTTACAAGGATGACATATGCAAAACCCAGTAAACCCAAAAGTCCCATATTGATAAGTGTTGCACCAAAGCCGGAAATTATTATAAAGTCTGTTACCAATCGCCCGCTGTTTTTTAGTATAGCTTGCAGTTTTTTGATGGGTGCAGGAGATATTAAAAAGCCTAAGACAATCATTGAGGAGAAAAACACTAGGCCACCTATCATCAGCACCGGTGGTCTGCCGTAGGACCATATAAATTCCCCTTTAAGAGTCAATCCAAATACTCTTAATAAGGACATTATAACTGTACCTATAAACCCTGCTGTAAATCCTATATTGTAAAGATTATAACCTTGATGTATTCCTACAAAATACCTTGCCAGAGATGGCAGCAGCAGTCCAACCAGTATTCCCATTATTATACCTAAAATTATTCCAGGAACAAGGTCAAAACCCATTGCAAATGTAACCTCGCTGACAATAGGAGAAAGTGCAGTCCCAAATGCAGCAATCAGTATGTTATTTCTAAAGCTTTCTTTTTTCAGCTTACTGTAAAGCCATACCCCCATAATGATTGGCCACACATTATACAAATTTTTCCCAAATAGACCAAAGCCTGCTATTGTAAATATCGATGCGGTGGCTGCTCCCGTCAGATTAATCCCCATTCTTTTATATATGTACAATATCAAAAGTGCAAGTATTCCGGCATTTATAAAAGCAGCCCCAATACCTCCTACCATCATATAGTCAGTTATAAGTGTATCAGGACTATTGATGATATCAAGCATTCCTTTGATGATCTGCGAAGGTGTATCTACTGCAAAACCAAATAAGATCATAGCTAAACAGTAGAAGGCTATCACAGTATACTTAAGGTGTTCACTTTCCTCAAGCTTTGTATTCTTTTCAATTAGTGCCATGCATCAAGCTCCTTCCTAAAAAAAAGCTATAGTCCACACTTGCCCTCTAAGCAGCAAAACTATAGCGTCAGTTTCATTTATAGGATTTTATTATATAAGTATTTTATACAAGCACTTGCAGTAAAGCAGGTACAATGAAATTTTATCACAACATTATGTAAATTTCCATATGTTTTTAGTATACCTTCTGCATAGCAATGAATATCTTGTCCTCATTGTTTACAAACCACATAAACTCTTCAACAGTCACAAAACCAAGCTTTTCATATACTCTTATAGCTCTTCTATTAAACTTAGCTACCAGCAGCTTTATTGTATTATACGTGTATTTTTCTCTTCCAAAATTCAGCACTGCTTTTACTATCTCTGTACCATTGCCCTTGCCTGTATAGCAAGGCTTCACTTGAACACCGAAATAGTATGCACCTTCCTCCTCATCATAATCAAAATTGCAATTGCCAATTAACTCCATTTTTTCATTATACATGGCAAAGTTGTTTTCTTCCTTATGAATATTTCTCGCCCACTCCTGCTTAGCCTCTGTTTTATCATTATCATAAAACGAATACTCTCCATCGTACTTCCATGCTGCAATATCGACAGCATCACTTTCAGTAGGTAACCTGAATTCAATCTTCATGTAATCTCCCCCCCTAAATTAGTGGTAGTGTCAAGTTTGACACTACGTTCTATACTTTATCACTTACTAAATTATAAAAATATCCCACAAACCATTCATAAGTGATTTTGAGACTATAGAGGTAACTAAA
>CALJSV010000109.1 GCA_937976095.1 uncultured Clostridia bacterium | reverse complement strand
CATCAATGAAGGATCCTTTGCTGAAATAAAAAGGATACTTAAGGACTATGGCGAGGAGAAATGGGCGGACAGAATTGCAAAGTTTATCTGTGAGGAAAGAAGCAGCAATAGAATTAAAACTACCTTTCAATTGGTTGATCTTATTAAGAGAGCAATACCCTCAGCGGCAAGGAGAGAAGGCGGACATCCTGCTAAAAGAACCTTTCAAGGCTTTAGAATAGCAGTAAATGACGAGTTGGAGGTTCTGAAGAAGGCATTGGTAGATTCAGTGGAGGTACTTAATCCCGGTGGAAGGCTGGCCGTAATAACCTTTCACTCTCTTGAAGACAGAATCGTAAAGAATATCTTCAATGAGCTTGAGAGACCATGTATCTGTCCACCTCAAATCCCTATTTGCATGTGTGGAAAAAAGCCATCGGTCAAGGTGTTGACGAGGAAACCTGTTACAGCAACAGAAGAGGAGCTGGCAATAAATACGCGCTCTAAAAGTGCTAAGCTGAGGGTAGCACAAGCAGTAATATAGTTCTAAATAGTACACGGGGGGAATAAGAATGGTAGTAGCGGACAATAGAGCTTATGATTATAGCAGAGATTACCTGAACACAAATACAGCTGTTAATAAACCTGAAGAACCTATTAAAAAGCAAAAGCAAAGCCCTAAAAGAAAACAAAAGCCCAAGGTACATATTATGAGTATTATAATGATTTTTTCTATTTGCATATTTATTATTTCGAGGTATGCCTATATTGCAGAATTGAACTTTTCCATACATAAGATGGAGAAGGAATATAAAAATGCCTCGAAGGTTACTTCAGAGCTTAATGTAGAGCTTATGAAAACAGTAAATCTTGAGAATTTAGAAAAAGTCGCTATGAAGAAGCTGCATATGCAGTATCCTGATGTTACAAATCAGATCGTATATGTAAGTGTACAGCAGCCAGTTGTTGAAAGAAGTGAAGGGAATAACAGCTATAGCGGTATTGAGGATGTTAAGGAGAATAAGTACTTAGCATACGCAAAAACCGCCATAAGCAGCATCATAAAGGTGCTAGACTAAGAATCTCTAAGGTGGTGCGTATTTTGTCCGGGGTTAAAATGACAATTAAAAAAAGAGTACTGATTGTATTATTTCTTTTTTTTATAGTCTTTGTCGGCTTGGTTGGCCGACTAGCGTTTATTCAAATAATTAACAGTGGCGAGTATTTACAAAAAGCAGTTGAACAATGGACTAGAGATATACCGGTTCCCTCCAAAAGGGGTATAATTTACGATAGAAACGGAAAAAGGCTCGCTGTCAGCACTACTGCCTATGAAATCTATGTGAGGCCTGTAGCAGTTAAGGATAAAGATGCTGTTGCAGATGCACTTTCTACAGTGCTGGGCATGGATAAAGATTTCCTGATGAAAAAGATTAGTGCAAAAAGCGATACAGTAATAATCAAGAAAAAGGTAGATGCTGAAAAGGTGAAGAAGCTGAGAGAGATGGATCTCAAAGGAATCATCTTCATAGATGATAACAAAAGGTTTTATCCGCAAGCAAATTTTGCTTCTTACATACTTGGATTCAATAATAATGACAATCAAGGCCAGGAAGGTGTTGAGCTTACCTTTGAAAAATACCTGAATGGTTTTCCTGGAAGAAACATAAAAATGACAGATGCCCATGGGGAAGAGCTGCCTGATAGTGAAAACAAATACTTTGAGCCAAAGGACGGCCTAAGTCTGGTGCTGACTATTGATGAGATTATTCAGCACTTCGCAGAAAAGGCAGTTGAAAACGCAGCGATAGAGAATAAGGCAAAAAGAGTTACAGCCATCGTAATGGAACCTAAGACCGGTGACATTTTGGCTTTGGCGGTTAAGCCGGACTATGACAACAACGATCCAAGAAAACCTCCGGAGACACTTATGGATAGGTGGAAGTCGTTGTCAGCGGAAGAACAGTATAAGGAGCTTTATAAGGTTTGGAGAAATCCGGCAGTTGCGGACTCTTATGAGCCGGGATCTACGTTTAAAATCATCACCTCTGCTGCAGGTCTAGAGGAAAATGTAGTAAAACCCGATGACCGCTTTTATTGTGCGGGTTCTGTTACAAAGGGCGGTAAGAGAATGAAGTGCTGGAGAAGCTATAATCCTCACGGAAGCGAAAGCTTCGTAGAAGGAAACCAAAACTCCTGCAATCCTGTTTTTATAGAGGTAGGAGAGCGGCTTGGGAAAGAAAAATTCTACAAATATATTCGAGGTTTTGGATTTGGACAGCTAACAAACATCAAACTGCCTGGCGAAGAAAATGGTATCGTAAGAACACCCAGTGCTATGGGGCCAGTCGAACTGGCCAACATCGCTTTTGGCCAGGGGATAACGGTGACACCGATGCAGCTTGTTGCAGCCGTGTCAGCAGTCGTTAATGGCGGAAATCTGATGGAGCCAAGAATAGCAAAGAAGTTAATAGATAATGATGGAAATACAATACATGAGTTTCAGCCAAGAGTGGTCCGACAGGTGATATCCAAGGAAACCTCAGATACAATGCGGTGGATATTGGAATCCGTCGTTTCAAACGGTACAGGTAAAAGCGCTTATATCCCAGGCTACAAGGTTGGAGGAAAAACTGGAACAGCCCAGAAGGCTGAAAATGGCATCTATGTTTCCGGTAAATATATCGCATCCTTTATTGGTTTTGCGCCAGCCAATGATCCCAAAGTAGTTGTTCTTGTGGTAATTGATGAGCCAGGTGGCTTCAGCCACTTTGGAGGCGTTATTGCAAGCCCTGTAGTTAAGAGCATAATCTCCGATACGTTAAGGTATCTGGATGTGAAGCCTCAATATACAGAGGAGGAGAAAAAGCTGTTTGAAAAGCCTCAAGTAAAGGTTCCAGAAGTGAGAAACCTGTTGCTTAAAGATGCAATTAAGAAGCTTGCAGATGCCAAGCTGAAATTCAGAATGGAAGTTGGAGAAGGAGAATCAGATCCTCAAGCCCTTGTGTTGGATCAGACTCCGAAGGCAGGTGCAGATTTGCCTGAAAGCTCAGAGGTTATATTGTATATAAAGACAACATCGGATTAGTTTCTTCTATATAATATAGCAGCATAGGAAAATATATCGTAGGCTGGATAAATTCTCTAAATAAGAAGCTCGAATTTTGGAAAAGGTCAGATAGTACATCATAAAGGCAACAAGATTAAAGATATCTTTAATTTCTGTTGCCTTTTTATAAAGACTGATAGATAATATAAATGGTATTTTAGTACTTTGGCATAGGTGCCAAAAATGTGTCAACAATAATAGGTAGGAGACCTATAATTATACATAAAGAAACCCTGGGAGGAATTATAATGAAGCTATCGGAATTGCTAAAAGGTATTGAGACAATAAATACTGATGGAATCTTGGATACCGAAATAACAGGTATTGCGTATGATTCCAGAAATGTTAAAAAAGGTAATCTGTTTGTATGCATAAGCGGCTTTGGTGCTGACAGGCATGAATTTATAGATGATGCAGTTGAAAGAGGAGCTGCAGCCATTATGGTAGAGAGGCCATTGGATGTAAAAGATGCAGTTCTGGTCCACGTAAGCAATGCAAGAGGGATTATGCCGAGGCTTGCTGCAAGGTTCTACAACGATCCCACCAAGGATATGAAACTTGTCGGGATAACAGGAACCAATGGAAAGACAACAACTACATATCTTATAAAGGGTATACTTGAGGCTAGT
>CALJSV010000108.1 GCA_937976095.1 uncultured Clostridia bacterium | reverse complement strand
AGAAATTGCATGGGCTCGGTACCTCCTTTATCATCCATTTATTTTCTTTCAGCCTTACCTCTTACTCTACTTAGTTTAATGCAGCTACGTATATTTTATAATATTTAGAAGAATTAGGGAACAATAACAAAAATATGTTTACAATTATTGGATAAGTATATATAATATTATATGGGAATAATATAACCACAAATCGTACTATATTTTGATTGGAGAAGTGAGTCTGAATGATTAAATCCGTAATTCTTATGTCCGTTTTAGCTTAAACCTAGGGTAAGTCTGCCCTTTTTTAAGCAAAACAACATAGAATTATGAGATACGACATAGGACTCTTTTTTGCTGCCCAAAACTCTGATTGTTGTTTCCAGGATATGAAATAGCGGTATCTTCATGTCTGTTTGGATTACTGATCTTTATTGTGAGCAACATACAAACCTGGGAAAGAGGAACTAATGTATCCTCTTTCCCTTTTTTATTTTAAATACGAAAACATTGCTTCGCCTGCCTAGGGTCACTCCCTAAGGCTCGCAATTTTTTCGTTGATTGCTGCTGCAAAGGCAGGTAGACCACCTTTGCATACAGGTTAGGAGGAATTAATATATGAGTATATTGAACATAGAAAATTTAAGCTTCAGCTTTGGCGATAAGTCCATCCTGAAAAACGTGTCCTTCAGGCTTTTAAGAGGCGAGCATGCAGGGCTGGTAGGTGCAAATGGCACTGGCAAGACTACCCTTTTTAACATTCTTACCGGCAGACTTGTACCCGATGAGGGAACCATAGGTTATCCGGCCAAGATAAAAATAGGTTATTTGGACCAGCACTCAGAGCTCGCAGATGGTAAAAGCATCGCGGAGGAACTTAAGTCTGCCTTTGAGGAGCTGTATTTGCTTGAGCAGGAAATGATAGCAATAGGCGATAGGCTTGCTGATCCAAAGGCTGAGGATACCGAAAGATTAATCAGGGAGTTTGGAAGACTTCAAGAAGAGCTTAACAGCAGTGATTTTTATAGCATTGACTGTTTAGTCAGCAATGTAGCAGGAGGCTTGGGACTGCTTGCCCTTGGCATGGATACACCTGTAAATAAACTTAGCGGAGGTCAGCGCACCAAGGTAAAGCTTGCCAGGCTGCTTTTGGGTAATCCGGACATATTGCTGCTGGATGAACCTACAAACTATCTTGACAAGGAACACATTGACTGGCTTGCAAACTATTTATCCAACTATCCAAACAGCTTTATGGTAATATCACATGATACCGCATTTTTAAGTAGGATTACCAATGTTATATACAACATGGAATACACTCTTATGAAAAGATATCCAGGAAATTATGATGCTTTTATCAAGCTTAAAGATGAAGAAAGAAAAAGATATGTAGAGCAATACACCAGACAGCAGCAGCAAATAACCAAGCTCGAAGAGTATATCAGCAAAAATATAGTACGGGCATCCACTACAAAAATGGCTCAGAGCCGAAGAAAGAAGCTGGAAAAAATCGAAAGGCTGGAAAAACCAAAGGTGCTTCCAAAGCCAGCATTTAGGTTTCTTCCGGCAAGAGAATCTGACAGGGAGGTTTTCAGCTGCACTTCCCTAAATATTGGTTATACTTATCCCATAATAAAAGCTCTGGCTCTAAATTTGGAGAAGGGCGACAAAGTAGCAATAACAGGCTGCAACGGCATAGGAAAGTCTACACTGCTAAAGACAATAATGGGAGTAATAGAGCCGTTATCCGGCAAGGTGGAGCTTGGTAGCTTCCTGTTCCCTGCTTATTATGAGCAGGAATCAAGTCCCACAGACTATACAGCTATGGATGAGGTATGGAGGGAATACCCTAAGAAAAACCAGAAGGAAATAAGAGAAGCTCTGGCAAAGTGCGGACTAAAACAGGAGCATGTTCTCCAAAAAATGTCCAAACTCAGCGGTGGTGAGCAATCCAAGGTACGCTTATGCAAGCTGATGCTCAGAGAGTCTAATTGGCTGCTGCTGGATGAACCCACAAATCACTTGGACATTGCCGCAAAGCAGTCCCTAAAAGATGCACTAATCAATTTTGATGGCACAGTACTACTGGTATGCCACGAAAAGGAATTCTACGAAGACTGGGTAACCTCAGTCTGGGACATGGAACAATACTCTAGTGCAGGCAGTCTGAAGCTTAAAGTAAGATAATTTTTTAGGACAGTGGGGGCAGTTTAGCGTCCCCACTGTCCCACTCTATATCATGTTTCCAGCTAGAGTCACTAAAAATGCGACTACCACTGATCCTAGCACTGATACAATCAGGCTGTTTTTGTACCATGCGTATACAATTGCAAAGCTTAGTCCAAGCACTGCAGCAAGAGGGCTTTCGGGTATTGCTGTTAAAAAGCCCGGCATTATAAGTGCTCCAAGGGCCGTATAAGGTATAAGGTTAAGAAACCGCTTTGCTCTGGTATTTAGCTTTAGCCTTGACAAAAGTAAAAAGGGCAGAAGCCTAGGGATATACGTAACCAACACCATTCCGGCTATTATCAGAAGCATATTATTCATCAGCAGTCACTTCCTTCCCCTCAGGTATAAATGCACCCACAGCAGCTACTATTATAATGGCAGCTACCATATTCCAGCCCTTCGACATTATTCCAATATAGCTTAGCAGTGCATTTATAGTCCCGGATGCAGCAGCATATACTGCCAGCTTGTGCGATTTTTTTATTGCAGAAACTAAGAGAGCTGCAAACATTCCATACAAAGCTATAACCATGCTGCCGGCCAGCATTGCAGGCAGTAACCCTCCTGCTATATAGCCGATCATAGTGCCTCCAACCCAAGCTGTGTAAGCAGCCGCCTGCAGGCCAAATATGAACTCCTTGGATTTCTCTCCTTCTTTTATTGAGAGAACAGAGAAAACCTCATCAGTGACTCCAAAGGCTATTATAGGGAAATACTTACTAAGCTCCCTTTTAAGCCCCGAAGCAAGAGATGCGCTCATTATGAAGTGTCTTAAGTTGACCAAAAGTGTTGTAACAACTATCTCACCAACTCCCGCTCCTATAGCAATCATATTTAGTGCCATAAATTGACTGGCTCCTGCATATACAAAGGCAGAAAAGGCAAAGCTGTGAAATAGGGTCACACCCGTGGATTTAGCAAGTATTCCGTATGCAACGGCAATAGGAAGATAACCGATTACTATAGGCAATCCAGCAAGTATGCCGTCTCGGAATCGTAAATTTTCGTTTGTGCTTTTATCAGACATGCGCTATCCTCCTTTTTAGTTTATTTATGTTATGGTGACAGCAATTGCAAACCTAGTTTTTCGTTTGATGGATAAATGGGACAAGGAACCTGTCCCCGTGTTTCATTATAAGCAATTATATTTGGTGCTTTTGTTGTTGTCAAATAATATTTGAGCAAAGAAGGCTTGAAGGGTTTTATGGAATATTATAGAATATTTAGTATATGCATTAAGGTGAGGAGAGTGTTTTTATGAAAATAAGCAGACTGGTTAAGTTTTTTGCAATATTGGGCTTGATAGTGGCATTACCTTTAGCCGTTGTAATTTACCTGTTTGACCCATATGTGGTTATAGCTTTTATTAGGGACTTATTTAAAAAGCAAGAGGATGAATATATAAGAGTAGATTAATATTTATCTAAGAGGTTGAAAATGAATCGATTTTCCAATGTTTTTCTTATCATAGTTGGGACAATGTCAATTGTTTTGGGTGTAGTAGGTATAATTATACCCATGCTTCCAACTACTCCCTTTGTTCTTCTGGGGGCCGCCTGTTATGTAAGAAGCTCACCAAGGCTTTATAGCTGGCTGATTAATAACAGGTGGCTGGGTACATATATTAAAAACTATCATGAGGGAAATGGGTTATCACTTAAAGCGAAGGTTTCGACCCTTACGCTGCTTTGGATTTCCATAGGGTATTCCATTATCTTTATCACTAATTCGTTCCCTATTAGAACCATGCTATTTCTAATTGCCCTAAGAGTGACATATCATATATTAGAGTATACGGGCAAAGGCGGTCAGAGTAAGACCGATTGATTATTAGTCCTTTGGGCTATTAAAAAAGCATAACGGGCAGAAATCTACTGCCCGTTATGCTTTTTCTCATGCTCTAAGAGCCATTCTTTTTTATCCAAGCCTCCGGCAAAGCCTATGAGCTTTCCGTTGCTTCCTATTACTCTATGACAGGGTATGACTATAGGAAGCTTATTTTTGTTGTTTGCTCCGCCTACCGCCCTTACCGCCTTTTCGTTGCCTACTCTAGCAGCAAGCTCTTTATAGGTTATTGTTTCACCGTATGGTATTACAGCAAGCTGCTTCCAGGACTTAACCTGAAATTCAGTGCCGTTAAGATTTATAGGCAAGTCGAAGCTTTTACGTTTTCCATCGAAGTATTCCGTTAGCTGCACTATAGCCTTTTCCAAAACCAGTGTGCTTAAGGTAGCCTCCCCTTCCTTTTCTACAAAGGAAACAGAAAGCACCTGGTCAGCAGTAGTCACAACCTCTACAATTCCCAAGGGTGAATTGAAATAGGCACAATACTTATTAATCATACAAAGACCTCCATAAATAAAATGTTGCATACGACTCCCAGCCCTTCCAGTGCTTTGCATTAGCTTCTATCTCTGTTATAGTAGGCTTTTTATCCCTCTTTAGAATATTTTTCATGGCATTATGGATACCTACATCTGCTATAGGAAAGGCATTGTTTAAGTTAAAGCATTTTAGTATAGTGTAATCAGCACTCCACTTACCGATACCCCTTATAGATACCAGCTTATTTACTAAGTATTCGTAATCTCGATTTCTTAAGTCCACCTCATTAAGCGTTCCGTCAGTAAAGCATTTTGCCAGACCAATTATGTACTCTGCTTTTCTACCGGTAAATTGAAGCTTTTTTAATTCAGTCAAATCCAATGCTGCTACAGTCTCAGGCTTTGGAAAAAGCCAATACCGATCTCCGCTAAAGGTAAAGCCCTCTCCATAGCTTTCTACGAATCTTCTTTTTAAGGTATAAGCAAACTTGAGATTGATCTGCTGTCCTATAACTGCCCAACATAGAGCTTCAAACAAATCATTTATTTTTATTATTCTCAACCCATAGTATTTCTTAAATAGCGGACTTAAAATATCATCATTTATACTGCAATAGAAGTCTTTAATGTCAGTACCCAGATCAAACATCCGCCATACATACAATGCCACCTTTGCTCTTATCCGTTTAGAGGGCTTACAGTTTTCAAAGCTAGCATATATGCAGTTATTCTTATAATAAACCTTAATAAGCACGCATTCATCTTCAAGCTTCAGAAGCTTGTAAACTGTGTTTTCCTCAACCTTATGCATACACTCGAGCTCACTTCTACTTAGATATACCAAGCACTCAGAAAAGCTAAACTCTTGAGGTGGATTGATTTTTATGTAATCCTTACAGTCTGTCCAATCTATAAGCTCGTCAATATTGTTCATATTTACTCCATTTATTTACTTTCTCTAAGCGCACGCCCTTGAAACTAATTGTATCAAACAATGCTTGAAAAAGCAAAAACCCTGAGCTTCAGCTCAGGGCATATATTACTTGAGAAAATACTCCAACACCGCATAGGATGTAGCTTTGCATATGTTTTCAATCATATCTTTATGCTTTTCATTAGGGCTCGCGATTCCATGCTGTAGTATTACTGCTTCAAAGCCTCTTTCCATAGCCCCATTGTATGTACCATATACGCAGTACTCGGCTGCAAAGCCACATATGACTACCATTTCAGTACCCATTTCTCGCAGCTTTGCTTCAAGCTCAGTTTGCCAGAAGGAGTTGCAGTATTTTTTTGATATATGTATGTCTTCAGGGTTGTAGTCCAGCTCTTCATAGAGCTCATAACCTTCAGATCCTACTCCCTGGTCTGCCTCTTCATCAGACACAAATACTACGGGCTGATTTGCTTCTCTGAACTTACCTATAGTGTAGTTAATGTATTCTAGTGCATTCTCTAAGCTTTTTTTAGTTTCTGTATTTTTAAAAAACTCTTTCTGAATATCTATAACCAGAAGCGCCACTTTCTTTGCCATTTCTATCATCTCCTAATAATTCTATCTATATCTATCTTCTCATTGATACTGACAAAATAACAGGTAAATTTTTGTTATAGCTATTTTTTATAGGAGTCCTTCAAGGCAGTTATCCTGTTAAACACAAGCTTATCCCCGGTAGTATATTTACTGTCAACGCAGAAATACCCCTGTCTCATAAACTGAAGCTTATCCTCTGGCTTTGCGCCTTTTACGAAGGGCTCTATATAGCAATCCTCAATTATTAGCATAGACTCTGGATTAAGGTTTTCCTTCCAGTCTTCTACATCCTTCCTCTGCTTTTCCACTGGAAGCAGCAGGCTTTCAATCAGCCTTACCTCGGCTTTTATGGCATGTGCGGCAGATACCCATTGTATGACACCTTTTACCTTCTTATCTGAGGTTCCTGCTCCGCTTTTGGTTGCGGGGTCATAGGAACAGTGAAGTTCGATTATTTCTCCGGTTATATCATCCTTTATTGCACAGTCGCACTTGATTATATATGCTCCTTTTAGGCGCACCTCGCCTCCGGGGTACAGACGGTGATACTTTGGCGCAGGATTTTCCATAAAATCATCCTGATCTATATAGAGTTCTCGGCCAAAGGGTACCTCTCTTGTGCCCAGCTCAGGGTTATCATTGTTGTTGCTGACTGATAGCACTTCGCTCTCTCCTGCAGGATAGTTGGTAATGATCACCTTCAGGGGCTTTAGCACTGCCATAACATTTGGAACCTTCAGCTTAAGCTCTTCTCTGAGGCAGTGATCCAACATGGCTATGTCCACCTCACTCTCGCTTCTGGATACTCCTATCTCTCCCAAAAACCTCTTTATAACTTCCGGTGTGTAGCCTCTTCTCCTTAACCCTCTAAGAGTTGGAAGCCTCGGGTCATCCCAACCGTCTACGTATTTGCCGAATACCAGCTCTCTAAGATATCTTTTGCTGGTTACCACTCCCTTAAGATTCATTCTGCCAAATTCTCTTTGCTTTGGCGCCCTTTTAATCTCCAGCTCATTGAGTACCCATTCATATAGCGGCCTATGATCCTTGAATTCTACCGAGCATAGTGAGTGAGTAATGCCTTCTATTGCATCTTGCAGAGGATGAGCATAGTCGTACATAGGATATATGCACCATTTGTCACCTGTCCTATAGTGAGAAACCTTCATTATCCTGTATATGGCAGGATCTCTCATATTCATATTGGGTGATGCCATATCTATCTTGGCTCTAAGTACCTTTGTACCTGCTTCAAATTCTCCCTTTCTCATTCTCTCAAAAAGGTTCAGGTTTTCTTCTACTGAACGGTTTCTATAAGGACTTTCTTTGCCAGGCTCATTAAGAGTTCCTCTGTACCCTCTCATTTGCTCCGGTGTAAGATCGCATACATAAGCCTTGCCCTTCTTTATAAGCTGTATAGCCCACTCATAAATTTGGTCAAAGTAATCAGAGCCATAAAGCTCTTTCTCACCAAAATCATAGCCCATCCAAAGCATGTCATCCATGATAGACTGAACAAATTCTATATCCTCTTTTGCCGGATTGGTATCGTCAAACCTCAGGTTGAACTTCCCTCCAAGCTTCTCAACAGCACTGTAGCTTATATTGATAGCGTATGCACTTCCAATATGCAGGTAGCCATTGGGTTCAGGCGGAAAGCGCGTACATACGCTTCCTCCGCATCTGCCCTCCTCAATATCCATTGCCATTTCTCTGTGTATGAAATTTGTTATGGCATAGTTGTTTTCCATTTTACCTACCTCCTGATAATGAAATAAATATAAAAACCCCGCAAAGTCACCGTGAAGTGACTCCGCAGGGTTGTTTGCTTTTGCATATAACTGCGTGTAGGATCTCTCCCTGTACCGCTTGCTACTTTTAGCTAGGTACACTCACTATTTTTATCTATTGTATACAATACACATTGATTTGTCAATATATGGCTAGATCCTAAACCTCCAAATTATCCTATCATCAGCTTCCTCTATTAACACCTGAGGCTGAATTTCTTTTTGGAGCAAGCCTATCCAAAAATGTGCAGCTGCTGTCCCGACATCTATATCGGGATATGCCCACTTTATGTGCTTATAGCCAGCCGGCTTTGCTATTTCTACTTCATAGCCTTCACCAAGCTCAGAGACCTTAAAGTACCAGCACTGACTGTTCATAGCAGAAGGCGCCTTACAGGCAAGCTCAAGTCCAAACCTAATGCTATCAGAAAAATCCTTTAGCGAATCCTTATGCAGGTTTTGCTCCACTGTGTTCTTCTTGCTGCTGAACATCACATTGGTAAGCTTATCATATAGACCAGTAGGCTTTTCTGTACAGTAACCTACCGGTGTTATGCTATGTACCTTCTTAGGGGCATTTTCCTCCGTCGTACCATATACGATATCATATACGTTTTTCTTTTTATAGTGTCCATACCAACAGGTACCTATACTCTGGCTTTCACAGTAAAGTATTAAAAGTTCCCCTACAAAACCCGCCATCGCCTGCCCTGTAAGAGTACCAGGAGCACTGAAGGCGACAAAGGTCTCAGGCTCGGCAAAGTGACATACTGAGCTTCCTTGGGGAAGGGTATGAAGAGTCACATCAACTGCACTATCAAAGGGTACTTCAATGCTGGCTATAAATTCCTTAAGAGAGCTGGTATGTTCAGCATTTAGCCCTTCACGATTGAATTTTCTTCTGGACTTCCTCGTAGAAACTGCTTTTACCATATCATCTATATAGGTGTTCATTCTGACCACGCTACTCATGCTACACATAATTGCACCTCCTGACTAACGTTCTTTAGTACAAATTATAGTATTTACCTTAACGATAGTCAAGAAACCCTACTTTTCAAAATACTTCTTAACAAAATCAGGCACATAGTCATTATGGAAAGCGCCCATAGCTATTACCTCATGGCTCTCATCAAGAAATACAACTTGATATTGTACGTTCTTTCCGTACCATCTATCCGTATAGTTTTGTATGCATTGCTCGATCTCAGCTTTATCTGTTATTTTAATTACACTGGAGCTATCAAGCTCTACACTGCTGAAGGACAGTCCATTATTGCCTTTTTTTAGCTTCACTGCTACAGTAGCAACATCCTTAGGGTATAGTATTAGGCTTTCGCAGTAGCCTTTTTCCTTAAGCCATTTCTCAAGCTTAAGGTATGACTTATTCCAGGTAGTATAAAGGGATCCATCTGCATATTCCTTATCATGCGGCCGTGCCACAGCCACTTTAATACTTGCCCATGGTGCCCTTTTATAATTCATATCCTCATAGCTTGCAGTTATTATCTCTTGCTTTAAAATATCTACAGCTTCCTTTATATGTGAAGGCTCTGTAATTGAAACAGGCTTGCTGCTTTTATGCATTCCATATGGTTCAAACACCAGCTTTTCTATAGTCTCCGGATTTACCCTTACTATTCCATAATTCAGCAGCTTGTGCTCATATGACTCATACACGGGCTTAAGATAGGCAGCATATCTTTTCTTATCCAAATAGTAGCCTCTTCTGATAGTTTTTCCGTTCTTAAGATTATATACAATATAAAGCTCATCCTCATTGCTTCTATCTTTATTGCTTTCATTGGAGGCTTTGTCCTTTATGATCTGCTTGTGCATATCAAATATTTTCTGCAAATTCTCTCCAGTATAGGAGTATGCACCAACCCCCTCTGGTTGGATATAAAAATCCTCTCTAAGGTAAACACTGTCTATGCTTTCCAAGCCCGGCATACGCCTTTCATACCCCACAACATCTGCATTTATCAGCGTCACTGCTGCTATTACAGCTAAAGCCAATATGCCATAGCCTTTAATGGAGGATAAAACTCTCCAAGTCTTTTTCATCAGCATTTCAGCAGCGAAATATCCTACAAGAGAGCCTATGAAGTACCCTAGATACAGCACGGTCTTGCTTCCTTGCCCTTGGTTTAATAAGCCTCCTGCTAAAAGCATTGCGCAAATACTTACTCCAAGTCTAAAGAAGGCATGGAGCCTTTTGTGAACAATTGGCTGTGCTGCACCCTCTGTTTTTCTAATATTATAGAGCAGTTCAGATATAATAAGGAGTATTATGCAAATAGCAGCGTATATAAGCACTTCACCCAGCTTCATGCCTAAATCCCTATTGGGATATACAAAGAAACCGCCTGCAAGTCTTGTTATAGGAGATAGATAAGTAAAGCTCTCTGACATGTTTGTTTCAAAACCATATATCAAAGCGGCCATATTTGAGTCAATAAGCTCCATCAGTGCCATAGGCAGCACAAGCAGTATCGCGGTGATGACCCCTTGCACGGCGCTCATTCCGCATATCATCCCCACAGCGTTGCCGACAAAAAACATTACAAGCTGTAATAGTAGAGTAACTCCAGCCCATGTAATTATGTCTGTAAAGCTATAATACGAGCCCAAGCCCATAGCAGTGTTTACAAGCTGAAGTGTAGCCGTAGTCAGAAGCACCGGCAATGCTATTAACAAAACTCCTGCCAGCACATGGGTTCTGTACATTGTGTTTCTTTTTATCGGTAGGCTGTGCACAAAATCAGCGGATGCTTTCGATTGCATGTATTTAAACAAAAAAACCGATAGCAAAATAGGTACTGCAATTATGGTAAGAATCAAAAACGGTGAGTCCATGTGGGTATAAGCCAGCAATCTTTGAATCTTATCCTCAAACACTATATCCTTCCCAGCTTCCATCAGTATATATACAGGCAGCAGTAAATGCAGTATCAGTGTATATAATATCCCTATTATGTAAAAGCGTCTCATGTCGTCCCTTAGGACAGTCTTGTTAAAGAATGATGTTTTTGATGTCATAGCCCAAGTCCCCCATTTCATATATAAAGATTTCCTCTAGAGTAAGAGGCAGCATATCAAATACAGCAGGATTGTGCTTTTTGATGCTTTTTTCAATTTTTTCTCTTTCTCCTCTTATTATGTATAGGCCCAAGCTTCCTCTCTTTTCGCTGTATACAATATCAAGCTCTTCTATAAGCTTATCAGGCACCCCTTCCTTAAATGCTATCTGCAGCTTATGGATATCTGACTTTAGGTCATCAAGATCCTTCTCAGTCATAAGCTCCCCGGCATGCAAAATCCCTACATGGTCACAAATATCCTCAAGCTCTCTAAGGTTATGAGAGGAAATAATCACTGTCATTTGTCTTTCTGCGACATCCTGTACTATAATACTCTTAATCTTTTGCCTTATGATCGGATCAAGTCCGTCCATGGGCTCATCCAGTATAAGATAATCCGGCATTGCAGAAAGTCCCAGCCAAAAAGCCACCTGTCTCTGCATACCCTTTGACATGCTGTTTATTCTTTTATTCATCGACAGCTTAAAAACCTCACCAAGCCTTTCAAACCTTTCCTGTGACCAGGTAGAATAAACACCCTTGTAAAAGCGTGCCATGTCCTTAACTGTATACATTGTCGGATAGTAAAGCATATCCGGTATATAAATAAGGCGATCCTTAATTCTAGTGTTCTCATATACCTCTTCACCAGCTATCCTTACACTTCCCTTATCCTGCTTATATACACCCGTCAGGGTTTTGATAAGGGTAGTTTTTCCTGCTCCGTTTGCCCCTACCAGTCCATATATAGAGCCCTTCTTAATATTCATACAAACATTGTCCAATGCCTTGTTTTCATCAAAGCTCTTACTGACCCCTTTTATATTTATCATCTCGTTATACCCCCTTTATCTTGCTCTCTATTTCGTCAATCATTTCAGCTATTTCCTTACTGGACATCCCCAAGTAAATTGCTTCTGACAACATTTTACTAAGCTCTTCCTTAAGCTTTTCTAGCTTCTCTTTATTTTTATGGATTGCTACAGCAGCTACGAAGCTTCCCTTGCCGGGCAGGGAATAAATATATCCCTGTCTTTCCAGTTCTCTGTACGCTTTTTGAATAGTGTTCGGGTTTATTGCAGTATCGTTTGCCAGTATCCTTACAGATGGTAGCTGGTCATCCGCCTTCATTACCTCATTTATTATCAGTTCCTTAAATCTTTTAACAAGCTGTTCGTATATGGGCAGTCTGCTTTTTATATCCAGATGAAACATAGTGTTCTTTCACCTCCGTTCTAACTGTACTAATATATATAGTACAGTTAGATAATAGCATGCAAATTTTGTTTTGTAAATACTTTTTTGTAAAATTATGCAAAAGCTCCTCTCACAGCATCTATCAAATACCGCAAGAGGAGCTCTATAGCTTTAGTATGTAATTATAAATATTTAAGTCGACAGCTTCGGCGCTTTAGCTTCCTTAATATTTCTGTTTCTGTATACATTCATCATAATCCCTATAATCATCATATCCAGTATAAACTGCGTGCCTCCAAAGCTTATGAAGGGCATGCTGTAGTACTTTCTCTTCCTCTGGCTTTCTGTTTCCTCCCAATAGGATTCTATCAAATCCTCTGCTTCAAGGGCATGAAGTATAGGGTAAAGAGTGCCCTCCTTAAGTGAAAACACCTGCTCAGAACGAAGCTCCAGCTCCTTTATCATTTCATAGCCATACATTGCTCTTTTGTTTAAGAGGCTCAGTACCTAATGCTCCTGCCATGTATTCTATCTTTGTGATTGTAACAGGCGCTCTCCTTAACCTATATACTTGTTGCATAGAAAAATCATCTATAGCAGTATACTGATCTTAATTCTTATATATAATTAGATTATTATGAATATTTACCCAAAGGACTAAAGCTCAGTTGTACAAATTGATATTAGTGTTATCTCAGATAAAGCTTCACTCACTATAAAATACTTAGATAACGGAAAGGGTATTGATGCTTGAATTATTAAGCAGGAAAAAGAGGCTGATACACAGCTAACTATTCGTTAGTTGTGCAACAGCCCCTATAACACTAAGGTATTCTATTGTATATTCTATAAAGAAACACTGCAGCTTCTGCTCTTGTAAGATTACCCAGAGGGTTTAGCCTATTGTAGGCTCCAATTATCAACCCCTCCTTAACAACAGAAGCTACACTTTCTACTGCATAATCAGCTACTAGCTCCTTATCCCTGAACCGTTTCAGTTCAGCAGCATTTCCCTCCTGCTTTATTATTTTCTGCATTAGCAAGGCTCTTTGCGTCAAAACCATCATATCCTGCCTAGATATGGAAGCCTCAGGCGAAAACTTGTTATCGCCTGTTCCTTTTGCAATACCAAGCGCTTTAGCTATACCTATCTCCTTATAGTAATATTCTTTACTTCCAATATCATCAAAGTTTTCATCAAACTCTGCACTAATTCCCAGAGTATTTATAAGAAAGTATAGAAAGTCTGCTCTGGTAATCTTTTCTTGCGGTTCATATTCCCCTTCTAAAGTACCCTTTAATATGCCCTTTGAAGCCAGAACCTCAATTGGTTTTTTAGCCCAAGCAACGCCTTCTGTATCCTTAAAGACATTATGCTCATAGGCTATTGCATAATAGCTAAAGTGAGTAGTCTTGAATTCTATGCTTCCTGTTTTGGAATTATATCTGCCTGAAGGTACTGGTATTATCTTACCGTCGTTATCAATATACCAGACTACAAGGTACTCATGATTTTTTAGTTCATCTGCAGTAGGCAGGTATGGTACCGATACTGATACAATCGAATCCGGGTTATCCCACTTTACGCTTTGACCATCTACTAATAATGTCAATTGTATTAAAGGGTGTTCACCGATGGCGCTCCTTACATCCTCCGGTAGCGAGCTTTTATCCGCCAGGCCTATTGAAATTTCAGCTTTCTCACCCCTTAACCCTTCCATTCCGGCAAGCATATTATTGGGAACAGCTATTGTCCCAAAGGGGGTTTCAAAATGAATCTCTTTATCTGCTGCATTTGCTGATAGATGAGTTAATTCCACTTCAAGAGCATAAAGCTTAGTTCCCTCCATCTTCGGCATGCTGAGTCTTACGGTTTTTATACCCCTGTCATCCTCCAATGCACTTTCAAACAGCTCCTTCAGCTGCTCTTCATCCATTTTTACTTCAGCATTACCCATTTCTTCACTATATAAGATATCAATAAATAGCTTTTCACTGCCTGCAGTAGTTTCAGCTGTATATCCTTTATCCTCTGGGACTCCTTCAGTGGGATTCACAGGGGAAGTGCTTCCGCCTCCACCTGTAGAAGACCTTGAGGCTCGAGTCACAGTAATTGTATATGCTTTTACTGTCTCCCCGTCTTCAGCAGTAACCTCAATACTTATAATATTTGAGCCTATGCTCAGCTGTATTAAGCTTGATAGCTGACTGCCTACCAATATCTCATTGTTCACCCTTACAACTGCTCTTTCATCTTCAGCTGCGGCAGAAACTCTGGTGCTGCTTGTACTATTTCCTACGCTTACTGTGTAGCCTGTCACTTCGCTGCTAAAGGAAGGATTTAGTGTCAAGCTTTCCAGGCTAAGGCTTATAAGCTTCGCATTACTCCTGACTATCCTTAAAACTCCATCTTCAAAGTTGATATCATAGTTTAAGGAGGTCAGTCCCGAAGGCATTATATTATAGAGACCCAGCTCTTCTCCTTCTTCGCGCTCGAAGACCAGAAGCCCTTCAAAGCTTCCTTCATTATCCCCTGCTGCCAGACCATCAAAGCTGACTGTAAATTCCGGTTCAGGAGCACCCTGCAATTTCTTCTTATTCTCAGCCCTTATTGTCAAGGCTCTTGGAGTAATATTCGCCGTTAACCCTATAGGCTGTAAAAGTAAATAATTAGCTGCTTCAGCTCCTTCTATAACCATGCTAGTGCTTACTTCAATATTGGATCCCACCGTACTTTGTGCTAAGCTGCCAACGGTATGAGCATCAAGTATGACCTCATCATCACCTATTATTCCCTCTAGCTCCGCGCCTGATATTTCTACATCCCTGTTTCCATCGTAAATCTTATCCAGAGCCAAAGAATTTATTACAGTGAGCTCCTTTGGCAAAATATTGGCCTTAATATAATCAGGCTGTACCAATATATAATTTGATTTTTGGCTGCCCTTTAGGGTAAAGGAAGTCATTATTTCTATATCCTCACCTGCGTTACTGTCTGCAAAGCCTCCAATAAGAGCATCAAGCTCTACATCATCTGCTCCTGCAATACCGTCTAGCTGAGCACTGGTTATTACCGCATCCGTATTACCGTCATAAATCTTGTGTTGAGCAACAACATTGATAGCATTAAGCTCCTTTGGGACAATCTGGCCCTTTAAGCCAGTTGGCTGCTCGAGACAGTAATTAAAGGCACTATCCCCTGATATAGTCATATTGGTGGTCACAACAATATCTTCTCCAACTGATATTTGAGCCAATGCACCTATTGTATGAGTACCCAAAACAACTTGGTCATCATCAATAACTCCTTCCAAAGTTGCCCCGCTGATTGTTACTTCGTCGGTTCCATCATAGACTTTATTATGGACTTCTGTCCCGTTTACCATTAAGAGCTTCTGATTTATTTCCAGTACACCCTCTTCAAAGGTAATCTCATAATTGCCTCCGAGGGTTAAGGTTCCTTGCTGTATTTTGTAGCTCCCTACAGTCTCTCCTGCAGCCCTGCTCAAAGCGCCGCTCACGCTATCCTCACCCACTAGAGCTCCGGCAGTTATCCGGTATGTAAGATCAGGCTCAGAAGCTCCGTAGACCTTGCTGGCAGAATCAGCTGTAATAGTTACGGGGCTTCTTTCAATCTCCAGCATTCCTGTTTCATAGAATATTTCATAGTTTGATGAGGTATGCCCACTTGGAGTAATTATGTATTCGTTAACAGCTTCACCTTCCTGACGTTCAATTACCAGTGTACCTTCAAGGTCTTCAGCGCTGTCTCCATTTACAAAGCTAATATAATCCACTGTAAACAACGGATCCTCATCTCCATAAACCTTGCTTACATTGTTTACCCTTACAGTTAAAGCCTTCTTTTCCACAGTAATCCCAATAAGCCTTTCAAACGCTATCCCGCTGTAGTCATAATTGACAGTATCATTTGGAATGAACTCCATTATATATCCATCATTATTCACTTGCGGTATGGCATCAGGGTGCTTCCAAGTAAAACTTCCATCTCCCACACCATCTTTAAGTTCAGCCTCTCCAATGCTTTGTCCGTAAATTATATTCCCAGCTGAAGGAAAAGCTACTGTAGGCAAAGCTTTATTTACTATAACAATAATTCTAATGCTTGCAGCATTATGATAGCCGTCAGCCGCCTTTAACACTTCTATTTCGACAGTTCCAGCTCCTTTTATAGCTGCAACTCCATCGCTGCTTACCTCTACTGCTGCGCCCGACACTACCCTATAGCTTAAGTCACCTGTTCCGCTGCCTCCGCTTACATTAATACTGAAGGGATCATCACCATAGGTGATGGGATTTGGTATGCTGATGCTTAATGCTGCCTGATTTATCCTGTTAATATTGTAGGCCGTAATCTGCAGCCCCTCAGTTGCATAATAGCTCTCGATATCACTTTGCAAATATTCAGCCGTAAATGTATAAGTGCCTGCAGGCAGGCTGCTGCTGCTGATGCTTGCGCTTCCTAAAGCTACCTGACCGCTGCGGGTGATAGAAGCACTTGCAATTTCCACTCCATTGGCTTTAAAGGAGATACGTCCTTGAGGAGTTGTATAGGACAGCTTGTCTACTTTTACAGAAAGGGTTATGTTTGCTAAGGCATTAGCAAAGTTTGCCGGATTTACAGTAAAGTCCTTCAGTGTAATATGCTTCTTTCCGCTCAAATATGTACCCGCATGAAGATATGCTGCGTTTCCCCCTATAGTGCAGTTAATAAAACTCACCCCAGCATTTGTGTTATATGCGTTGAGGTTCAAAATCGCACCATCGTCTACACTAAGGGTTCCTCCAGTATAATTTCCGCTTCCTGAGCCAACAGCGCATCCCCAACTGCTGCCTGTGGCATTAACAATTGTCTCCGGGCCCCCGTAAATACTTACTGTACCCCCAGCACCACTTGCTCCTCCACCGATGCCCGAGCCGCCTTGTTTTCCTGCTGCAGTAACATTTCCTCCACCTATGGTTATATTTCCTCCCGAACCTGTATAGCCCCCGCCTATTCCTGCCGCAAAGCTTCCGCCGTTTGCTGTAATGGTACTGCCTGTAATAGTAATATTACCTCCCGAACTAGAGCTTCCTCCTCCGATAGCTGCGCCATCCGCGCCTCCTGTAGCAGTGATAATTGCATTGCCTCTGATTACTATGGTGCCTCCTGAACCATCCATACCTTCTATATTTACTCCACCGCCTCCGATGCCGGCGCTTCTAAAGTTACCTCTAGCACTTACTATGCCGCCTTCAATAGTTATAGAGCCTCCTTTTGCCCCTGCCCCGCCTCCTATGCCAGCGCCCATACCCGAGGATGATGAATCAACTATACCACCGCTTATTAGTATACTACCACCTGTTCCAATAGCGCCGCCGCCGATACCTGCACCGCCGTTGCCGGTGGCTGTGACTTCTCCACCGCTTATAGTTATATTTCCACCTGCTCCAAAGCGGCCTCCTCCTATTCCGGCACCTCCTGCACTGCCCACAGCAATTACTTTACCGCTTCTTATTATAATATAACCACCCCAGCCACCTACGCCCCAAGTCTGCAAACCACCGCCTATGCCTGCTGCATCAGCACCACCTTCTGCTGTTACAATGGCATTGCCTTCAATTACTGTTCCTCCTCCGTCTCCTCTACGTCCTCCTCCGATCCCGGCGCCTTCCTTGCCTCCTCTTGCAGTAACTGTACCCCCGCTTATGGTTACACTGCCACCATTGTTTACCGAACCAGAAGCAGTACCGCCTCCGCCTATTCCTGCTCCATAATAGCTGCCGATGGCTGTAACATTTCCTCCCGTAATCGTTAAATTCCCCCCGGAACCTGAACTTCCTCCTCCAATTCCTGCGCCCCAGCCTGACGCTGCTTGATCGCCCTTTGCAATAATGGTTCCTCCCTTTATTGCAATATTTCCGCCATTACCTGACTTAGTTCCTCCTATACCTGAGGATTCTGTTCCTCCTATTGAAGTCAAATTCGCTTCGCCGTCTATTAGTCCAAATGCTTTATCAATATTCAAATTACTGCCATCTACTTTTATTCCAGCACCTGTACCTCCCTGAATAGTATTATCTCCGCTTATGTATAGATGGTGCTGATAATTTCCGGCTGCTCCAAAATCTATACCATGGGTTGGTGATGAAATATTGAGATTTTCAATCGTTAGGTTCAATGCATTGTATCTGCCTGGTGCTGCGTAGATGCTGGTATCTGCATGTGCCACCAAGTGATTAGCTCCGATTATTTTAACATTTCCTGCCTGCGCCCTTATTGTAATTGCTCCTGCAAAGCCAGCATCCAGCTGGTAAGTACCATCAGTGGTAATCTCATAGGGGCCTGAAGAAATAATCGTAGCAGAGCTTGCCGAGGCCTCATATGACAAGCCAACCGTGTCTGCCTCTGAAAAGGACTCAGCTGATATAGTAAATTCCTTGACTTGAGTGAACCCAAGCAGAAGCATTATAGAAAAAGTAACAGCCGCTGCTGCTGCTAATCTATGCAGTCGAGATTTCATAATTAATCACACTCCTTCAATATAATCATCCAAAGTAACTATCAATTGTATTAAGCTTCTATTTCGAAACAAATATTATGTAAAGTTTAACAATCCTTCTAAAAAGTCCCTATATAATAAGTATAACTTCTATATTTACTTCTCGTATCCTTCTTAAGATTATAAAATAATACTTATACAAAAAAAAGTAAGGCATTACTCCCAAAAACCAGGAACAAAGCCTTCCTTTTCAACTACCTTATCAATAATTATTCCGTTATAGCTTCTGCTGTAAGTACTTGAATCATACATCCATATGTACCGGAGAGAAACCTTTGAAATATCTGCAAAATAATGTATATTCAGTGTGTATGTTTATATCATCGCTGACTTTTTTATAATCATTATTAAGAGTTCGATCTATAGGAAGAGTTACTCTACCTAGTATAATATTTCTCCGGTCAAAACAGTAATAGCTGTACCCCCTACCTTAACTCTCGTGATTGCACCACTATCGTTGAAGATACTGGCATATACGCTTCCAGGCCTTTGTACCTCCTGGCCTTCTTCTCCGATTAAATCAATCTGACCATTACAAGCTATAAGGCCATTATGTATTATATAGGATGCCACACTTCCATTGCCGGTTCCGCATACCGGATCTTCCACAACTCCTACTCTTGGTGCGAAAGCTCTCAAGTGATAGCTGCAGCCCTTGTCTAATGCTTCCAGACAAAAGGGTGTGATTCCTATCAGGTCATATTTTTCACTCAGCTTTTCTATTGCCTGTAAATCTGGCTTGGCAGACATAAGCTTATCCAGGCTTTTCACCCCAAATGTAAGCCACCAAATGCCAGTAGAGGTTTTCATTATTGGGACATCCAATATGTCCCCACAGCTCAAGCCTATTAGAGCTGCTGCAGTTTCCTTGCTAATATCAACTATTTCAAACTTAGGTACTGTCTGATCCATCATAAATACTTTTTGATCACCAATTGTTACTAGCTCTACCGGCAGCACTCCTGCCTTTGTCTCCTGAAGAAAAACGTTTTTCCTGAGATCAAGCCTTCCCTCTTCATATAGAGCAGAGAATGTGCCAACGGTCGCATGTCCGCATAAATCCACTTCAAAGCGCGGTGTGAAAAACTGCACCTTAAAATCTGCAACTTCAGATGGAGAAACAAAGGCTGTCTCCGAAAGGTTCATTTCCTTAGCTATCCTTTGTTTGAGCTCATCTGTTATATCTGCTGCATCAGTTACAACCCCCGCTGGGTTTCCCCCAAAGGGAATGCTGGTAAAGGCATCTACTTGCTTTATTTTTATCTTTCTCACAACACTGCCTCCTTTTCAAATCTATAATAACTGTTCATATCTACAACAAGTTTTATAATTGTCTCAGAGCTCAATATGTATATAATAAAGACTGAGCCCTATATTAATTATAGCATATCTTCTTGCTTTCTTTCATACCATCCTTAAGCGCTTCATTGATATCGCTTATATTTTCCTCGGCTGAATAAGCTGACAACACTCTAATTGCATCTAACTTCTATTCATCTTATATTCACACTAAGAAGGAGATTTAGAACTCCTTATAGAGTTCATAATAACACAGCGTGTTTTATACAGACCTATATCTTAAGCTTTCTACTGATGCCGTACCAAGGATCAAATAAAACTGCAATAAATATAGTTCCTATGGCGTCAAGAAACAAGAACGAAAGGCTGAGCTTTTGTACTGCAGTTGACAATGTAACATTTACAACAGCGGCAGCAAGGTAAAGTAGAAGTTTATAATTACCTGTGATTTTTACAAAACTTCCTCCTTTGCATAAAATAGACATTTGCTTATTACCAAGCAATAACGAGTATCAATGTATTATAAAAAATCTGGCATTACTTGTCAAACTATTCAAACATAATATTTATCGACTGCAGATATAGCAAAAGCACCATACTTTTGCATGATGCTTATTTCGAAATAATATTATATAATCTCTTTACATTTGCTGCTGTTGTCAAAGCCACCTTTTCATAGGTTATGCCTCTAAGAGCTGCAATCTCTGCTGCCACATACCTGACAAAGGCTGGCTCATTTCTTCTTTTTCCAATCTGAGACGGCGGCAAGCATGGCGCATCAGTCTCTATAAACAAGTATTCCAGCGGTATATGCTTTGCTACCTCCTTAAGCTTATGGGCGCTTCTGTAGGTTACTGGACCTGCTATGGATATATAAAAACCCATCTCAATATACTTCTTTGCAAGCTCCAAATCTCCTGAGTAACAGTGCAATACCCCTCGAAGGTCACTATTATATTCTGACTTTAGCGCTTCATAGGTATCAATGTTAGCTTCTCTATCGTGCACCACTACAGGAAGCTTAAGCTCCTTTGCCAGACGAAGCTGCTCTATAAACCACTTTTTCTGTACGTCCTTAGGTGAATAGTCATAGTGATAGTCCAAGCCGCACTCACCTATTCCTACAACCTTTTTATTTTTGGAGAGTTCTCTTATAGTATGAAGAGTTTCATTATTCATGTCAGCAGTATCGCAGGGATGTATTCCTACAGTTGCATATACACTGCTATACTTATTGGCAAGGGCTATGGCTTTGATAGCACTTAGTACGCTGGAGCCAGATACAATAACCAGCTCCACGCCGTCGTTTTTAAAATCCTTTATTACTTTATCCCTATCCTTATCATATCTCTGATCATACATATGAGCATGACTATCTATCAACATTTAAACAGCTCCTTATTTACTGAGAAACATATTCTAAAGCCATGACAAGTTTCTCGTCAAGATCTGACGGATACCAGTGTCCAACGTTTTTGTTTATTACGAACTCACACTGCAGCCCCTCTGCATTAAAGCCCTTTAGTATTTCCTCTTCTATTTGTATGTCTTCCTTAGCTTCTTCACCCTCCATCATAAAGCCCTTAACTCCTCTTTGTACTGCAGCCTTAATATTTTCAGGCGTGTACGCATCAGGTATCATGCTTGGACATAGGGATATGAAGCCCTTTACGGGGATGGCATTGGATAAGGCTATATCAATTGAAGCTATGGCTCCCCCCGAAAAGCCACTTATATATACATTGCTTTCATTTACTGAATACTTAGCCTTCACCGCTTTAAAGCAATTTTTTATGTCAGTCCTTGCAGTCTCAGGGTTTGGCAGCCATCCATAGCCGTTATGGCAAAGCACCTGGGAGGATTGAATGTATACAACTATATAGTTCTTTTTTGAAAACACATCTGGCTTCCAATTAGCGCTCATATCCCTTATGTTTCCATCCCCACCATCCCCATGAAGGATAAGCATCAACGGATATTTCTCTGCTTCTGAATATCCCTCTGGCAATACAACCTGATACTGCATTTCTGCTTCTTTTTGTGCCTTTTCTAGCAAAACATCATTTCTCTTTTTCAGTTCTTGATATCTTTCAGTTCCTCTGATTGGCTCAAGAGACCTGAAATGAAGAGGAAACAAGTATCCCAAATCAATGGCATGGCTTGCTGTATCCATACATTTGTCAGCATAACCTGCTTTTAACTGAATTACTGCCTTGTCTAGAAGAATTACAAATTCGTTATCTTTGTAATCCTCTGTCCGAAGCTCTGCCACGCCCTTCTCAAGCATATCTAGACATTCTTCATAGTTGCCTTCGCTGAAAGGCTTTGTGTATGCCTTTTCCAGTTCCTTAAAATTATTATATTTCATCGTTATACCCCCAACTTTTCTATCTTATAGTATCATTATAAAGCAAAATGGCTGACATCTATATGTCAGCCATTAAATCATATATAAATATTTTATTTTCCTGCAAAAGCCTCTTCAATAGCAACTGCTACTGCTACCGATGCTCCAACCATGGGATTGTTGCCCATTCCTACGAAGCCCATCATATCAACGTGAGCTGGTACAGAGGAAGAGCCTGCAAATTGCGCATCTGAATGCATACGGCCCATAGTGTCAGTCATACCATAGGAAGCAGGACCCGCTGCCATGTTGTCAGGGTGAAGGGTTCTTCCTGTTCCACCGCCTGATGCTACCGAGAAGTATTTTTTGCCCTGCTCGAAGCACTCTTTCTTATAAGTGCCTGCTACAGGGTGCTGGAATCTTGTTGGGTTTGTTGAGTTTCCGGTGATTGATACATCAACGCCTTCAAGATGCATGATAGCTACACCCTCTCTAACATCGTCAGCTCCATAGCACCTAACCTTTGCTCTTTCACCCTTTGAGTAGGATAGCTCCTTGCTTACCTTTAAGTCTCCTGTGTAGTAATCAAACTCTGTTTGAACATATGTAAAGCCGTTTATTCTTGATATTATCTGAGCTGCATCCTTACCCAAGCCGTTAAGAATTACTCTTAGAGGCTCTTGTCTAACCTTGTTTGCTGACTTAGCTATTCCTATTGCTCCTTCTGCTGCTGCAAAGGACTCATGTCCTGCAAGGAAGGCAAAGCATTTTGTTTCTTCTGTCAAAAGCATTGCAGCAAGGTTTCCATGTCCAAGGCCAACCTTTCTGTCCTCTGCTACCGAGCCTGGAACACAGAACATTTGAAGCCCTTCACCTATTATTCTTGCCGCATCCGCTGCTTTCTTTGCACCTCTTTTTATTGCTATAGCAGCACCTGCTACATATGCCCAGCAAGCATTTTCAAAGCATATTGGCTGAATGGACTTTGCTATTTCGTATACGTCTATGCCCTTCTCCTCACATATCCTTTGTGCATGCTCCAGAGATTCTATATCATTTTTCTTAAGCTCAGCATTAACCTTATCTATTCTTCTTTCAAAACCTTCAAATTGTATCACTCTTTTCCCCTCCTATCTATTCATGTCTAGGGTCGATTACTTTTGAAGCTTCAGCAAACCTGCCATATGTGCCGGTTGCTTTAGTAAGCGCTTCATTAGCATCTACGCCTTTTTTGACCATGTCCATGAATTTGCCCATATGTACAAACTTATATCCTATTATTTCACTGTTTTCATCAAGAGCTATTTCAGATACATAGCCTTCTGCAAGCTCAAGATAGCGAGGACCCTTATCAAGAGTTCCGTACATAGTGCCAACCTGGCTTCTTAGGCCTTTTCCTAGGTCTTCAAGCCCTGCTCCTATATGCAAGCCACCCTCCGAAAAGGCTGTTTGGCTTCTGCCGTATACAATTTGCAGGAAAAGCTCTCTCATAGCTGTGTTTATGGCATCACATACCAGGTCTGTGTTTAGCGCTTCAAGTATAGTTTTGCCCGGAAGTATTTCCGCTGCCATAGCCGCTGAGTGAGTCATACCGGAGCAGCCCAAAGTCTCTATAAGAGCTTCCTGTATGATACCGTCCTTAATGTTCAGGGTTAGCTTTGTTGCCCCCTGCTGCGGAGCACACCAGCCTACCCCGTGAGTAAGACCGGATATATCCTTTATCTCCTTTGCCTGTGTCCACTTTCCTTCTTGAGGTATTGGTGCCGAACCATGATTTGGACCCTTGGCTACACATATCATTCTTTCGACCTCTGATGTATAGTGCATATTGAATTCTCCCTTCAAAATAAAATCAGTAGTACTTTCCCCCATAGACAAGCCCTACATTATTAATATTTTAACATACTTTTAAAATAAGTAAACCTAACAAAAAAAGTGACTGGGGAAAGGAATACTCAAAGCAAAGGCAGTTGTAGCTCCTACCTATTTGTAGAGGCTACAACTGCCTTTATTTTTATAGTTATTTATACCTGAAACTTTCTTATACTTTCCTGCATCTTAGCCGCTTGCTTAACAAGTCCCTGCAGCGAATCTGTTACTGAGCCTATTATATTTGCCTGATCCTCATTTGCCGCTGCAATTTCTTGTGTTGCCGCCGCAGTCTCCTCTGATATACTTGCTATATCACTTACTGCATCGGATGCCTGCTTTGCATTTGCATTTAACTGCTCTGAGGATTTTGCTATAGCACTCATATTAGTTGATATTACCTCCACAGCCCTTGCAATACCATTAAAAGCCTCAACCGTATCGGAAAGTGCCAGTTCCTGATCCTTTGCAATATCTCTTTCCTTGTCCATTTCTACAGCTGCATTTTCAATACCCTGTTGAACCTCAGAAATTATGGATTCTATCTGAGTTATAGAGTTTGCAGTCTGCTCGGAAAGCTTCCTTATCTCGTTTGATACCACCGCAAAGCCTCTTCCATGCTCACCAGCACGAGCAGCCTCTATTGCTGCATTGAGCGCTAAAAGATTTGTTTGATCGGCTATACCTTTTATTACCTCCAATATATGTCCTATCTCTATAGACTTACCTGAAAGTCCCGAAATAGCTTCTGCAACCTTTGCGGTTTCTGCCTTGCTGTCGTCCATTTTAAGCTGTTGATTTTCAACTGCCTGCGTGCCCTTTTGTATGCTTTTCCTTGCATCACCTACAATCCTGTCTACTGAGCTTATATCCTCCACTATAGCTTTAAGCTCATTAAGCATATTAATAATTTGCACATTGCCTTGCTCCGCAACCATAGCTTGGTCGTTCGTTCCCTTTGCAAGCTCCGTGGTAGTGTCTACTATTTGAGTTGAGGTAACACTGGCTTTTTGGGATAAGTCCAGCACACTGGCGGATTCTCTTTCCACCATCTCACTGGCTTCCCTTACATCTCTTATCAGCATCCTCATTTTATCAAGCATAGAATTAAAGGCTTCAGAAAGCTGTCCCACCTCATCCTTTGACTTTACTTTGCTGTTTACTGTCAGGTTACCTGTTTCTGCAGTTTTCATAAGCGAAGCAACCAGCTTTAGAGGCTTGGAAATAACCGCTCCTAAGAAGTATGCCGTTGCTGCAGCAACAATTATGCTTACTACCATTATTATCATCATAAAGGTGACATCTTTATTTATATCCTTTGTCACTTCATCATGAGGCACTGAAACGCCAAGTGCAAAACCATTTGCTAGTCTAGCAAATCCAGAAATCTTCAACTCTTTATTAATCTCATACTCGATAGAACCGGACTCATTGCTTTCCATTGCTGCCACAAGCTCAGAAAGGCTACCACCGTCTACCGTCTTAAGGCTTTCACTTTGCGTAAATACCGGATGCACTATAAAATTCAAATTCTTGTTAACAAGATATGCATATCCAGTATCAAATGCCTTTATATCCTTTACCAGCTTTTCAAAGCTTTCAAATTTTACATCCATACCTACAACACCGATAACGACACCATCAACTATAACAGGTGTAGAGTAGGTAATAAGCTTCAGTCCCATAGTGGGGTCAACATAAGGGTCAGACCAAACTCCTGACTTTTTATCTATTGGAGCAAAAAACCATGCAAAGCTAGCTTTATCCTTATTCATTTCCTCAAAGGGAATAGGAATTTCTAGTCTTTCAAAGCCACTGCCCTCGTTCATATACAACAAAGCTCTCATCGAGCCTTCATCTGCATAGCTTTCATTTAAACAAAAATATGTGTTTACATTAATCTCACCGGTTTCTGCAATTTTTTTGATTACCGGAGCTATCAAATCAAAAAAACCATTAGTATAATCCGAACTTCCATCCAAATCAGCTTTTCTTACTAAATTTGCAATTACACTTGATAAATCCTCTGATTTTATTTTTAATACATTGAACTGGATATCTAACATATGCGCAAGGTTTTTAGACTCACTTTCTAGGTTTTCCTTTGCAAACTCCTCCATACGCCCACTTGTGTTTACTATACTTACAGAGCCTACCAGCATAGCAACGATAACGACAAGTGCTATAATCGACAGAGTAATTTTGTAGGATATTTTTTTCAATTTTATGCCCCCCCTTAAAAAAATAAAGCAACAAATTACATAACCAAAAACTGTTAGTTTCTCACTAACAATTATTAGTAGATATAATTTATCACTTTATTTTACTCCTTTATGAATATTCAGTCAACGCAAGCATTTGCATAAAATGTTAGTTTTAAGCTAAGTTTACATAATTTATGAACTCTTGAGCATTATACTTTTTAGTCTCTCTATATTGATAGCTGTAGGAAAACCCTCGTCATCCCAATGGTTTTTGCAGCCGCAGTAATCCAAGAGCACGCACTGAGCAGGTATACCAGAGGACTTTGCCTTCCAGCCTCCGGCAAGTAGGTTTGTAACGCAGGCGATGCCTATTATACCCAGTTCTCCTTCTGGTACCTTTTCATCTGAAAAGGCAGATGACTCATGTGGGATTATAAGCACTTCATAACCATGCTGCTCTCCCAGCTCCTTAATCTCTCTAACCTGACAGCCGAGGTCGCAGCTTGCACAGTAAAGTACGCCCTTTTTCTCCTTTGCCTTGCAGCCTCCGCGAATCCTCTTTCTTATGCAGGCCGGCAAAAACACAGCCTTTCTTTTGGTCTTGATAAAGTCCTCTCTATAGGCTTTGTTCATTA
Source organism: uncultured Clostridia bacterium (assembly GCA_937976095.1). Taxonomy (GTDB): domain Bacteria; phylum Bacillota; class Clostridia; order Lutisporales; family Lutisporaceae; genus CALGKJ01. The sequence continues at coordinate 3,606 of CALJSV010000108.1, read as the reverse complement.
TTTCTGCTCCAACCATATTCAAGTGGTACTCAAGTCTTTGTCTGCTGCAGAATATCAAATTCTCTCTCCAGCGATGAGTTTCTGAAACATTCTCAAGGTATGCTTCAAGTCCCTCTGTATATTTGCCCAGATGTTTAAGGCTTTCCTCTTCAAACCAAATGGCAAAGGACACTGCACTGGCAATAAGCTCTGATGACTCTTCATCCGAAAGGCCCTTTGCATAGTCTAGCCAGCTTGAAAGTCTTTTCACCTCCTGTGAAAATTCTCCAGCTGCCGTCAGCCACTCCAAAAGCTTAGTAAAGTTTTTGGTGTTGAATTGAAGGGCACTTACGAGCTCAGGTCTATGCTCCGAGTAAAGCACGAAGGTGCCCAGAAGACCTCTCAAAAAGTCAGCGCTAGGCTTTAAGGAGCCTCCTTTTTGACGCATTTCCACAAGGTTTGTAAGTACCTGCTTTGATATCTGGTTTAACACAACCGCATCATCGCTATACCTAAGCAAAAGCACTCCAAGGGTGAGCAGCTCCATCAGGTATTCCACGTCAGAGCGCAGCACTTCTATGTTGTTTTCCCTTATATAGCGTTTAAAGGCCTGCAGTTCCATAGCCAGCTCTCTTAGGCCTTCCTCAGACACTATTGCAGCTGTTTGCTCTGCTGCCTCATAATATTCATTTGAGTTTACCCCATTTCTCAATGAGTAGGTTATTATTCTCATATGCTAGCCCCCCCAAATCAAGCTTATAGTATAAAAGACAGCGCTAAAGTTCCAACATAGGCTGCGCTGATTATAATAAAGTTCTTTACAGACAGCACAAAGGTCTTGCTCTTAATCTGCTCCTGGCTAAAGGCTTCTATGTTTTTGTTGACTAGAAGGAAGGTAACCAAAGCTATTGCCGATAGATATGGCAGTACCTCAAGCACCACCAAAGCCCCTATATTGAGATAAGCCATATAGTAAAGCCACTTCCATACCTTGACTGCATTTTCCCTGCCTATATATATTGGAAGCGTGTACCTCTTGTTCTCTATATCATCCTCTATATCGCATATGTTGTTGGCAAGCATTATATTTGCGATACTTACAATCATAGGTACCGACACAAAGAAAAGCTTTAAAAGCTCTAAAAGCTCAAGCCGTATATTGAGCAAGCCTGCATCATATAAAAGCACTATAAGCCCTTTGTCATAGACATGTATATACGCGGCTATAAAAACAATTATAAAGCCCATAAAAAGACCTGACATCAGCTCGCCAAGAGGCGTCCTTGATATTGGCACAGGCCCAAAGGAGTAGGTTATTCCTATAGCAAAGGAAAGCATACCCAAAAGCAGTACTATTATGTCAGTTCTTAGAAAAAGTAGCACACCAAAAACCGTAGCCACTGCGAGCAAAGCCATAATAGTTGCAATTACCGTTCCTTCCTTTAGCTTGTGCTGTACTATTGCATTATGTATTTCGTAGCCATAGCCGTATTTTTTTACTGCCTTTTTATAATCATAGTAGTTATTGATAGCCGTCGTAGTCATATCAAAGGCAAGCATAGCAACCAGCATAAGTATAAGGTTGATGTGCTTTACGCCCCCATATCTATGCAGCACATAGGAAGTGCCTAGCAGGAATGGAAATAAGCTTGCCACCTTGGTCTGTATCTCGACTAGTTTAAAAAAGCTTGTAATTGTCATGATCTGCTCCTTCTTTTGCATTTATAATAAAATTCCCTGATTATAGTCTTATTATATAACAAATCTATAATCAGGGGTATTTTATTGCTGGGTTTAGATATAAATTTTAAGGTTTTCCTCTACATGCATGGCCTGCTTCATTCCCACCATGGCTGCAAATACGCTGTCTGAGTCAGTCACATATCTCAACATTTTTTCAGGTGAAGCTTCGGCAAAGCACTCCCCCTGTACCAGCGGGGCACTGATAGTTGTATAGATCTCCAGCTCTTGTGCTGCTTCTAAGGCAGATAGCAGCTTTCTTCCTACTGTCTGATTCCTTTTGGTTGCCGCTTCATTATTCTTTAGGTTAAATGGAAGCATTATAAATTTGAAATTATTTTTATTGCCTGCTGCTGCCTTTGCTGCCTCCACTGTCCTTTCAAGAGATATATATCCAGGCTCACCATCATCAATAAGCAATGCATCCCAGGTTGCTACTCCATAGCTGCGTATGCTTCCGGCTTCTACCTGCCCCTCATAGAACTCAAAAAGCTTTATAAGACTCTTATAAAAACGTTCCTCACCAAGTACCATCATTGAGAATTCCGGGTTGTGAACGTAGTGTATATCTATAGTTTCTATCCCCATGTGTTGTCTAGCTTTGTTTATTGACCATTCAAAGTATTTAGGCGATAGGGTATGCTTATGATAATCTATTCTGTTTATTTCATGTTCCTCTATTGCGCCTTCCTTAAGCAATACCTCCTGTAGATATAGGTTGGAATTCATGTTTAGTGTTATATCCCCTGGTAGTATTCCGGTCTTAGTGGATATGATAATTTCAGACCTCTTGATCTGCTCCTTTTCATTTATCAGCTGTCTCAGACACTCTCCTATGTCTCTTTCAGCCCTCATACCTCTATAGTTTATAGCAGTATCAATAAAATTGATGCCCTTTTCAAGAGCGAGCTTTATGGCGGCCTTGCTAAGCTCTGAGTGCTCATCCGAAAAATCGCCCAGGTGCGTGCCTATTGCAATTGGAAGAGTGCTAAACCATTGAGTTTTCTTTAGCCTTGAGTCAGATATCCCTCTTTTTGCAAAATACTTATTGGTAGAATCCAAGTCTGCATAACCCTCTATATACAATCCATCCACCCCTTTTTAGCAATGTAAAGTAAATTATATGCTCTTTTTACTTCAATTTCCAGTCTATATTTTTATTGACTTTTGTGGTATAATAAAGATGTAGGGGAGATGTTATACACATCTCCCCTACATCTTTATTATACTATTCTATTTCAACAGAAGTTTCTTGACCCATGGTATTACAACTTCAGTTTCACTAATAAGCTGTCCATGGTCCAAGCCTTCAAATACCTTACATGTAATGCTATGCGCCCCAAGAGTATCTTCAAGACTATGTAAGTAGTCCAATAAGTCTTTAATGTCGTTTGTTCCTGTATATACTGCAATATTGGAGTTTAACTCAGACACATCTATAACAGGCCATGTTTCCCATGAGCTCATTTGTGCTATTATACTATCTAAATCGGCGTTTCTGTACCATTCTTTATCCTCTTCAGAAGCTTCTAGCTGATCTAATGTGTTTGCTTTTTTATGATGATTAGGCTCTTCGAAAAACTTCCTCGCTTGTGGTGCAAACACTTTCGAAAAGTGCTCTCCAGGTGCACTTCCCGCACATATAGCCTTTATCACATTTTCATTGTTTTTAAATACATGGAACCCAATTGTCGCACCATAGGAATGTCCCATATAGTAAAACTTTTCTACTCCACAAGCCTTCAGTACTGCATCTATATCATCCAGTATTTTCTCTATATGATAAAAATCTGTTTCCCCAGAAGTATCACTTTCACCATTTCCCCTAATATCAGGCATTACGAGGGTAAAATGCTCCCTTAATTCCTCTACCCACTTAGTTTCTAC